>CAZGJD010000003.1:0-160318 GCA_964526385.1 uncultured Candidatus Poseidoniales archaeon | reverse complement strand
TTGTCGGCGGGCCATGCGCATTGAGGGAGTAGTGTCCTCAGGTTTGGGCCGTGCTCATATCTTCATGTCTCAGCACCACTATCAAGAGCAATTCAAAACTATAATTGGCAAAAGCGCTTGGCCAGGAACATTGAATGTAAGCGTTCAAGGCGAATCACTGGTCGAATACCAAAAGTTACGCGTTTCTGCTGGATTAGATGAAGGCGAGGAAAGTAATATCCAGGCCCACAGAATCAAAGGATTTGACAGGGACGGTGTCTCTTTTGGCGGAGCAACAGCATTTATGGCAAAAATAATGGTTCCAAACATTTCAGTTGATTGTGCAATTTTGATTCCTGATTTGACGAGACACGATGATGTTGTAGAAGTCATTGCAGATGTATTCTTACGGGAAAATTGTTCAATCGAGGATGGGGATTACGTTAGTATTGTCCTTGAATGAGGTCGAACTGACGAATGAGGATTTCTTTCTGTTGAAGTTTGGCCAATTCTTGCCATCTTTTACTTGACCTATCTGGTGGATTTATTTTAGGTTCCTCAGTATTTACATCAGCAAATTCAGCCCATGAAACGTTCCAAAGAATAAGCCAATCAGGTTCACTTAATCCAAGGTCAATTTCAACATCAGGGTTGTCCCTTGCTTCTATAATTTTAGATTCATCAATATTCTTTGTTAGAACTTGTATCATTGCGCTTGCAATTCTACGAACTTGATTCCATACGAATCCTTTGGCAGATATTTCAAATCCCACAATTCTTCCCGAGTTCATCCAAGGAATGCAATATTCGACTTTACGAATTGTAGTCCTATCTGGTTCTCTTCGACAAAAATTGGACCAATCATGTTGTCCCTCAAATAATGAACATAATCGAGTAAAGAAATCAATCTCCGGCTCAATCCAATCATTCATACATTCCATTCTGTATCTGTATGTTCTTCCGTTTGATGTCCTTGCGCTCCAGTTTTCATCAACTCTCTTCACATCAAAAAGAGAAATTGATGAGGGAATTTGATGACCAACAGCCCTCATAAATCCGCCCGGCCCCATCGCATTCCATCTTTCCTCATCAATATCGATTGAGCCACCATTCAAACGCACATGAACTCCAGAATCTGTTCTACTTGAGAGTGCCATTGGAATTCTCTCATTTGTCCACTTCAGCTTTTTTTTGAATATGTGACAAAATCTACCTTGTACTGTTTCTACGTCTGGTTGAATTTGACTTCCTCTGAAAGTATCTCCGAAGTAGCCATATCTGAAGGCGATTCGCGCCTTCCCCAAACAATCCACCTCACTCTGAACTTAGAGTAGATGCTGCGTCTTCTGCAGAGAAACCAAGTCCACCTACGGCCCAGATTAATGCCTGCTTCAACCATGGTTGAATCATTGGGTTGTCTCTTCCTTGGCCAACTCTTTCAATAGCTTCTACGATCAATCTGCTCGCATCAAATAATGTGTCTTCCACAGGGATTTCAGATAGTTCAGCCATTTTTTCAAGTCGCTGGTACTCTTTAATTGCCATTGGGATTCTGCCACAATCAAGACAGAAATTAGCAAATGATGCAACATACTCGAGATTTTCTTCATCTAGTTGCATTGCCTTCTTGTAAACCTGCATGATTTTCCCAGCTGGAATGTCTTCTTCCATATCCATTGACAACCTCATGAATGCTGATTCAGCCCATCCATAATGTGCGATTGCATTGTCTGGGTTTTCTTTTATTGCTTTGTCAAATAAGTCCAGTGCTGCATTAAAATCTCCATTTGAAAGCGCTATGCCTGCCTCTTGAATTAGGTCGCTCATGACCCTGCCTCACAAAACAGGTTTTTGAAACCTATGTGCAGATTCAGTTTGAAGCAATTTGGTCTTTCAACTCACTAAGAATGCCAGATTGACTATGTCTCTGGTGCATTTCGTTTAGCAGTTGTTCGGTTTCTCTCCACTTGTTTATGCAGTATAGAGAGAATTTTGGGTCAGGCATATCAACTCTTCGAGTCCTCTGATATGTAACAAATGCAAAGAGTTTTTTGAACCAGCCAACTGCTCCAGTAGCCTCTGAAGCAGAACCTGAATCACTACCAGTGCTTCCAACTGAAACAGACATGGCATCCTCGCCGATGCCTAATTGGCTACCAGTGTCACAAATAATTGTGTTAAATCCTAGGAAAGCCCCAAGGAATGTTCTTTGAGTCCTAATTTCGTTGATATTATCGAAAAGGATTCTTCTTCCGTCTCCTGGAATGAATAAGTGTTGAGTAAAAATGACTCTGTGGTTTGTAATTGCATAATGGAAACTCCTCTGATAGAATAATGTAATTCCTATAAACAAAAAAGACCAGAATATTCCAAATAACCAATAGTTGAAGTTGTCGATTGGAATGAAACCTTCATCTATTAAACCAAAGAATACCAAGATTTCATCGAATGCAATTATCATGGGGGTGAAAGTTACCAATAGTAGATACATAGTTGTCCACTTGCCACTTGTTGCACCATTAAACATGCGGTTTATCCAAGTAATTACCAGCATTACCATGACGAATCCAATATTTCCTATTTCAACACTTAATTCGATAAGTGATTGCATAATTCCAGCGATTGCTGATTCATCATTGTCCCAATTCTTTTGAAACATGAAATGAGCGAAGAAAATCAAACCTGCTACTGCATACATTGGAAGGAAAGCAAACGGAGACGGTTTCATGTGTTTAAGGATCTCTTCATCACTGGTTAGCCTGAATCTTTCCCGCAGTTTTGCATTGACTTCAGCTTGGCTTTGAGCCGGATTTGATGATGGGCTATTTGCTTCTGATGGGGCGGTATTTTCGTCCTCCAAACTAATCTCTCCAGAGATGCTTGGTGTTACGTCAGTGATGAATGTATCGGAAAATCAGAGCAAAATCCCCCAAGAATGTTCGGCATTGCCTCTAATCGTGCCCCAATCCTCTCTTGTCCTGATTCCTTGCTCATCATCGACTTCCAATTTATTTACAATAATAGGATACTCGTTGTAAGTTAGATGAGATTTTAGCCCACCCATTGTTGGTTGGTCAAAAGTCCAGTGTGCACGTGTTACAGCTTCTGCTTCAATTCTAATTTCTGTAATTCCGTTCCACATGTGGACGTGAAATATTGGTAATCCATTTTCGTTACATGTTTTGCTTATTCTTACCTGATTGAATTTTTCACTCCTCTTCCTTGAAACATCATGAAATAAACCTCCTTGTGACAGGGATATGTGTGATATGTCACGTTTTTTCCATGGCCTGGAGTCCTTTGCAGTAATAGTTGGAGAAACGTGAGGAACAAACCAATCTATGTATGAACCATCATCAAAATGAAGCATACCCCAATACCAAGGTGGAGATGGAGCTTGGACACATACCTTCTGAAAATATGCTGTACCATTCACACTTTTACCCGCAATCTCTCCGTGACACTTCGTTCCGTGTAGACGTGAGATTCCATAACCCATTCCCATTCCGTACTCGGCTTGCGCTACTTTGAGGCTAGACATCGCTTTGTTCCAGGGTGTCATATTGAGGTCAAAATCGCCGATTTCGGATTCCAATCTAACCCAGAATCTATCTTCATTTGGAGTGAGGCCCATTGAAAATTCCCTTTCGGTGTCAGTGGCAACAATTCCTCCTTTATTATGTGGCCATTTTGGATGATTTTCAGCGAGGACAATTATCCTGGATTCTTCCAAGACCAAAGGTTCTAACATCTCTTGTCCATCATACCACCAAGCAGCTACCATACCATCAATTGCAATCGCACCATTGTCATCAAAACCAGGCCTTCCTTTGGGCATCCAAGGGTATCCATTTACTTCGACAAGGGGGTTATCTTTTGTTGACCAAAGAACCATCAATTGTTTTCCAGCAGGATTTCCATTTTCGTCATCTAGCATGACTAACCACCACCACCAATCCCATGTTAAATGGTGGATTGGAGGTAGGTTTTGCAACTTCCAAAGGCTTGACAAATCACCTTCAAAGCGCTCAATATCGATCACTAATCAACCTCCTTGCCCTTGAATATAGTTTGGCCAATATACCATGCCATTATGCCTTGGAAAATTAGTACCAAGGTTGAGGTTAACATCGAAGCCCAATTAGATAACCCTAAACCTGGATTTGCAGAGAAACCACTCAGTGGTTCCGCTCCCGGTAAGGGCTCATATACAATTTCTCCAGTAAAGAAAATCGGTTCATCATATACGTGTCCACCACCCCAAAGGCCTTTTTCTATCAGAAGGAAGTTATCTGGCCAAAATATCAGTGTTCCAGCATCAACTATCGTTAATCCCCATCCTATTATCGAGAAATAACGGATTGCGGATTCCCCACCGCTAAAGATAGAAATAAATGCCATACCTAATTCCCAAGCAGCAAAAATTAGGGCTAGTATCACTCCATTTTTCCATAGAATTCCAAAGCCACAAAATATGACGCCATAAACTAGTGATACGAGCATTGCTGAGAATGCAATTGACATCCATACACCAAGGTCTGACCACCTGAAGACTCCTTCTGAAGGACCAAAAATACCAGTGACTATACTTAGAAACAAGCACAATCCAATAATGTAAGGCCACGTTATTCCTATATATCCTATCATTCGATAAAGTAAAATCTCTCCTCTTGAAATTGGCTTTGCCAACATGTAGTGTATCGTCCCGTCAGTCATTTCATCACGAATTAATCCTGTTGCCAAGAATAAGGGTAGAAATATTCCAAGAAGATATACGATTCCAAATTTACCTATCCCAAGGATGAATGCACGATGGCTTGCTTCCTTACCATATTTATCCTCATCAGGGTCTTCATCAACTCCATTGTCAGCATCAATCAAGAATGTACTATTTGCAGGATCTAATAGAATCCTGATGTCGCATCCAAAACCGTTACCATTGGTGTCTTTTTGTGATGAAGTGTCTTTAACCTCACAATCACCATCGTCGTCCAAGCCTAAAGAATTCTCGCCTATGGTTATTCCATCCCAGTCAAAATCATCCTCATTTATCCATTTCTCAGGAGGGTCTGGTTCAACCCCAATGGGAAATGAATCCGCAGACATTGGATTAGTTCCGTAGAGGATTTCTTGCCCGTTTGGATATCCGTCACCATCATCATCAAACGAATCCCTGTCGTTGTCAATCGCTTCAAATTCTGAGTTCATTCCGTCTATGTAGAACAAAAGCATCAGCATTATCGTTAGAGTCGCTGAGGCTAAAATTACCCAAGTAGAAATCCTCTGTCGATACTGTCGCATAGTGAATTCTGCGATTGCAGTTGATTTTCTGTCCAATCTAGACCAGATAGTATCCATCTTAGAGGTCATAAGTAACCTCCTGTTAGATAGGTAAGTATTGACTTTAAGTCATCATCGGGATTATCGATTCCTGTAACATTAAATCCACTATTTACAATCAAGTTAGGTAATTGTTTGTGAACATCACCAAGATTATTTGTCTCCAATATCAGTTCTTTATTTTCTACAAAACTCATCCCCGTGATTTGTTCGATTTCAATGACGTGTTTTGCAACATCCCTTGGATTTTCACACTTCAATACAATTTTGTGAGGGTGTTGGTCAAGCATTTCTCTAATGGCGTGTGAATTTCCTAAGGCTAATATTCTACCTCTGTGCAAGATCACAATTTGTTCTGTTATACGTTCTATTTCACCAAGAATATGACTGGAGACCAGTACAGTTCGACCCATGGCGCCCAGTTCCTTGATTACATTCATGATGGTAGTTCGAGCAAGAGGGTCGCACCCTTGCAGTGGCTCATCTAGGATTATCAGTTCAGGGTCATTGACCAAAGCATGAGCAATTTTTACCCTTTGGCGCATACCTTTGGAATATTGACCAATCTGCTTGTGCATTACGTCGTCTAATGATACAAATTTTAGTACCCTTTTTGCTTCTATTTCAGCTTCTTCTCGGGTTAATCCGTGAAGTCGTGCAAAGGTGGTTACAAAATCAAACGCAGTCATCCAATCATGCAATTTTTCATGCTCAGGCACGAAGCCAACCCTCGAGTATGGAGCAGTGTTTTTCCAAGGGTCTTCTCCGAACAATCTAATGGCTCCTGAACTCGGTCTTATTTTACCCATCATTAGTTTGAAGAGAGTGGATTTACCTGCCCCATTCATCCCCAATATTCCGGTTACTCCTCCTGATAATCCGAGGGATATACTCGTTACGGCGTTAATTCTGCCGTATGATTTTGAAACTCTATCAAACATTACAACAGGAGTGGTCTGAACAGGACTCCACTCTTGTGTAACCGCTTTTCCTTCCTGGGTCAAGTCAGGAATCATTCACGTGTCACCTCCATCGAGCTTACCCTATTTGCTAGTAGATAGAGAGCAACACCGTTGATTAAAACAACTGAAATTAAACTCCACGCCCAAGGGTGAGAATAAGTTGGATCTATCCCCAGTAGTTCTTGACTCACATGGCATATAGAATCGAATGGTGAGATAACGTAAAGTATTGAGTTATCGAACAGATTATCGATTATTGCAGCTACTGATTTCGTGCCCATCAATATTGCAATTAATCCGATGGCTGGGAAAAATTTACCTCTTGATATGCTAGAAAGTGAGAGACCGATTGATGTGTAAGTGAATGATAAAATAATTCCAGCCATGAATGCACCTAAGAACATTGGAAATGTATCAATAATCCAGGCCCAACCTCTTCCTTTGACCAGTACATCAGACATGTAGTAAAGGACCAAAGTTCCGTTGATAACCAATAGTAGAATAATTGCTACAGATAAGAATTTCATTGATGCGTAATCGAATCTATTGACTGGTCTTGAAAAATACAACGCACTCGTTCCATGTGTCCTATCTTCAGAAATCATCCCCCCAACAAGAAGTGCTGCAAGAATTGGATAATACAGAATATTTCGCGGAAAGAAACCTAATACATGGCCGTACAAGTTATTTCTATTAACACCCCAGAGGTCATAAAATTCCGTGTCTCCAAGAATGCCAAATAAAATTACCATTGCAATATCTGTCATTGAAGCAATTAGGACGAAAAATATGAACAGTTTAGTGGCAATATTCCAAGGCCTGTGGCCTTTTTTGAAAATGCCGAGTACGTGGTGTCTTAGTATCGTCCAATTTCTCATCCATCTTGGGCTTAATTCTCCTTCCCACGGCTGATATACCTGTTCAAAAATCTGTCCTTTAGATTGAGTAGCAATCTGTGCGTCGCCGCCGTCATCTGAATTTGCAGACCACGCTGTTTGCATCTTTGTTTGACCTGTAACTGGGGTTTGAGCGTCAAAAGAGGCTTCTTTTGATTGAACGGGTTCAAACGGTTCATCAGTCAGATGGAGCCCTCCAATAATTCGTCACTACTTTTTACATCGTGTCCTAGCCTTTCCATTATCACCAAGAATAAATCTTCAAGACTTGCTTCATAATCATGCATTTTTCTTACTTGGCTACCGACTTTTGCTGCAGATTTCAGAATTTGTGTGTAGGTTTCATCGCCAGTATGGCCAATGCGCATTATCCTGCCTTCCCTACGTACTTTCATTCCACAATCCTTGAGATCTTCCTCCATCTTTGACGCCGAACCCCAAACGTGAATTTCCACTTCTTTGTCTATCGCCTTCAAATCTTCAATCCTACCTTGAGCTGCCAATTTTCCTTTGTGTAGAAGCACGATATTATCACAAATTCTCTCAACATCTTCCATCAGGTGCGAGGCCATGAGAACGGACCTTTGACCTGATTCAACTGTTACATTCAGAGTGTTCAACATAAATTCTCTCGATTTTGAATCTAATCCATTACTTGGTTCATCCGCAATAATTAGTTCTGGGTCGTGAATTAGTGCACAAGCTAGTTTTGTAGCTTGTTTCATTCCGGTTGAAAATGTAGAAACTTCCCTGTACCTTTGTTCACCCAATCCCACATATTCCAGTGCCTGATGCGCCCTTTGCAAAGCAACATTGGGATTCATTCCTATTAATTCACCACAGTATTTTACTTGGTAAATCGCTTCCATGTTGGGATTTAGAGCATCATATTCGGGCATGTATCCTATCCGCTGTCGTATTTCTTCACCTTGTGTTCTGATATCTAAACCTAGAACCCTGCCATCACCCGATGTAACTTGGATTAAGCCCAAAATTGTCTTCAAAAATGTAGACTTTCCAGCACCGTTAGGGCCTAGTAGTCCGGTAGCACCCTGTTGTATCCTAATGTCAAGCGCATCAAGAGCGACATGAGTGCCATACATTTTTGTTAGTCCAGAAGATTCGATAATCAAATCTCTGTCCATGTTTTTGACACATTTGAAGAGGCACTTGAACATAACCCATCAAGGGCATCCTTCCCTCGTTTTTACAGCAATTCCCTTCTTGAATGAAGAAATTTCGGAAAGGGTGGTTGAAGACCTTCCGAAACCAATCAAATCACCTTCTTTATCCACTATCAAAATATTCTCGTTTGGGCGTAACCAAGGGTCTGCTCCAAGTACAAATCCATTCATTACATTACGGCCTTGTTTAATGAATGGAACAGCATCATCATTGACAACTATCCATGCAGGTCCTTGACCGGGACTAAAGTTGAAACCTTCATCAGAAAAACCTGATGGAATAACTAAATTTCTTTTTGAATGAAGCAATTTAGCACCATCAGCAGTTAATGAAATTCCCCCTTCAGCCAACCTTGGTGAAAAAAGATGGCGCCCCTCTTTGTCGATCATGTTACGAATTCTTTCGGTTCTGCTCATCGTAAATGTTGCATCATAACAGATTGACTGGGCATCTGAATTATCCAAATTGCATAATACTGTAAGCTTGTCCACCATTTGACCAATCAATCGTTTATTCTGATTTTTATCGACCTCATCGATTCCCAATTTTTTGAACATATTTTCATGAAGATTTTCGGTATTTGAGATATCGAATGTAATGATTTTTCTGTCCTCTATTCCCAACCTTTTGAGCTCTCTCTGAATCCATTGTAAGTCAGGCCGTCTATTCCATAACCAATCTGGACCTTCGACGTGCGCCCACGGGTTCAAATCCTCAAGTCCCCAAGGAAGCAAGCCCACAGGTGTGAGGACAAAAATTTCGTAATCGGTGTTAGCTAGTCTATCAGTCAGATGCCCAATCCTGTCTCTCCATGGAGCGCTAGCGCCATGGAAAATAATCACGTCTCCGGGTTTATTGGATACCCATCGCGCAAATAATCTTCTTCTTGCTAACTCGATTTGAGGTCGATGGTATGTATCTGGTCCCCCCCAGGATTCGGAGCCCGTTCTCGGACTAGTTTGTGAATAAACCAACCAGTCCCAACTGCTTTCCCAATCGCCCCTCTGGTCGCCAATTTCTCTAGATGCTGAAACATCATCAAGAATTAACGGTTCCATGGATGATCTTGCGGGATTTGTTATCAACCACAAAAAAGCCTCTCTGAGTGAAGGATGCTGATGGCTTCTCATTTCTGCTAATTGCCAAATTTTACCATCACGAATCGCTTGCCGACATCTAGATAATTCTTGGAGAGTCACCTCAAGGTTGAATCTTGCTAGGATTTCAGTCCTTTCTTCCTTGTTCAGGCCTCTTACTTCTTGAGGAGATATTCCCACAACCGATGGCATAAGAATCGGCCATTCTTCCAATTCGGCAATTTTTTCGGTACCCCAAGGAGTTAGAAGCCGACCGTCTCTAGCAAATAATGCATAAGCAGCTGAATCGAACAAATCCGCTCCCATCGCTATAAGCATCGGGAAGAGCATAGGGTGACCACAACCAAACATGTGGACGGGCCTATTTGGTGTGAGGTTGGATTTCACAGCAAGCATGATTTTAACCAGATCTTTATAATCGTGGTTTTCCATAATTGGGACGATTCCTCCAATAGGGTGGACAGCAAAGTCGAAATTGCTCATTTCTTTTGCACTTTTTTCTCTTAAATCGGGAAATAATCCGCCTTGGATAGGACCATTCATCATTGTGCCATTAGCCGAATCTATCGATTCTTGTGCTCGCATGAGAGTCTCATCTACTGCGTTTTTAACCTCGGAATATTTCATGTCGGGTCTTGAAAAGACATCTAACATTGTAGCGATATCTACGCCAATTTTATTCTGAAAATCTGCAATTTCCCTAACTCCTACCTCAACATCACCATAGACATAGGATTGGAATGTTCCTGAATCAGTCATAATAACTCCGGGGTATTCTAGAAGTTCATGCACTCCGCGTTCGAGTGCTTTGTTTCTCAATTCCTCATGTTTCCAAATTACGTATGAGTTGGTTATCAGAGCTTCAATCCCATATTTTTCCCACATTTCTTTAGGTTCAATCGTCCTAATATTGGGGTTGATTACCGGCAATAAGCACGGTGTATTGAGTATTCCGTGGTTTGTATGAAGCCTTCCTAGTCGTGATTGCCCATCACGGGTTGTAACCTCGAATTTACCCAAATCTTGCTCGCGACACGGGTTTGGATTAGGACGATTTTTGTTATTCCATTTCACTTTATTAGCCCCCGAGTCAAACAAATTCAACGTTGCCGTGTGCGAGAATAAATTCCCTGCCAAGTTCATCGAACGTGTCGAGTAATTTTGAACTGTATTTGATTGAATTTATCTCATCGTCATTTTCCAAGTCTGACTTAATCCCTTCAAGTGTTCCAGGAGCTGCGCCACAAGATAAGCATGCTCCAGTGAGGTCCAAGACAAAATCGAAACCATTCTCCGATATGTCTTGAGATTCGATATCGATTCCACCGCCATGTCCATCCAAAGCTGCTCTAACGGCACCGAGTCTTGATAGTAATGCTCCTATCATATCCTCAACTTCATGCAATGATGTTGACTTGAGTTTCGATTCGTATCCTACATCTACAGTTTCTGCGATACGTTTCAGTGACTCTTTTTCCATTGCAACAGCCGCTTCCTTGCGATACTGCTCCAATAGGTCATCATCCATGCCTTATCCTCAAAGTAATTATTCAATAAACCTCGTATTTTAGATGGATGCCAAATTTCCCGTGTTACATTGGTTAGTACAGTGTTTCATAAAGGTGAGATGTTAGGGGGTAAACATGGGAGATATGGTTCTTGATATCGCTGACCTTCACGTCAGTGTCGAAGAGACTGAAATCATCAAGGGATTATCTCTACAGATTAAGATCGGAGAAGTACATGCAATTATGGGTAGAAATGGTGCAGGTAAGTCAACTTTGGCTAATGCAATAATGGGTCACCCTGCATATGAGATCACAAAAGGAACAGTTCATTTCAATGGTAAATCAATCGAGGATTTAGAAGTTCACGAAAGAGCTCAGGCTGGGATGTTTTTGTCGTTTCAATACCCCTCCTCAATCCCGGGCGTCCAAGTCGGAACATTCCTTAGAAAGTCAGTTTCAGCAGTCAGAGGTGAAAAGGCTCCATCTGCTAGGGAATTCAGAAAAGAATTACAAGGACACATGGAATCATTAAACATGGATAAATCATTCCTCGGTCGCTCAGTAAATGACGGGTTTAGTGGCGGGGAAAAGAAAAGACTTGAGATACTTCAAATGTTGTTGTTGAATCCTTGCCTGGCTTTACTCGACGAAACAGACTCGGGTCTCGATATCGACGCACTTAAGGTAGTCGCAGATGGCATAAATTCTATCTCTCCAAATGCGGGATGTCTCCTTATCACACACTATCAAAGGCTACTAGACCACGTCAAACCTGACTTTGTGCACGTTATGATTGATGGAAAAATAGTCAAAACCGGTGGAGCCGAACTTGCGACCGAACTTGAGTCGAAAGGGTATGACTGGGTTGAAGCTTGAGGTGATTACATGGTTGACGATTCCGCAAGAGAAGCAGTTGGAGATTACAAATATGGATTCCACGACCCTGAAAACGCAACAATAAGATTTGATAAAGGCCTTTCAGAGCAGGTAGTTATAGACATTTCAGAATTAAAAAACGAGCCTAAATGGATGACTGAAATTAGAGTAAAGGCTTATCGCCGTTTCATGGAAATGCCAATGCCAAAATGGGGAAATTGCGACATGCTAAACCAAATTGATTTTGACGCAGTAACTTATTTCCTAAGGTCATCAGAGGGAACAGAAAAGAGCTGGGATGAGGTGCCTCAAGACATTAAGAATACGTTCGATAGACTAGGTATTCCTGAAGCTGAACAAAAATGGCTTGGTGGAGTTACCGCACAATATGAATCTGAAGCAGTTTATCACTCGATTAGGGAAGATCTCGAAGAGCAAGGAGTTATCTTTCTAGACATGGATTCTGGACTAAAAGAATACCCTGATATTGTCAAGAAATATTTCGCAACTGTAGTTCCAGCGAGCGACAATAAATTTTCAGCACTAAACACGGCAGTTTGGTCAGGTGGCTCTTTCATTTATGTTCCAAAGGGCATTCATGTTGAAATGCCAGTTCAAGCATATTTTAGAATAAATGCCAAAAACATGGGGCAATTCGAAAGAACACTCATAATTGCGGATGAGGGCTCCTCAATTCACTATGTTGAAGGATGTACTGCACCCACTTACTCTACTGAATCTCTACATTCTGCTGTTGTGGAATTAATCGCTATGGATGGGGCAAAAATCCGTTACTCGACCGTACAAAATTGGTCAGCAAACGTCTACAATTTAGTCACAAAAAGGGGAGTTGCACACGCCAACGCTACAATAGAATGGGTTGACGGCAATATTGGTTCAAAATTGACTATGAAATATCCAGCCGTGTTATTGAAAGGTGAAGGGGCTCATGCCGAGGTTATTTCAGTTGCATATGCCGGAAAAGGTCAGCACCAAGATGCAGGTGCTAAAGTTCACCATTTGGCGCCAAATACTACCTCGAATATTCTTTCTAAATCCATCTCCAAAAACGGTGGCAGATCATCTTACAGAGGTATGTTACAGGTGACACCTAAAGCTCATGGTTGTAGGTCAAAGGTTGTTTGTGATGCGTTGATGCTGGATTCGGATAGTCAATCCGATACATATCCAACAATGGAAGTGGGTAACTCAAGCGCTGATTTAGAACATGAAGCTAGTGTTTCGAAAGTAAGCAATGACCAACTGTTCTACTTGATGTCAAGAGGGCACAGCGAGGAAGAAGCCATGGGATTAATCGTCAATGGATTCTTTGAACCTTTCACCAGAGAGTTGCCAATGGAATACGCTGTCGAGTTAAATCGTCTTTTAGAGTTGGAAATGGAGGGCGCAATTGGATGATTCAATATCATGAAATTGCTATACCACCACGTTCTGAGCATCTTTGGCGATACACGCCCTGGCACAGAATTCATCCTACTAAGGTTGAAGAAGTTCCCATTGCTGATGCTATTAAATTTTCAAATGGAGAAGATATTGAGCTTGAAAATAGTGAAGAAATTGCTAGAAATTTCATCCACCAAACTTCAAATGTTTGTAAATTAATCAAACTTTCAGATGAAAAATTAGAACTTGATCTAAGGTGCTCTGGTCATGTTTGTGCAGGTGAGATGAAAATCGAATCCTCTGGCCACTCCACTCTAATCATAAGAATTTCTGGTGACGCTGGATGGACAGGTTTGAGAATATCAGGAAATGTTAATGGCAATCTTTCCTTTGCAATAATAAACGACTTGTCGAGTGACTGTCACCTGTTAAAAGTTGAAGATTGGAATGTTGAAAGAGATTCGGAACTCGAATATGCGGGTATGTCCTCAGGTGGATTCCTTAACAAATCAGACGTTAGAATCAACCTAAATAGACAAGGTGCTTTTGTTAGAGCAGGAATCGCATCTTATGGTCACGGAAGCAGACATGACGACAATCATGTCGAGATATGTCACGATGTTGGTAATACAAACTCATCACTTGTTATCCACTCAGCATGTGATGATTCCTCTCATTCTGTTGGTACTGGACTACTTACAATCGAAGAGAATGCAAACGGAAGTGACGCAGGACAAGTTTTCAGAAATTTATTATTGTCAGAAAAATCAAGAGCCGAATCGATTCCAGAATTAGAAGTTCTGGCTGATGATGTTAAAGCAGCACATGGTGCAGCAAGCGCTCCTATTGATTCATCACAAATTCACTATTTACAATCCAGAGGATTATCTGAATCGGAAGCATCTTCACTTATTGTCGAAGGTTTCCTAATGGACGCATTCAAACATATCAAAAATGAGGATGTCATATCTGTTTTAAGAACACGATTACTTCTCCACTTGGAGTGCCTGATAAAGAGGTGATCATTTGAAAAATGACTTTCCGATTTTATCAAGGCAAGTAAATGGAAGACAATTAGTCTATCTTGATAATGCCGCTACAACTCAAAAACCGCAGTGTGTTATCGATGCGATGAATCATTACTATTCCTCGTCAAATGCAAATGTACATAGGGCTGTTCACACACTTGCTGGTGAAGCGACGGAAGGTTATGAAAAGTGTAGAACACTGTTGAAAAAAAGGTACAATGCTTCGCGTGTTGTGATAACAAGTGGCACTACCGAATCAATCAATTTAGTAGCCCATTCCTGGGGTGAAGCAAATCTTACTGATGGCGACGTAGTTGTTTTGACAGAAATGGAGCACCATAGCGATATTGTGCCTTGGCAATTACTTGCTGAACGTAAAGCGATTGAGTTACGATTTGTTCCTGTTACTGATGGAAAATTGGACATGGATATTTTTGCAGCATCCCTCGACGGCGCAAAACTTGTTTGTGTTGTTCATACCTCAAATGTTTTAGGAATCAGAAACCCCGTTGAAGATATCATTTCATTATCAAAATCAGCTGGCGCTAAAGTCCTCATAGATGCTGCACAAGCAGTCCCTCACGAGGAGATTGATTTCGATAATTCAGGTGCAGACTTTATGGCGTTTAGCGCACACAAAATGTGTGGTCCGACAGGTATCGGTGCATTGTTGGTCAGTGAAGATGCATTTGCTAACATGATACCATTCATGGGAGGTGGCGATATGATTGAGACCGTCTCACTAAAGGGTTCTACTTACCAAATTAATGAGCATAAATTCGAAGCAGGGACACCAAGAATTGCTGAAGGTGTTGGATGGGCGGCTGCGCTAAAATGGATGGAAAATATAGACTTGGAAATGCATCACTCAAGACTCATACAAATAGCTAGGTATGTTAAATCCAAATTAACTGAAAAAGGAATGAAGGTTTACTCTAACCTCGGTGATAGAGATGCCGCAGTTGTATCGTTCACTCACCCATCTATCCATCCTGAAGATTTTGCGAGGCTGCTTGACGCTCAGGGCATTGCTGTTAGAACAGGTCATCACTGTGCGCAACCTCTTATGGAGAGATTAGGAGTATCTGGTACCATAAGAGCCTCATTTTACATTTACAATGACAAAAGTGATGCAGAGATTTTCCTTGCTGGAATCGATCGGGTGTTGGAGGCAATGGCATGAAATGGCCTCAATCGATACAGGAAATAATCGATGAATTTAATGAGATAGAGGACCAGTTCGAGAAATTGGAAATTCTGATGGATTTTTCTTCTGAAGTCGATGAATTACCAACGGATGAATGGAATGAAGACACTTTGGTAAAAGGTTGTCAATCTATCGCCCATGTCAAAGTTGACGTATCTGATGGTAAGGTTTGGCTAAAATCAGCAGCTGATGCAAAAATGGTTCAAGGGTTACAAGGCATTTTGACAATCGCCATCAACGGCCATGAAGTTCACAATGTATTACAACTCACACCAGAATTTGCTGAAGAAGCAGGAATTCTAAACAGTTTGACTCCATCACGTTCAAACGGATTTCGAACAATGTTCGATATGATTATTTCAAAAGTTAGGAGTTGTAATTAATGGCTGAAAAAGAAGAGGTAATGAATGCATTAGATGAAGTAGAGGACCCTGAATTGCAGATTTCCATCGTTGAATTGGGACTGGTCTACGATATCAGATTTGAACAAAAAGACGGCAAAGAACACGCAGAAATAGATTTGACACTTACCAGTCCAGGATGTCCTTCAGCTGCTGAAATTATGGCGGCGGCTCACAGAGCCGCACTAAATGCAGTAGAAAGTGTTCACATTAATCTTGTTTGGAGTCCGAGGTGGGATCCAAAAATCCACGCTTCAGATGATGCGAGAATGGACATGGGAATTTGGGATTGAATTTTCACCATGATTCGTAGGCCTTATGTTCTCAACTACGCACCGTCAACCATGCACAGGAAGGCCCCACTAACTTTCCTTCTTGGCATATTGGTTTTACAAATCATGCTCTCATCTACTGTGGCTAAAGAATCATCAGACTCTCAATTTTCTGAACAAGAAGCATGGCCAGATGGGAGTCGAGCATATGATAACATGGTTCAGATGGCAGATTTTGGTTATCGACAAATAGACACACAAGCAAATATCAATGCTAGAAATTGGATTGCATCCGAACTGGAGTCAATGGGTTATTATGTCGAAAGACAGCCTTTCCAGACTCAAGAATGTTCGAATTGTGAAAATATAGTCGTAACAATCAACGGAACATTGGAAGATGATTGGATAGTTGTCGGAGCACACCATGACGCAATTTGTTACTCCCCACCTCCTTTAATCGGGCAAACCTATCCAACATGTACTAGCTCAGGTGCGTACGATGACGGGACGGGTAGTGGTTCCCTCTTAGAATTAGCAAGAACGTTCTCCCAATGGGAAGGTAAACCTAAGCACACTTGGAAATTAGGTTGGTGGGATTATGAGGAATGGCAAGGTTCTTCATCATCCGAAGGAGGTGGAATGGGCAGTCTACATTTTGTAACCGAACACATACCTGACCATGTCAATGTGACCTATGTCAACTTAGACATGTTTGGTCTAAATTGGCCAGTTCCCACTCCATTAGCAAGCCAATTATCTGGGTGTGATGAGGAATATTGGACGCTGTATCTTTTCACATCTCCAGTTGATGACTGGTCGTATTATGAAGATAGAGGATTAGTGGTTTCTGAAAAAATGCGTGAGTATGCAGCATGGTTTCAAAATCACTTGAAGGCGATTAACACAAATTTGTCTCACCCCGAAGAATGGGTTAGCGTAATCGATGACACCAAAGGAAATTCAGATCATTATAATTTCATAATGCATAATCATACAGCAACTTGGATTAGAGGTCAACATCAATACATATTCGAGGAAGGGGATACGTGTGAGCAAACTCCAAAGCATGCCCAATCTGATAATGTAGCAGTCATCAATAACTTAGCAGGTGGTAGAAATAATCTTGAGTCTGGCCTACAAACAGGTTTGGATATTGTCGCCACTCTTGCTAATTGGGACTGGGCTATGGAAGAAAGTAACGAACCTACAAAATTAGCAGAGTCTATGTCAATAGGAGCAGGTTCAATCTCAACAATGATTTTCTTCCCTTGGTTTATGGCTATGTTCATTTTAATCGGTTACATAACTACCAAACGCGACAGATTCCAATTAGGTATGGTCTTCGAGGAATCTGATGATGAGGAATATGTGATATTACGAGGAGAGGATTCAGGGACAACTCTAAGTGATAATTACAGGGCAAGAGTTCTCACTTTGTGTGCACTTTATGTTGCACAAGGAATTCCTTGGGGATTCATCACAGTGACTTTCGTAACCTATCTTGCAGTAGAAGGAGTTGCCGCAAAAGAATTGGCTTTGTTACTAACTTTAGGAACGCTACCCTGGTCTATCAAATTCCTATGGGGGCCGGTGATCGATAGATATCAGTTCAGAGGATTGGGTAAGAGACGGCCTTGGATTCTAATCGCTCAATCTGGAATGATTGTAATGCTAACCTTGATGTTATTAATTCCAAACCCAAGCGGTAATGTACAATTCTTTGCATACATGTTCTTGGTATACAACATCTTTACTTCTCTTCAAGATGTTAGTACAGACGCGTTGGCTGTTGATATCCTGAAATCAAATGAAATTGAAAAAGTAAACAGCTATATGTTCACTTCCAAATCGGTTGGAGGTATAATTGGTGGAGCAGGCTTGGGAACTATCATCAATTTTGTTGGAATAAAAGGTGCGATACTTTTGCAAATACCAATTCTCGTTGGAATAATGCTAGTGCCATTATTCATGACAGAAAGACCCGGTGAAAAGAGATATCCATGGTCAGAGGGTCAGGTCATAGAAGAGGTTGAAACATCGGAAAAGAAGGATTTCAAAGAGATAATTTTTAACGTAAAAACCGCACTATCTCTTAGGTCAACCCAACTTGGTATTATTCTGAGTTTACTTGTTTCAATATCCTTCTTTTTGGTACCTATTTTGCCACAGTTATTTACTAGTGAATTAGGGTGGACCGAGGAAAAATTCAATGCGACCAAGGGTGGAATAATCCTGATAGTTACTATGTTGGGATATGTTGTCGGAGGGCAATTAGGTAAACGATTTGGTGGCAAATTGGTAATGATTTACGCAGCATTAACTACGGCCTTAATTACTGCGTCTTGGGGACTTTCTGCAGATTATTGGAGTAACGGTTTGTTCATGTTGGTGATTTGGTCAGTTAGAACTCTGTTATGGTCTATTGTAATGATCAACGCTTACTCTCTAATGATGAAGATAACCTGGACAGAGGTTGGGGGGACGCAATTCACTGGGTACATGGCAATGATGAATCTATCAGCAATTATTGGCTATCAGCTAACAGATCCTCTAGGTAGTAGATTTGATTATTCTACATTATTTTTAATCGCTGCAGTCTTTGAAACTCTGGTAATATTGGGAACTTTATTCATCGATCCGGATGAAACTAGGACCGTACTCGGTGAAGAACCGCCATTAGATGCAAATATTATTGACTAAATTATCTCTTAATAATAATTGAAAGTAAATCACCATCTTTCAACTGGTGATCTAGTCCTACTCTCTGCCAGTCAAACTTTGCGGAAGGACCCTTCACTCTTGCAAATCTAAATTTTCTGACGAAATCTCGGTGGAGATTATTACAAACATTTTCTACGGTTGAATCGTCTTTTACTATTAGTGGCTCTTCTAAATCTGCATCCTGACCTTGTGGCTTGAGGAAAATTCTCATGAATCCAAGATTGTCGTAAATGAAATCTTTTAGTTCCTCTAAACCTATTTCTTTGAAAGCGGAAATCCTCATGATTGGCCAATCTTGTGGTAGAGCTTTTTCAGCATTACTTATTTCCTCTTCTGATGCGATGTCAATTTTGTTCACAGCAATCACTGATTTTGAGTATACACGACTACCTGCGAGGGTGTCTACAATCATGTCAGCAGTTGTATCTGTACGTAAAGTGACGATTGCCGATGTATAACCAAAAGAGCGAATGATGTCTCCCATTTCATCCGGAGAAAGGTGAGTTTGCTCTACGGTTGTTCTAATATCAATGCCACCTTTGTCAACACGCTTCACAAAAACTGGTGGTTTTGTTTGATTGAGTCTAATTCCAGCGTTTTCTAATTCTCTGTGTAATACTTTGAAATGAGAATCTTGGAACGGGTCTACGATATACAATACCATATCACATGACCTTATAACACCAAGAATTTCTTTACCTCTACCTTTTCCTTCAGCGGCTCCCTTAATCAGTCCAGGTAAATCCAGAATCTGAATTTTGGCACCTCTGTGTTCCATTAGTCCAGGAATGCAAGTCAATGTTGTGAATGCGAAATTTCCTGCCTCAGATTTTGCATCAGTTACTTTCGTAATCAGTGTTGATTTACCGACGGATGGGAATCCAACAAGCGCTACGGAAGCATCACCAGATTTTTTCACTTCAAATCCTTTGGCAGGCCCTGCAGCTTTTGCAGATGCTGCTGCTTTTTCTTCCTTCAATTTCAATTGAGCTATTTTTGCCTTGAGTTTCCCAATGTGAGCATTCGTTGCCTTATTTTTTTGAGTTTTATTTATTTCATCATATAGGGCTTGAATTTGCTCTTTGATTGTAGCCACATCAAGCCCTCCTATTACTAACGGGAAACTGCATATTCTTCAATACTATTGAATAAATCTACACATAATCGCATTCTTGGTTTTTGAAAAACAATCCGAATATATGATGAGTCATGTATGTCTCGCAGGATTTATGGGAATCGAAATGTGCCTCCACTTGGTTGATGGCGATTCCCTTAATCGATTCTTAGAGATGGATTGGGCTGAGTTGACGGAAGGAATGGACAATCAAAAATTCCGAGGTAGCCGACCTAAAAAAGATCCAAAACTACACAGAATTTTTGACATTGATTGTGAATCTGAATTTTTAGACATCGCTGACAATATTTCTGGCGAGGGTCCAACACGTGAGGTACTTTCTAGTAGCAAATCTTACGATGCTCTTCTGAAATTAGTTGAATGGAATAGCATAGGTTATTGGGAAGCTTGGGAAGGAAGATGTTTCATCTACTTGGAAAATGCGATAGGAATGCCAATTGAGCATGTCGAAGATATGTATGAGCTTGAAATATGGGAACAAATAAGTGCTGGTCTAGCAAATTTTAGCGAATCGGAGTACTCCGAAAAGGTCTGCGCAGACTGGATGGAACGAAGGAAATTATTAGGAGAGACATTGGATGAAAAAAAGGACCCCAAAATTATACCCACCTTCGAGGCGCATGACCGAAATTCCAGACTTCTTCATTATGCTGTAAATAAGCAAGGATACGCCAGAGTTTTGGGAAGAGATCACATGCCTGCAGAGAATTGGGGCCATGGAGAATGGAATCTTTTCAATATCCTAAATTCGTGATATTGAAAAATATGTTTGTTTTCGAACGGTCATGGGCGATGAAGAGACCAAATCTGAAACACCTCTGGATGAGGAAGTTAAAGTTGATGAATTATCTGAAGAGCCAGAAGATGTAGACCCGTTGACAGAAGCGCTAAAGCGGGCAGAACACGCTGAGAAAGAAATTTCATATCGGGATGCTGAAATTCAGAATGTAAGAAAGCGTTTGATGGCTGAAAAAGCTGCAGCCATACAGTATGGTGGTCTTGGGCTTGCAAGGAAGATGTTGAATGTACTTTCAGATATTGACAGAGCTCTATCAGCATCTGAAGATGAAGGTTTGAGATTAATCAGAACGAAGATGTGGAATGAACTAAATGCTGATGGAGTGAAGGTTATTGAAACGAAGGGAGAACGATTCGACCCAACAAAAATGGAAGCCATTACCGCTCTGCCTCCATCTGAGGAATTTCCCGCAAATATGGTAATCGATGAATTAGAGGCAGGCTACATGTACAAAGACAGAGTAATTATCCCAGCGAGGGTTGTTGTTGCTTCAGACCAGTAATTATCTATGTTGGTTCAAATTTACAACTCCAACTTCTAATCTGTCGTGTGTAGGATGAACTTCTACCATTAAAACTGGAATTTCCAATAAATCGGCAATATCTTCAGCGGCAGATAAGGGGAATTCGATATGCTGTGTCGACGCGTTGTATCTTATCCAGCCATCATTTAATCCGAGGAAGTTTTTGATTTCATTTACATCTTCAGAAGCATCTTCCAAAGAACAGGGTATGGCGCCAAATAGAATTGTATCATCCTCTGATAGTACTTCATAAGGTCGTAAATTGGCTTCCCCTCTTCTTCTGAATCGATTTCTAAGTTGTCCAGCATCTTTGTAGGAAGCCGTGCAAAATTTGAGATGATAGTCGAGTTCAGATGACGCTTCTTTTAGTCGTAGAGCCAAATTTGCAGAACCTTCTGCTGCTGCCGTAATACCTCCAGCTAAATTGAATCCTCGTACGTCCATATTTTCTTGATTTCCAACCGTGATTTCGAGTTCATTGATATTTAGAAATTGAATATTTGTTCCGTTGATTGATTTAACCAAATCAAATAACTGCGATTCTTTATCAGGTTCCGCTGGCAACTCAATGCCTACGCAAATCCCACCCTCTGATGCAGTATCTATCGCTTCTATGTAGCGATCTAATTTCAAATCTAGAAGATGAAATCTTAATTCATCTAATCCTGCCTTTGCTAATTCTGTTGCCTGTTCCGGCTTTATCGGAATCGAGGTATAACAGTGTATGTGATGGGTTGGCCCAAATTCAGATTTTAATCTTTCAATGGCCTCAACTGTTTTATCAAAATCAAGCATTGGGTCCCCGCCAGTAATCCCCGTGCCAGTAGCATTCATCGCCCTTGCTTCTTCGATAACTTCATCGAAATTATTGCATCTTCTTTCGTTGGCAAACATGTCCGGGGTTTCTCTTCTGTTGTCTGAAAGGGGGCAATAATCACATCCCCAGTGGCACTTTCCAGTGACAAAGAGAACCAGTTTACTTCCCATTTGGCATTGAATGCACCCTTCGGCTTCTCCCACCTCGGGGGTGAATACCTCAGTTGCCATTTGCAGGTGCATGTCTCTCTGTCTAACAACTATCGTATGAAATCACTGATTAAAACTCGTCAAATCTTGATTTTGCAGATAGAATCAGCCAGTTGTGGAATAACAGATTTTGAGTTAGTTCAGGATGAAACGTCAACGCAACTATTTCTCCCTCTTTGATTCCTACAACTTCGTCATTTAACCAAGCGATTGCAAAATTTGCATCATGTGCGAATCTTGGGGCCCTAATGAAAACGCCATGAAAATCATCAACATTTTCAAAATCAATTCTTAGCTTTGATTCAAAACTATTTATTTGTCTGCCAAAAGCGTTTCTTTCGATATCAACAGAGATTAGATTTTTTTGGGATAGGAGAATTGCTCCTGCACATGTTCCGAGTACTGGAATTCCAGATTCTCTAATGTACCACCATAATTTCTCATAAAGGTCTTCAGACCTTCCTGCTATTTTCATGGCTGTTGATTCACCTCCTGGTAGAACAAGTGCGTGTATCCCATCTACATCAGATGATTTTCTCAATTCTCTAATTGAAATTTCAATCCCAAGTTTTTCCGATGATTTTTGCAAGGAATGCATGTGCTCATGACGAGAACCTTGCAACATCGCAACTCCTATCACCAGCATATTTGTGACGCAGGGCCTCTATTTTATCAGACCAACGGTTTAGAGTGTAGTTATTGAACTAGACGCGCTTAGCAGGGTTTGATGCAACACCAAGGTGACTGTTTCTTGGTCCCGGGACCAACTCGTATGTCAAAACAATGTCTTGACGCAATGGCAACCCCTGTTATAACCGCTAGGGGAAGCGAATTTAGAGATGTGATGGCGAAACTGAATAGTGGTCTGAGATATGCGTTCAATCTATCGCCATCTCCGGATGTTAAGAAAAGCCTATCGTGGACTGGGGACGATGGTTACAAAGTAATTGTTGTTTCAGGCTCGGGCACGGCTGCTATGGAGATGGTAATGGCTAACAGATTCAGACCAAATGATAGGGTCCTAGTCCCGACCAACGGAAAATTTGGTGAAAGAGTGGCCGAGATGGGTGCCCGGTTTTGCAATGTAAAGCACCTGAAATATGATTGGGGGAGGGCATTTGATCTAGGAGAGATCGAAGAAATCTTAGCAAGAGGCAATCTTGAGGCGTTGGCAATTTGCCATAACGAGACCTCAGCAGGTATCACCCAGGACGCAGAGTCATTAGCAGAAATGTGTAAAAAATACAATGTAGCATTCATTCTTGACGGAATTACTAGTGTGGGTGGACTTCCAGTTCATCCAGAAAAATGGTCAGCTGAAGCAGTTGTGGTAGGTGCCCAGAAATGTACAGCTGGGCCAAGTGGAATAGCAGCCATAGCCGTAAGCAAGCATTTTGCAGATCGATGTATGGCAATTAGAAATCAGGGTGATTCAAATCCATTGTATTATTTCGACATTATACCTGCTTTGAAGAAAGGAGAAGATGACCAGACTCCATGGACTCCTGCAATAAATCCAGCTATGGGATGGGCTGCCGCTCTTGATTTGTTGAAGGAGGAAGGTTTAGAAGCGCGTTGGGATAGGTGCAAAAAATTGGCGGAAGGTGTTCGCAAATTATTCCTCGAATTAGGATTTGAATTACTAGCAGACGAGTACTCGAGGTCAGATACAGTTACTGCAATCATGTATCCAGAAGGAATAGATGACAGTTGGAGGTCTAAATTGAAAGAAGATTATCAAACGCAAGTCATCGGTGCACAGGACCACCTCAAAAGTAAGATGTTCAGGGTTGGTAGTATGGGCGAGACCACGAAAGAAGAGATGATTGAAGGATGCAAAAGGATGCTAGATTGCTTTAGAGAGTGTGGCCATCATATACCAAATGCCGATGTGGAATCTTATTTCCAGTGAGTAAAATGTACATTGTCTTAGGTCGATTTCAACCTTTTCACAAAGGACACGAGTATCTTATCGAAAAGGCGTTAGAATTAGGTCCAACAACAATTGCCATAGGGTCTAGTGAATCGGTAATCAATTTTGATAATCCATGGACTGCAACTGAAAGACAAGAAATGATATCTTCATGGTTGGGAAACCGTCCAGCAAAATTCGTCATGATTCCCGACATTAATGACCCACCAAACTATGTCGAACATGCAAAGAAGTTTCATGGAGAAGGAATCTTAGTCACCAGTGATATAGCGACAAAAGATTTGTATGAAGAATCTGGCTTTGAGGTTATTTTCGTGAATTTAGAGAACCGCGAATCTTTCGAGGGCTGGAGGGTGCGAACTACTTTGAAAATGTTATCAACTGTATACGAAGACGAAGCACAGAAACATGTAATGTCAGTTTCAATACCTGAATCAGTTGTAAATTGGTTGATTGAAAATGATGCCTTGCATCGTTTGTATTCCATGTCTAAAGATATAGAAAGAGTAGGATGAGTACTCAATCCTTATGATGTTGTTAGTTCACGATATAGCGTGGACATCCTCCAGAAAGCAGGGATGATGGTTGCTGGTATTGGCATCAGTGGCCTTCTCGGAGCGATTAGTGCAGTTTTGTTCTTATACGTTTTAATCGATGCTGCAGTCGCTTCAGCAGATGAAGTTCTTTGGGTATATTTGTCAGGTTTCTTTGGTGTGATAATCGGAGGACTATGCTTCAAAATTGTAATGTGGGCTAGCAGAGGGCAGAAGCCGATTAACTGATGCCTAAAACCTCGCCACTTTCATTAATCTGTTGTGTTACCGTAACCATATGGGTATCAAAGAACGCTACGGCATAGACTTTGGTGTTTTCAAAGACCCAACTACCTGGAAAGCATTTGGAATTGGCTTAATTCTCTTCACAATAATCGGATATTCGGGATTATCGATTTTTGACATAGCATCGTCAAATTATGGAGTTGATAGGGACAACATAAGATTGGCACCAGACTTTGAAGTGGAAACCGTAAATCGTTCAATAGAGGAGGGAGATTTAGTTGACGAAGAGGGCTGGTTCAAACTATCCGATCATCGTGGTAAGGTCATAGTCGTCGATTTTATGGCAATTGATTGTGTTAATTGTCATTACGTACAGGAACATTTGGAAACAAAAATCGACTATTGGGCCGATTTTGATGGGAATTATGAGATTATTGTAATTTCAGTTGGTAGTTGGTATAGTTACGAAACGCTTTCTATGTTAAACGACACATTCGGCGATACGAACTCTGAATCGCACATGCCTTGGGTGGTCGCTACTGGCGCCACGGACTCCGTTTTGAAATCAGAAGTTATTCACTCGGGCGTAAATTCATCCAATGTGTCCTTAGGAAACGGGGCGTACTGCGTCGAGGCATGGGTCAATGATTCTGCGAGAGAGGTGTCCTGCCTTGACATTGGAGTTGATTCCAAAGATAACGACGGTTTAGATTTTGATGTTGAAGGAATAGAAATTGAAATTGAGGAAAATTCATCGATTAACTTCAATCTATCATCTACTTTGGGCGAGAATATTTCTTGGGAAATAATCGAATTTACAAGAGGAGATATGGTTGAAGAATATCAAGCTCAAGCAATCCCTGTAGCCTTAGTTATCGACCATGAAGGATACATTGTAGCAAAGGAGAGTTCCGGGACCCCGACTGGAGGTTGGGGTGATTTCGATGATGCAGTAATAGCTGCAGCAAATGGAAACGCAGAAGATTTGAGATTTTCCTTAGCAGAGGTTGACAGGTCACCCGGTGCAATCTTCGCCATGGGTTTACTACTCGGTGTGTTGGTATATTTTTCCCCCTGCGCCTTCCCTATTCTACCGGGATATATCTCATACTACATCAATTTAGGACAGCGTGAAGATGAACTAATCGAGGCTGGAAAATTGGAGACTAAAATGCCACCTCATTGGATATTAGGTGGATTAGCCGCTTTAGGGCAACTGACGTTTTTTGCACTAATCGGTGTCATAATATTGGGTCTCGGAAGTGTCATCAACCTATCAGGTGCACTACATTTCTTTGCTTTAGCTGTAGCAATTCTTTTGATAGTTCTTGGTGCATTTATGTTAACTGGAGGTACGGCCCACTTACTTGGTTTCGTGCAAAAACTAGTCGACAAATACTCAACTACAGAAATGGATGACAGATTTACTCCCAAGAGAAATATGTACCTATGGGGAATTGGTTATTCAGCAGCCTCAATAGATTGTACGGCAGCAGCCGTCATTCCATTTATTGCTTACTTGGCTGTAATTGGCGGAAGTGCCACATGGACAGGATTAGCCGGAATTATGCTCTCTGTAAGTCTACTTATGATTGCAGTGACAACAGTGGTTGGTATGGGTCAGCAACAGTTCATTACCATTCTTAGAAGGTCCACTGGTCTAATAAAAGCAATTGGAGCGTGGATGATGATGATGGCAGGAATCGCTCTAACAATTTACTTGACACAGCCTGAATTGGTGTCGAGTTTAGTAAATTGAATATTTATATTAATTTAAATACTAACCACAACACGCTAGCCTTATGCAAAAGAGTATTGCTATATTGATGACGTCCCTGCTACTTTTGGCAGGATGTCTAGGAACTGTAGAAGACGTTGTTTCAGAAATCGTACCTGGTTGCGATGATGAATCAGCGCTAAATTATGACGAGTCTGCTGACAATAGCCAGGCTTGTATAACTGAACAAATTCTTATTGAGGCTGTTGAGGATTTCATACTTCTGGTTGAAAATGGACCTTCGATAGGTGATTCCGCCGGAATGATTCAGGCTTACTCTGGTGACATCGAAGATACACAGGCTGACCTTGAAATGACGATGATAGTAACCGGTGATTCGATTTACATGGCTCAAAACATGGATTCAGGAATGATGCAATATTCCTCGGAAATGTGGACCTTCGGAAACGCTGATGGAACCACTACACATTACGGCGATGTACTTGGAGAGAAGTTCCACATGGTTAGCGAAATGTCGATTGACGAAACATTGTATGAAATGTTGACAGACGATGAGACTGAGACCGATGAAGAAGAAGACAGTGAAATGGATGATGTTAGTCCACAAATGTTTGATTGGACTTCTGGTAACTTCGCTTTAGACGAGGTAATTTCTGAAGATGATGATTTGTTCTACCAATTCTCTGCAGATTTGAAAGTCACAGAAATGCCAGAAATGGTGTTCGCTAACACTGTAACTCTGAACAGTGACCTTACCTTTAGGTCGTGGAGTGTAGATGTTGATGACAATATTACAAGCATTACAATCCTAACAATGGATGAAATAAATGAGATTATGACCATGGATTCTGCCGGATTCGAAGAACAAATGCCTCTCCCATTCACTCTTGATGAAGCTTGGGGCGAAGATCTTAGCGATTTATGGGGTGATGAAACAGATACCTCAGGTTCAAGCGCTACCGGAAGAAACGCAACCGAGGGATACTATTTCTCCATGTACGATTGTTTCCAATTCGTGAATGGTGACGCAATGACTAACACATCAGATATGGATGAATTCAACAATACTTGGATGGGATTGGACTTAGACGACAGCATGTGTGGCTCTGAACTAATGGAAAACCACACTTTCACAAACACTTCCCTAACTTTCCCAGAACATTTTGTATTCTTAGATTTCGAAGAAGAAATGATAATGGGGGTTTACCATGATGGAATGACACTAACAGCGTACTTCAATAATTGGTCCGAAATGACCGAAGACTATACTGGAGAATACTGTGATGGAACATATGACTCAACAAATGACACCTGTACATGGGATGTAGCTGAGATAGTCAATGCTGACGGGTCAGCAATCGAAATGTACGACTACGAAGATGAGTCATACTTTACAATGTACTATCAATACAATGAATCCTCTGAAAGTGGAATAATGATGTTCCCAGAAACTTACTACATGTGTGCTGACAATTCAGAATACATCTCTGCAGATTGGGTTGAAGACGGATATGAAGATTGTGAAGATGGTTCAGACGAATCAGGAAATGTTTCAGGAGAAGGTTACTTTGACTTAGTCTATGAGTGCTACGACATTCTTGATGACCAATTTTGGAATGGTACAACAGACTATGAAGAATTTTACAACATATGGGAAGAAACCGATTTGGATGATTCAATGTGTGGTTCAAATGTAGAAGATACAACCGCTCAAGGTACCGGAGAATTTTCATTACCAACACGATTTGTGATGGAAGATGATGGATTTGAGGTATTGGAGCACAACGAGACTCACTTATTTACTGTATATGAAAATTGGACTGAGGAATTCACAGTTGAAACATGTGTGGGATCTTATGATTCCTCAACAGATACTTGCCTTTACCTATTAGGTGAAATTTTTGACTCAGATGAGGATTCATTTTCATTATCAAATCCGGAAATGAATATCACTTTCCTTTATCAAATTAATGAAAACACAGGCAGCGGTCTCATTATGATGATGGTTGATGTATTTGTTTGTGGAAGCGGAGAGACAATTAATTCTGGATATGTTGATGATGGATATGAAGATTGTGAAGATGGTTCAGACGAATCAGGAGACGTTGGAAACGAACCTGAAGGATACTACTTCGATATGTATGATTGTCAAGAATTCGTGAATGGTGCTATGATGGCAAACACATCTGACGTAATGGAATTCTGGAACATGTGGCAAGACTCATTCGATGACTCCTACTGTGGCACAGAAGGGCCAGAAGATTATAACTTCACAGAAACAAATGTAACAATGCCAGAGAATTTTGTCCTTTACGATGCTGATGAAAATATGACTATGTCAATTATGCATGATGGCATGTATGTAACCATGACATGGCATAATTGGTCAGAAGAGACTGGTGACATATATGGAGACTATTGTGACGGTGACTATGATGTAGACAATGATAGTTGCACGTTTTACTTGGCTGAAATAATCGAGGGAGACGATTCTGCCATCTCAATGTACGATTTGGAAACTGGCGAGGAATTCCTAATGCTTTACCAATATAATTCATCAACTCACAGCGGTTTGATGATGTTCCCTGAAGAATACTACATGTGTGCTGACGAATCTGATTATGTAGAGGTTGACTCTGTTAACGACGGATTTGAAGACTGTTATGACGGCTCTGATGAATATGATTACTCAGAGCCAGAAGTTATCATCGACTTATATGAATTGTACGACAATCAAACCTGGGCTGTAGAAGGACTTGAATTCTGGCTATATGACTATGAAGGAATTGTTGATTACTTATCAATATACTTTGATGGGTCCCACATAACAAACATGTCACCTTACGACATGAATTGGGATGCTATGGAAGAAGCATACCAATTTGAGTGGTCGGCTGACGATCTTAGCGAATATTGGGGCCTTGAAGCAGGCGATTGCTATGAGATTTACATCGTTGGGTATGATTACGACGAAAACTATCTTGCAGAGGCATCAACTTACTACTGTCCATCTTCCGAAATTAGTGTTGAGACAGACTTATCAACAACTGGATACTATGATACAGATTGGAATTACTTCGTCGAAGGGTTGGAATTATATGTTTATGGTGACATCTCTGAAATAGGAGGTATGGACATGTACCTCGCTAATCAAGAGAATTCAGGAATCGAGTTACAAGTTAGTGATTTGGTTTACGAATCTGATTATGACGCCCACGTAATGGAATGGGGCCTTGAAGAACTATACTCCTCATTTGTTTTAGTCGATGGAGAATGTTATGATTTCTATGTTGATTTATACGATCAAAACGGTGATTATCTAACAGGTTCCTATGAATATGTCTGTATGCCTAGTGATGACGAAGGCGAAGGCGGAGAAGGGGCAAGTGTAACCTATTTCTTTGTTGGTAATGGATACGAAGGAGCTCCATACGAAGGAGACATCAGCGACTGGGAAGTCCATCTAATGTCTTGTGAATACAACGAAGATGGAGAAGAAGATTGTACTTACTTGGATGGAAATTCACTATCTGACGCTCAACAAGCTGGTTCTGATGGATTGAATGGATTCTTCTTCTTAGACATGGATAATTCAGGAACACTATCCGCTGGAGACGCTGTAGGTATTTCCGATGACCATGAGTATGATGAAGTTAAACTCTATGACACAACAGTAGAGATGTATGCTGAAGAAAACCCAGCCATGCCAGGTTTCACAGCAATCTTCGGAATTGTGTGCCTACTTGGTGCTGCACTTCTCAGAAGGAATGAATGATTGTAGTAAAGAGTGATTTTGGGCGTATGCCCAATTTCATTCCTTACTTAACTGTCAGGAAAGGCATCCTTCCATTCGGATTTGTTTGCGATAGCCATAACTGGAATACACATATATCTCCAGGTAAACATAGCGACAATTAATCCAGTAACCAAATCAAAAACAAAGTGTTGTTTGGTTGTCAAAACTGAGATGCATAATGCAATCCAACAAACCCAAAGCAGGATTTCAGACTTGTAGTCGATGACTTGCCACCTTCTCAACAAAAGAACAATCAGTAATGATTGAGCGACATGAAGGCTAGGCCAAGCGTTGAATGGTTTGTCTGTTTTATGCATTAGATCTCCGTAAAAGAAACCCCAAAACCCTTCTCCATTCCTAACATCTAATGGGATATTATCTCTGATGTGAATTTCAGTTGGTATGATTATGAAAATTAAAAAAACAACCCATGTCATTATGAATAAAGCCTGATGAAATGCAAACATTTCTCTGATTCTTTCATTGCTTTCCCTTCCAAAATATGCCGCAGCAGGGTAATATAGATACAGGCTCAGGTACACGAAAAAGCTCCATCCAATGAAGGGAATTTTCTCATCAAGTGATGTTGAAGGGTCAAACGCTGAATGACCTATGTGACCCATTATTTGATTGATAATTGAATATGGTAAGGCCATTGTTAGGATCAAAATTGCAATTATGTACCAGAATAATTTCCTGCTCTCTCTAACCTTCCACAAAGGTTTCCATAACCCCCATGGCTTCATTAGCATGTCTTGCTCGGATTAATCCAAGTTATTGATTAAATCGGAATGGCAAGGGGTTTTTCATTTGTTAAGTGATACAATCCTGTCTGCGAATTTTTCAGCGATGTTGATGTTATGGGTGACTAATATCGCTGGACATTTTCTCATTTTGAGAATTTTGCGGATATCTGAAACGAGTTGGAATGATAGTTCTTCATCAAGGGAACTAAAAGGCTCATCCAACAATAGAATTTCTGGTTTAGCTAGAAGAGCCCTTGCAATAGAGACCCTCTGGCTTTCCCCGCCGGATAGAGAGTCGATGTTCCTTTTTTCGAATCCTTCCAGATTAACCTCTTTCAAAGCAGATTGAATGTTGCCATTCTTATCTCCTAATCTCAAATTATTTTCAACATCGAAGTGTGGATAAAGTACTGGAGTCTGAAAAATTAATCCAACATTTCTGATTTCTGGTGGTAAGTTGGAAATTAATTTTTCATTTACATAAATTTCTCCGGATTCGCTATTATCTAATCCACATATTATTCGAAGTAATGTGGTTTTACCACAACCACTTGGCCCAGTAATAGCAATAATTTCCCCCGGCTCAATTTCCAAAGAAAAATCCTCAAAGAGTATTTTTTCAAATGATTTTGATAAATTTGTAATTTTTAACATCAGAACATCCCTCCAGTATTTGTTTTACGAAATTTTTCTGCTATTGTAAAAGTAATTATTGTAAAAATCATTAGGATTGAAGCAATCGCACACGCCGCAGGAATTGTTAGTGAATTATTGTACGGAACACCCTTTAGTGAATCGATTAATATCGGCAATGTAGTCCATTCTGAGTTCCTGGTGACTACCCAAGATGCTCCAAATTCCCCAAGTGACATTGCTATAACGAAAATGATTGCAATAAATATTGAATGCTTCATCAATGGGAATTCGATTTTGAACAATCTTTCCTTATTGTTCAATCCAAGAACTTTGGCGCATTCAAGATAATCTTGCTTTATGCTACGTCGAGATGAGATTAAGATCCTAACAACGAATGGAGTGGTTATCATTACGTGTGCAAAAACGGGAGTTATCCAAAGCGAGTAGAAAAATTCCGGGTCGATTTTTATCATTCCAATCATTACGCCTAATCCAATCATAACACTCGAGACTGCAAAAGGAATCATCACAAATAAGTCGAGTACTCTGGCCAAGAATCTGTTTTTACTTTCCACCTTAACAATCGTTTGCGATAAAAACCAACCTATTGGTAGGGCGATTAATACGGTGATCGTTGCATATCCCAACGAATTAAAAATTGCATCATTTGCTGAAGCAAGAGAGTAATTGTCGGAAAACGCAAAATTCCATGCAGATGTATTCCAATCATAGTGTGTGCCCGTTTGACTTGTAGTCCTAATTCTGAATGAGGAGATTAAGACGGCTATCAAAGGGAAAACAGCAAATGTAATTGCCGGACCGATTACTAACCAACCTGTTTTATTTTTAGATTTAACAATTTTTTCAAGCGACTGTCTAATCTGCTTCTGTCTTTTTTGTTGAATGGAGGAAACTAACCATAATGCAGATGCTAACAAAATAAATTGAACTAGAGATGCCCCTAAGATAATTTCATTATGGCTTATCATGTATCCCTGAATTCCAGCTGATGAAGCAATACTCGCCATCATACTTTCAAGACTATCATCGCCTATTGTAATCCACCTAACTAATGCAAATGATGTAAATGAAAAAACGAATGTCATACATGACGCTGCAATAACCGAGGGAAATAATAGCGGAGCCCATAGATTTCTTATTCTCTTTAATCGAGTATTTCCTCCTGGTAATAACGTAATCTGGTCGAGATAATTTGGGTCAATATTGGAAAGAACAGGCTCACAGAATCTGATAAATAACGCAGAATTAAACCACGCATGAGCAATAAGCAATGTTGGGAGCCATGTTGATGAGTCATCTCTTAATGAAAGCCCGTTTGACCCGGTAATTTGCAAAAACCCCATTGTTACAATTATCGACGGCATCACGAAAGGCATCGTTAATACAGCCTTGATAACAGATTCAAACCTCCATTCATAGCGACCCAACTGCCATGCTATTGGAATGGCGATAAGAGCTGTAACCACTGTTGACAAAAATGCCTGTTTGATAGTGAACCACAACACGCCTTGCGAGATGTAATTTGCTTCGAGTGAATTAACCCAGTTTGAAGGATTAAACCCAGATACCCAAATCAAACGGTCGAATGCTAAAATTAGTGGAAAGATAACTAGTGTGAGGTAAGAAATTACAATCAGTAGATGTGTCATTCCCCTTTTCATTTTATACATCAACCATTGCAAAATTCCAATCTTCCAACCAACTGCTCATGTTTTGACTAATTTCATGGAAACTAATAATTGCAGGATTGGTAGGATTAAGGCTATTGTTGAGATATCCCATCTCTTCAGGAAGTGTTGTATTATCTAGAACTGAATACATGTAATTTGAAAGTGGCATCTGGGAATTTATTTCATAACTAGTTAGGTATTCAATAAATTTTGATGCAGCCCCTAAATTTCCTCCCTCAATTGCCGCGGCGTATTCGATCTGATGGAACGCGTAATTATCCAAATCTAAAGACGCAGATTTTGTCCAATCTCCGTTGAAATATGACTCAACTCCTGGTGAATGGCAGTATGAAATCACAAAATTAGCATCGCCGACATATCCCTCAATCCATTCACCATATCCTCCTGTGTAGTGTGTTTCATATGCCTCTGACCATCCTGTAGTAACTATAACATCATTTTTGGACATAGCATTCCACCAATCGGTCCAAGTTCTATTCATGTCCGCATCATTATCAAAATAATATGTAGTAGCAGTCATAAATGCTCTACCAGGGCTACTTGTTTCAGGAGATGGGATTGCAACTTTACCAGAAAACTCTGGATTAGTCAAATCCCAAAGTGAAGTTGGAACCGAATAATTCGTTCCATCGATAACTGATTTATCGTAATTTATGCATACATAACCATGGTCGAATGGCATGGCGTATTCAGTTTGATAAACACCCATTACCTCTTCGGAGATGTTGCTTACCTCTGCCTGATGTTTCCACAGTACGTCATAATCTAAGGCGATCGGGAGATATGTATTGTCAAGTCCAATTGCCAAATCTGCAATTTGATTATCCTGATGTTGTAACAAGTGACTAAGGACAGAACCCGCATCGTCTAATTTCAGCAAATTTACTTTGTATCCGCTTTGATTTTCAAATAACTCAATCATTTCCGGCGTTAACCCATAAACGTCATATGTTACAATTGTCAACTCACCATCATCTATCCAATCATATTCAGACTGAACCGGGATTCCTCCATTGTCGATTTTTTGCTCTTCGATTAAACCGGTTAAACAACCAGAAAGTGTAGTAAAAATACACAGGGCTGCAACCAATACCACAAAATTCCTAATTCAATCACTTCCCTGAATTGCAGAAATAATCTTGTGCATGCGGTCAACAAGTTCCAGCGGATTGTGTGCTAAAATGTATAGAGAAGGTTCCCATCCAAAATCACCTTCATCCAAAATAACATCAATTCCTTGGTGTGGAGAAATATCCCCTTTAGATGCAAATGTAAGATTCAGGTCTAAATTTTCGCACACCATTTCAATTATATCTTTGTCTTTCTTTGGATGTATGTTCAAAATCGCTGTCTTTGAAAAATCATATTTCCTCGAATCGAGAAGCATCTTTGATAGGTGTTTTGATGCACCGAAAGAAGGAGTTTCATGATGTCTCAGTTTTCCTGAGACGATGTTTACTCTTCCCGGGAATGCTGCAACTTCTGCAGGTGTTTTTGCGGTTTCCAAGCAACAGGCTATATTCAATCCAACTGCAGGAATCATAGAGGCTAGTTTTTGAACGTCAATTCTTGAAATTGCCCATTCTAACCTTTTGATTAGTGCTGTTTGTTCCTGATCTGAGTCCAAGTCAGTCCCACTTAGCGATTTATCGAATCGCAGAACCTGTCCTGGTGCAAATGCGATTTCCATCACAAATCGTGTTCTACTTGGTTTTGCGTTTGGTCCAAGTTGCTTGAGTGCCATCGAAATCTCATGAGCCCAACCATCTATTGTTGATTCATCGGAGGTTCCCGCCATGGGCGGTAGCTCTCTATGAGCCATACGAGAAACAGTTGACTGTGTTGTCCCTAACATGTCTGCAATATCGGCTTGTGACCAGTCCGAGGATCTTAGATTTCTGGCCAATTGCATATGTAGTCTTTCGAGCCATACCGCTCCATCTTGCCCTAACATATGCCTTCGTAACGGTCAAAGTTATTCAATGTTCTTAGGTAAAAATGCACTTTGCATAGATTTGACTCTAGAGTTTACAAAATTTCGAATAATTATGTTTCTGGAAAAAAGGTACACTGCTTGAAATTTGTAAATCGTGCAGATCTGTTCGTAAAGATTTATCTTTGGAATTGAAAATTTTTACCTCGTTAATCTAAGTGTAAATGTCCTATTTCGGTCGTAAATATTTTCTTCTATGCAAATCGACTCGATGCAAATGCGCTTTAAATAAAAGGCATACTTAATCGATTCTGGGATTAATAATTTATCAATAATCCAATAAAATATCAGAAAAATAGACAAAGTATCCAAACAATTTAATCAAGAGTAACACAATTTGATTCTTACCAATAGTGGCATACAACTATACCACTTGTTATTTCCGATGACATTAGGGGAAAGTATGGAGGCCGAAGAATTCGTACAATCCGTCCTCAAACAGATAACTGATTATTTGAGCGGATCTGATTCGGTAATAGATTCTATACCACCTCAGAGTTTGCAAAAAATAACCGATTTGGCTTTACCGCTTGAGGGAATGGATTATGAGACAATCATTAACGATATTTCTCATTTCTTGAGATATAGTGTTCGAACTGATGCTCCTGGATTTATGAATCCATTGTGGGGTGGCCTAAATCTGACTGCGTTTGTTGGTGAAGTGATTGCAACACTGACCAATAATTCAATGTACACATACGAATTATCTCCTGTAGCTACTTTGATTGAACGTTCTTTAATCACTCGAATGTGTGAAATCGTTGGCTTTCCAGACGGTAATGGGACTCTTACTACTGGAGGTTCAAATGGTAACATGATTGGAATGTTATGTGCAAGGCACAAAGCAAATCCCATGGGGCTTCGAACAGGATTTGATGCAAGAGACCTGGTTTGTTTTGTATCCGCTGAATCGCATTATTCGGTATCGATGGCTGCTACGGTTTTGGGTATAGGGTTGGACAACCTAATTTCAGTACCTTGTGATGAGAACGGAAAAATGCGTCCTGACAAATTGGTTGAAGAAATAAAATTTGCTAAATCCAACGGCCAAACCCCGTTCTGTGTCATTGCTACATCTGGCACAACTGTAAGGGGCTCATTCGACCCACTTGTTCCGATTTCTGAAATTTGTGATGAATTTGCTTTATGGTTACACGTGGATGCCGCTTGGGGGGGAAGTTGTCTCTTTAGTGCCAAGCATAGGAACTTGATGGAAGGTATCGAAAAAGCAGATTCAGTTTGTTGGGATGCTCACAAAATGATGGGTGTTCCGCTTGTTTGTTCAGCGTTCCTCGTGAAGGATGCCTCTATTTTATCACAAATGTATAAATTCACGGAAACAGCTCATTATCTCTTCAAAGAGGAATCGAGAGATTCCGATTTAGGAAGGCTTTCTTTGCAATGTGGAAGAAGGAATGATGGGTTGAAGTTGTTTTTGGCGTGGAGAGAAAAAGGAGATGCTGGCTGGGCAAGGATGGTAGAATCATACATGACTCTCGCAGATTACTTGGAAACTTTAGTCAAATCATCAGATAAATTAGAATTAGTATGTAATCGCGAGTGGACTAATGTTTGTATTCGGTATGTTTCTTCAGACCAAGACCTTAACAAGTTAAATTTACAAATAAGGCAACAATTGACAATCAATGGTAATTACATGGTTTCAAGGTCTGTCGTTGATGAGAAGATAATCCTAAGAGTTGTAATTGCAAATCAAATGGTCACAACAGAAACAATTGATGGATTAATATCAGAAATTACCAGAATTGGAGATGAGATCACAAAAGGAATCCCTCAGAAAAAATAAGATGCTTCTAAGCACACAGTAATAAATTAACATAGCGGGTACAAAGTATGCAAAAAGGTAAACCGCACTGGTGGGAATCTGCGGTTGAGTTCTTATCAAATGATGATGTCCTTGGTCCAGTTATACCCCTATATCCGAATGAATGCTTGAAAGGGCGAGGTGATATTTTCTACACTTTCGTTCGTAGTATAATTGGTCAACAGATTTCTGTGATTGCGGCAGATGCAATATGGGAAAGGTTGGTTGCAAAAGTAGGAAAAATAACTCCTGAAAACGTTCTCAAATTTTCGCAGGAGGAAATCGCCTCTTGTGGACTGACAAGGCCCAAAGCGAGTTACATAATTGGTGTGGCTAACGAGTCAGAAGATTTCTTGGGACAAGATTTTGAATCCATGACTAACACTGAATTGTTCAATCACCTCACAAAATTTAGAGGTATCGGACCATGGACTGCAGAAATGTTGATGATTTTTACATTCTTGCGAAAAGACATTTTCAGCCCCGGTGACGTTGGATTGCTAAATGCGGTTAGAAAATTAGTTCCCAAATTAAAAGAAAAGGATGAGATTACTGAATTTGCAAAAAGATGGTCGCCTTTTCGTACAGCGGCGAGTTGGTACCTCTGGAGAACATTAGACCCTGTGCCAGTCGAGTATTGATTATCTGATAGTGAGTCTTTAATGCCGAGTTCTACTGCGTGAATATATGGGTGATTCACCACCAGTAAGGACTGCATTATTCGATGAACATGTTGCATTAAATGCAAACATTGTTGATTTTCACGGCTTTGAACTACCAATTTGGTATTCAAACATTACAGAAGAACACATAGCATGCAGGACAGAAGCGGGATTGTTTGATGTTTCCCACATGGGCTCATTCAGATTTACTGGGACTGGTGTATTGGCTTGGTTTGAGTCCATAGCAACTCAAAAGTGCACAGCAATTTCTCCAGGTAGGTGCGCCTATACTCACTTCTTAGACAACGATGGTCTACTAATCGATGACATGATATTTGCAGTGGTTTCTGAAACAGAAATTTTAGGCGTTCCAAACGCAAGCATGATTCCAGTCATGTGGAAATGGTTCAATTCTTTACTACCAAAAGACGGCTCGATAACGATCGAGGATTTATCTCCTCAAACAAGTATAATCGCCTTACAAGGTCCAAATTCTAAGCAAATTTGTTCAGATGTATTGGGCGTTGACAATCATGTAGCTCGTTTCAAATGGGCAGAGATTACGCCGAACGAACTTGAAATCTCCGGTTGGATTCAAGGTACCGGTTACACTGGAGAGGCAGGTTATGAAATATTTGTTCCAAATTCAGATGCTCCAAAATTATGGAGAAAATTAGTCGCAAGCGGTGCAACACCAGTGGGGCTTGGAGCAAGAGACACCTTGCGATTAGAGAAAGGCTTCTTATTGTCTGGTGTCGACTTTGCTAATCCTGATTTGGATGATAACCAATTTTTACACAGGGACTCGTGGGAAACAAACGTTCCATTCGGACTTGATACAGAGCATGAATTCATTGGGAAATCGAGAGTAATCTCGCACTCAGATGAAGACGAGAAGTGGTGGGGGATTATCCAGTTAGAGAAAGGTCCACTTCCACGTGGTGGAAAAGAAGTGGAAGACCTAGATGGAAATGTGATTGGAAAGTTGACCAGTGGTGCTCCCGCACCGTCTCTTGGCCGAGCAGGTATCGGTATGGGTTATATCCGTGACGTCAAACCTGATGATGAGGTAGTAATCGTTGCATCTCCCAAGAAAAAACTCCGAGCAAAAATAGTGCGACCTCCCTTTATTTGAGGATAAAAAGGCGTTGCCTTGATGAGGGTGAATATCTTCGCCTGTTCATGCGAAGAGTGGTTGCTGGAGTTTTAGTAATTATTTTCCTTGTTTCAATAATGCCATCATTCGATACTGATGTAAAAATTGTTGAAGAAGAAACCTTCGTTCTTGAGAACCGATTAATCGATGAGAGCGATATGACATTAGAACAATCAGAGGCATTAAAATCCCTCGCAATGGGGCGAAATGCAAATTCTAACTGGTCTGCTACTGGAGGTTCTATGCAGCAGGATGAAATTTATGAAATGGTCTTTGACCACAACGGAGACATCATTGTTTGTGGCTCCATCTATCAGGTATCACAATTCGGCGCCATAGACGTACAAACTCAAGGAGAAGGAGACATTCTAATCGCCAAATTATCATCATCAGGAAACTGGGAATGGGCGGTATCTGCTGGAACCGCAATCTACTACGACGAATGTAGAGGTGTCGATGTGGATTCTTACGGGAATGTCTATGCAACGGGATATATCAGAGGGGATGTCCAGTTCGGAAATACTCCTCAGGTAAACACAACTGGCTTTGACGGATACATAGCAAGGGTAAATGCGACCACAGGAGAATTCGACAGAGCATTCCGTTTTGGAGGATTCGATGTTGACGTGGGATGGGATTTAGCAATTGACAAATATGACAATTTTTACGTGACTGGTTTCTATCAAAACATAACTGAGTTTGATGCAGTTCAACTAAACTCCGGCAACCCATCTGATGATGCAAAATTCTACATAGCATATTACAACACAACTTCTCTAGGTTGGGAATGGGCTGAAGGATCAGTGGGCACTGGTGATGCAGTGCCTTACCAAATTATCGTCGACCACAATACAAATCATGCGTATGTTGCCGGTTACAACACAGGCATGGAAAACTGGGGTAATTACAGTTTTAGCTCTAGCCCATCCTCTACATATGCTGGGTTCTTACTGAAATACGCTGACAATGGTACCCTTGAATGGGGGCGTACAATATCTGGAAACGGTTGTTTTGGTTCAAGTTGTGGAGTGTACTTCAACAACATTGTCTTAGACCCGACAGGTGGTTTGATTGTTGGTGGTAACTTCTATCAGACGTACAAGAAAACAGCAAATAATGCTGTTTCATCACAGGGAAGTTGGGATGTCCTAATTGCAAAATACGACCTTAATGGTACACAACAATGGACATACCACGCAGGTGGGCAACAAGATGACCGATTACAGGCTCTATCAGTCAACCAGAAAGGACAGGTACAATTCGGTGGTCGCCACGGATTCGATATGAAATTCGATACTTACACACTTGTAAGAAACAACTCGATAGCTCTAAAATTCGACGGGTTCATTGCACAGGTTGACCACAATGCTGACTTCCAATGGGCTCTATCTATCGGGGGGCAAGATAACGATACAGTAGGTGCATTGTTAACCCAAAGCGACGGTTCAATTATTGCAGGAGGTGACTTCAGTGGCACGGTATGGTTTGGCAACATGCCACGTTCAGCAAACGACCAAGACGTATTCGTTTGGAAATTCCAGCACGATAAAGACGGTGATGGGATTACAGATTACGTTGACAATTGTTTGAACATAGCAAATGTTAATCAAAGCAATTTTGATTCTGATTTGAAAGGCGATGCCTGTGATAATGATGATGACAATGATGGATTACACGATGTCTTAGACGACTGTCGTTACGGTTCTTTGAATTGGAATCAATCAAACACTTCCCTTGATTATGATAATGATGGTTGTAAGGACGCTGATGAAGATACTGACGATGACAACGATGGAGTGAGTGACCTAGACGATAACTGCCAGACAGGTGTATTGGGCTGGTCTGGAGATGTAAATTCAACCGACTTGGACGGAGATGGCTGTAGAGACGAAGATGAAGACCTTGACGATGACGGTGACACCGTTCCTGACCTAGAAGACAATTGCCAGTACTTAGTCAATCCAAACCAGGAGGATTATGACTTAGACAACGTGGGTGACCTTTGTGATGGGGATGATGACTCTGATGGAATTAGTGACTCGGCGGATTCATGTCCAATGGGTGAATTAAATTGGACTTCGGAATCCCAAACTGACAGGGATAGTGATGGATGTTACGATGATGCTGAAGAGGATGCTGATGACGATAATGACGGTGTAAACGATACGTTAGATTTGTGTCCAAGAGGTGAAATAGATTGGAATTCAACACAAAATACGGATTGGGATTTTGATGGTTGCAAGAATGACTTAGAAGACAATGACAACGACAATGATGGGGTCACGAATGAAGCAGATGGATGCGAAAAAGGAATCATAAACTGGACAAGAAACACGACCAATGATAACGATGCTGATGGTTGTTTAGATGACAGAGAAGACACTGACGATGACAATGACGGATTCAGCGATTTAATCGATTTCTGTCCATTGGAGGAAGGTTCAGCCACTATTGGAATGAAGGGATGCCCTGATTTCGATGAAGATGGCGTAGCTGACGCAGAGGACGCATTCTTCCAGGATGAAACACAATGGAATGATGGTGACGGGGACGGCTTTGGTGACAATCCATTAGGGAATAATCCAGACGAATGTCCACTATTCTATGGTAACTCTTCCACAGATAGGGTAGGATGTATCGACTCTGATGGTGATGGTTATTCAGACCCAGAGATTTCATGGACGGTTGAAATGGGTGCAGATGCCTTCAGCGACGATATAACACAATGGTCAGATATTGATGGGGACGGCTTTGGAGATAATAATGTCGGATACCAGTTCGATTTCTGTGGTGATGATGAGGGAACCTCAACAATCGATAGATTTGGTTGTCCTGACTTCGACGGAGACGGATATTCAGACCCCGACCCATATTGGAGTGTGAGCAAGTGGGATTCCCTTGGTTATGGTCCTGATATGTTCATATTTGATGCAACTCAATGGTTTGATTCTGATGAAGATGGCTTTGGAGATAATTGGGGTAATTCTGATTGGAATGAATCAAGGGATGAATCATGGCCTGGTGTATTCATAGAAGGCGCTACAAATGCTGACATGTGCCCAGACCAAGTACCTGATGGCAGATTCGACGACGAAGTGAATTATCCAGGTTGTCTATTGACCGAACCTAGCGATGGTGGAAAGACCGATGATACTTCGAATACGAATATTGATGACGCATCAGGTGGAATCGATAACGTGGTAATCTTTGGGGCCATTGGTGGAGTTATCGTAGCCGCACTTGCGGGTACTATTGTTGTATTAATGAAAAAGGGATCAAAACCACCACTGAAAAAGAAGGGTCCTGCCAAAACCGGAATTCCACCTCCTGAGGAAGGGTCTTCTTCCCCAGAGAGCCAAGATTCAGAAGATGAACCTGGAATTAATGATGCAAATACTGTAGAATCTTGGGAAGACTTACCCGGTGGAGATTATTTAGATCCAGATGAAAGCGGTACAAATTGGTTCAGAGCGAATGACGGCACAAATTGGTATCAAAACGCTGATGGTTCTTGGACAAAATGGCAAGACTGAAGGCTATTTGCTACATTTAAGGGGCAGAAAATTACTGGCTTAGTTCTGACGCAAAATAAGTATTGACAAACCAACATTCATTTTGGGTACGCGATACGCAAGGGTTGGCGGGGAGTGTATGGTCGACCAATTACCTAACCTTGGGCGCGAAAAAGCAATGCTAGAATCACTTGGAATGAACTCGATGGATGATTTGTTTTCGGACATTCCGGAAGCAGTGAGGATGAACACCGAACTACCCCTTCCACCTCCTCAAACAGAAGAAGAAATAATTGCTGATGCGAGAAGATTGCTTGGTGCAAATATCGCACTTGGGGACCGAGTTAGCTTCCTTGGTGCTGGCTTAAATCGTAATTATGTCCCTGCAAGCATATTCCAACTCGTTACGAGGGGGGAATTCCTGACCTCTTACACTCCATATCAGCCAGAGGTAAGTCAGGGTATGTTACAGGCTATGTGGGAATTCCAAACCCTAATTTCAGAATTAGTCGGGCTCGAAGTTTCAAATCTTTCAGTTTATGACGCCTCTACAGCGGCTGCAGAAGCATTAACATGTTCAATTCGTATTCATAATAAGAAGGCTACTCAAAAAGACACTGTCTATATCAGTGAGTTAATCCCACCTTCAAGAGTATCAGTAATCGAAAATTACAGTCAAGGTGGCGGAGTTATAATCAAGAAGATAAAACACAACGAAGATGGAACTCTAAACCTAGATTCCCTTGCTGAAGCCGAAGGTTCTTGCGGTGTATACTTAGAACAGCCAAATCCTTTGGGAATTCTTGACGAGGGATTAACAAAAGTGAAAGAAATAATTGGACCTAATACAGCATTCATTGTAGGTGTGGCTCCGGTAAGTCTTGGATTAGTGGAAGCCCCTGGAAATTATGATGCGGATATTGTAGTGGGGGAAGGACAAGCACTCGGTTCACCTATTACCTACGGTGGGCCACTCTACGGCATTTTCGCCTGTTCCAAAGATTACTTGCGCCAAATGCCCGGTAGAATTGTTGGTAAATCAATAGATGTAGATGGAAATGAAGCATTTTGTTTAACACTTTCAACAAGAGAACAGCATATTAGAAGGCATCGAGCCACATCTAATATCTGTACAAATGAAACACTGATTGCACTAATGGGCGCAATGCACATGTCTTTACTTGGTCCTGAGGGTTTAGAATTACTTGCGGAAAGGAATATGGCTGCATGTCAATTGGCAATTGAGAAGATTAGTCAAATTGATGGAATCAATCTTCCACATCATTCAGTGGACCACTACAATGAATTTGTTATTGAATTACCCGGAAGTGCCTCTGATTGTCTAGATTATCTTGACAATAGAGGGGTTATCGGTGGATTTGACCTCTCAAATTGGTATCCCGATAAAGAAAATTGGATGCTTGTATCCGTAAGTGACCAGACTTCTGCAAAGGATATCGACATGCTGTGCGCCCAAATTTCGATATGGTGTGAATCTCCATCAAAGGAGGTGACTGTATGAGTCATCTCTTCGAACATTTCGGTGCCGAGGGCCAAGGATATTCCCAACCCGCTCCTATAGCTCCTGCAGATTCAATAAAAATCTCAAGCGGGCTCAAAAGAAAGAAGTTGCCAAGATGGCCAAGATTATCAGAACCAGAAATGGTCCGCCATTATACATGGCTATCGAGTAGAAACTTTGGAATTGACACTGGATTTTATCCTTTAGGGTCTTGCACAATGAAGCATAATCCAAGAATCAATGAGGTGATAGCCCAATTACCCGGAATTGCAGATATCCATCCATTACAACCAGATCACCATGTTCAGGGAACGTTGGCTATTTTCTATGAAATGCAGGATATGTTAGCAATCTGTGCAGGAATGGATGCAGTCACCTTACAGCCTGTGGCTGGAGCGCAGGGTGAATTTACTGCAATTAGGTGTATACAGGAATATTTCAGGAAACGTGGCGAGTCGCAAAGAACAAAGGTGATTGTTCCAGACTCAGCACACGGAACCAACCCCGCAAGCGCCAACATGTGTGGTTTCGAAATAATCGAAATCCCTAGTCGTGATGATGGAAGAATAGACCTTGACGCATTAAAAGCCGTAGTCGGTGAAGATACTGCTGCTATGATGATCACAAATCCTAACACACTCGGGATTTTTGAGGCGGACATCGCACAAGCGTCTGAAATTGTTCATTCAGTAGGTGGACAAATGTACTATGATGGAGCGAATTTCAATGCTATCCTAGGAAGGACTTCACCCGGCCTTATGGGCTTCGATGCTGTTCATTACAACCTACACAAAACATTCAGTCAACCCCATGGAGGCGGAGGTCCAGGTTCTGGCCCAATCGGTGTTAAATCTCACCTTGCGGAATTCCTTCCTGGCCCGGTCGCCGATAGAAGGAAGGTATCTGAGGGTGACAAAGTTACACTAATCAATGATATTTGGTGGTACTATTGGAGAACCCCTGAAAATAGCATCGGAAAAGTACAACAATGGCATGGTAATAGTGGTGCTGTTATTCGATGTTGGGCATATTACAGAAGATACGGCAAAGATTTGAGAACAATGTCCGACCATGCAGTTTTGAATGCTAATTATCTTCGTAAGAGAATAATTGATGTCGCAGAGGCCCAAGGAGTCTCCGATTTATTCTGTGATGGGGCTCCAATAGAAGTCGTCAAACACGAGTTTACGATATCCATGGCTCCACTCAAAGAGAAAAACGGCGTAGGAGCAATGGATGTTGCGAAAGGCCTTCTTGACCAAGGATATATGGCTCCAACGGTATATTTCCCTCTAGTAGTTCCAGAGTGTATGATGGTTGAGCCAACAGAAACTGAATCAAAAGAGACCTTAGATGAGTTTGCAGAGAAATTTGTTGAAGTAATTCAAATGGATGCTGAAGTACTTCATGAGGCTCCTGTGACGACTAAAGTTAGAAGAGTGGATGAGGTGTATGCTGCGAGAAATCTTACTCTTTCTTATCCATTTGACGAAGAGTAATCTTACAAATTATTGAAATCGGCTACTCGCTAGGATGTACATGGACTGGCATGAGGTAAAGCTCGATGGCCCAGGTCCGAAGATGCTCTTCCCTATGGCGTGGTCACTCCTACCCCTTGTTGGAGGCTGTCTTCTTATTTACCAAGGCAGAGGCCTGCTCGTACCTGCTATGTTGGCAAGTGGAATTATGATTTCATTAATTGCTGTGTGGATTGGAGCTACAATATCTCCTGGTAGAGTCGATTTCGCAATATTACTAATTTCACCATTTGCTGCATTCGGTTTATTCTTCCAACCTCCTGAGATTGTTCAAGTGATAGTAGCCATATCTGTTTGGACAATAAATTACAGAACCGCTGCAATGTTATCCGCAATATCTGGGAAGGCTTATCGATTAGAATGGGACCCTAAAAAGCCAATTCCAATGATAGAATCTGCAAGGTTTTTCCACACCAAATGGGCGGCAAGGCCACTATTCAGGATTGGTAAAAATATTGTTAGAGGAGTCAAAGAAGGTGACAAAATTTACATTGAATCCGATGAACCCCTGTCTGTTTTTTCTGACGAAGAGTAAATTTCTTTGATTTTTTGATTTGTGTTCCATTTTCACCCTTTATGGTTCCAAATTTGAAAATCCCCATTCGGCACGTTGATGAACTACCGATTTCCGACAATGGGCATGGACGTAACTATACTACTCGGTTCAAAGTCTGACTTGCCAATAGCTGAAAAATGTACGAAAATTTTGGAGATGTTTGATGTCCCATATCAATTAAGGGTCGCAAGCGCTCACAGGTCTCCTGCCTTTGTTGAACAAATCGTAAAAGACGCAGAGGCTGACGGTTGTTCGGTATTTATCGCTATGGCGGGATTAGCAGCAGCGCTTCCCGGTGCTGTCGCATCACTAACAACAAAGCCAGTAATTGGTGTTCCCTGTGGTGGAAAGGTACCATTTGACAGTTTACTGTCCATAGCCCAACTTCCACCAGGCGTACCTTCTGCAACCGTTGGTGTCGACAGGGGTGATAACGCAGGATATCTCGCAACACAGATTTTAGCCCTAAAATTCCCACGGTATGCTGATGCACTAAAACAAAACAAGCTTGATCAAATTGAGAAGGTTAAGCAAATGGATGCTGAAGTAAACGGTAGGGCTTGAGATGTTCGATGCTTCTGCATTCATCGAAGAATCAGCAGAAAAAATGCGTAATGAAATAGATGATATCGCAATTATTGCTTGCAGTGGTGGAGTTGATTCTACTGTCGCAGCAGTGATCGCTAATCAAGCGATTGGTGATAAATTGCATTGTGTATATGTCGATACTGGATTAATGAGGAAAAATGAGACTGAGGAAATCCAAGAAATGCTTGCAGCTCACGGATTGAATCTCACAACAGTCTTTGCTGAAGACAGGTATTTCGAAGCATTGAAAGGAATAACAGACCCTGAACAAAAGCGAAAGATTATCGGGGAATTATTCATTAGAATTTTTGAAGATGAACAGGCAAAGGTTGGCGCCAAGTATCTCGTTCAGGGGACAATTGCTCCAGATTGGATTGAATCGGGTGGAGGAGTCCGTGACACCATCAAAAGCCATCACAATGTGGGTGGCCTTCCCGAAGACATGACTTTGGAAGTAGTCGAGCCACTTCGTGATTTGTACAAAGACGAGGTTAGAGAACTTGCAAGGACGCTTGAGATAAAAGTAGCAGAAAGACAACCATTCCCTGGTCCTGGATTAGCAGTTAGGTGTCTTGGTGAACTTACTCCCGAAAGAGTACAGATTGTTCGTGAGGCATGTGCAATCGTCGAAGAAGAATTAGAATTAGCCGCCGCAGAAGGTAAGATAGAATTGCCCTGGCAATACTTTGCAGCGCTACTTCCAGTTAGATCTGTTGGAGTACATGGCGATGTCAGAGCATACGGAGAAACCGTTGTTGTGAGAGCAGTTCAGTCTCTCGATGGAATGTCTGCAAGATATTCTGTAATTCCTCATGATATTCTTGCAAAGATAAGCACGAGAATTACCAATGCTGTAAAAGGCTCAGTGAACAGAGTAGTTTATGATATCACTCACAAGCCACCAGGTACAATAGAGTGGGAATAATCACAACGGTGTTTTAATTCCCATTGCTCTAATTACGCACCAGCCTGCTCTAGCTTCAAATATTGCGAAAGCACCACCGAATGCCGCACCTCCAGCCATTAACCACCAGATGCTTCCTTCAACAATACCTGCTGCGGTAATAACCGTTAGCGCTAATGCGCCAATCAATGTAAGAATTCCTAATTTGAGTCGTGCTGCTTTTCCTTTTGCGTCTATGTTACACTGCATAATATCACCTAATCTGTTGTTATCTTAGATCTGATTTTCAAATAGTTAATCTTCATCCATAGAGACATCTTTGACATTTTAGATAAGTCGATAGGAGTGGAAAATATGTCTCCTGATCTTCGAATTATGTCATCGAATATCTTTGAGTAAGCGTCTTGCATTATTTTGGGTTGGACCCTTGATTTAGAGTCGAGGAATTCAAACAAGTGCATTGCTGATGTTTGGTGTTGTCTTACCACTTCGAGGTATTCTCTCATGAATGACTTCCAAGACGGATTTTGAGCTAAGTTTGCGTTAGACAAATCTGAGATTTCGATATTGTGTTGTGCAAGAACTTCAATCGGGAGATAGACACGTCCTCTTTCAAGGTCTTCAGAAATATCCCTTAGTACATTGATAAGTTGCATTTGAATTCCCAAATCTATTGCGTGTAATCTTGCTGCTCTATCTTCATAACCGTAAATTTCGATTAGAATTAGACCTACTGCAGATGCTACTTTGTAGCAGTAAGCTCTCAATTCGTCCCACGTATTACATTGAACTGAGAATAAATCATCTTCCATTCCTTCAATGACGGTTTCAAAATCTTGAACCCTGATTGGATATCGAGTGAAGACATCCTGTAGCGCAATGAAAATAGGATGGTCTGTTGAGATAATCTCACCCTTGGATGCTTTGTAAAGATTATTTCTAATGTCAACTAAAGCCATCAACCGTTGTTCATGTACGTCTTCAGGATTTGAGAGTTCTCTTCCAGAGTGTATTTCTTTCAAAGCTTGATTGCGTAGTGCTGTTTGGTTTTTCAAATCCTCTGTAATTTGCACAATGGGTTCGTCATCTCCGTCGACTATATCATCGATCCATCTGCACAATGCATATACACAATGAACTGCTTTTCTCCTTTCATGGTCAAGTGCTGAGAATGAACTGTAGAATGTTGTTGAAGCACTCTTACAAATCTGTTTGCAATGTGCGTAGGAATCATCAATCAATTGGTTATTCATGATATCACCTATGATTGGGTTGGGTTACCCTTGTTGAGTTCGTTAGCCGAAGCAATTGCTGATTTGTTGGATTTTGTTCTTCGCTTTCTGCTGTCAAACCACGTATCGACTCCGTTCCAATCTGGTATTATGCCTAGACTGTCAAGCAGGAGTTTGGAACTGATTCTTGCTGATTCGTATATGACCGGTAATCCACTACCTGGGTGGGTTCCTCCACCAACCAGGTACAGGTTCTTTATCTCGTCAAATTCATTCTTGGGTCTCTTCCATAACATCTGGTCAAGTCCGTGTGCTAAGTTGAACACAGCGCCACGATAACAGTGCTCTCCCCAGTCTTCTGGAGTGATGACTAGTTCCGATGCGATATTTTCACGAAGCCCTTCGAAACCTAATTTCTCTTCGATTTGGTCTACGATTCTGTCTCTGAATGAATCTTTCTCTTTAGACCAGTCAATATTGTCATGTATGTGTGATACAGGTACCAGGGCGTACACTGTTGAGCAACCTTCTGGAGCGAGTTGAGGGTCAGTTACACATGCGTTTTGGACGTAAACAGAAGGGTCGTCCCAAGTTAATCTGTGATGTACTTCTATATCCTCAAGGTTGGAAACATAATCCTTTGAGGCGTAAATTTGGTGGTGAGGGAGGTCGTCGAATGTCTTGTTAACACCGAGATAAAGCATGAATGTTGAACAGGAATATTTCTTGTTATCCAGTTTCTTGTTTGACCACTTCTTTCTAAGATTGTCCGGGAACAACTTAGTCATTCCTTGAGCAAAATCTGCATTCATTACTACCTTGTCAGCGTAAAAGGAACCGTTGTCAGTAACAATTCCTTTAATGGTTTTTTTATCCATAATGACGCTCTTGACTTCTTCGTTCATTCTGAATTCTACACCCATGTCTCTTGCAATCTGGCCCATCCTTTCCGAGACGCTACCTAAACCGCCCATTGGATGGAATATGCCGTATTCGTATTCTAAAAAGGCAAGCATGGTGAATAAACTTGGGCAGTTGAATGGTGACATCCCAAGGTATTTTGTTTGGAAAGACATTGCCAACATCAACCTATCATCGTCGAATAATTTCATCAAATCCTTAGCTACTGAGCGAGTAGGCCTCAAGACTCCAGCAACTCTCATAGCCCTCTTGGAAAGTAAGTCTGTAGGGCCAAACCATGGCTCTTGCAAACATTGCTTTGATTTGTTGAGTTTGTTTAGGTTATCTTGGAGATATTTCAAGAATGCGTCAGCATTTTTCTTTCCTGATAGTGCTTCAATTCTTTCGCACATTTGTTCAGTGTTACTAGTGCAGTCTAGACTTCCCCCTTGTCCAAAGATCAGTCTGTAATTGATGTCAAGTTTCTTTAGTTTCAATTCTTCGTGCGCATCCCTTCCGATTGCTTGGAATATGTCTTCGATTACTTCTGGATAGTGGAAAAATGTTGGGCCGAGGTCGAATTTGTAACCATCTCTCTCGAAAACTTTGTTCCTGCCTCCAACGCTTGCTGAGCGTTCGAAAACGGTGACTCTGACACCCGATTTTGCGAGTAGAAGTGCTGATGCTAGCCCACCGGGCCCTGCTCCAATAATAGCGACTGAAGGTTGTTTTTCGGTGGACATGAGAATCACGGTGCCGTGTTAGCATTTAAAGTTCGGTTTTTATTCAACAGTAATTTTGAATTTGGATTTGACCTTTCTAGAAGGGTGTTAATGTCTATTAGTGTAGCAAATTCATCCAAGTACGGACCCATCGCTGAAATTAAATCAACATCAGGGAAACCTTTCAAAACCATACCATCCATGTACATCAATGACCTGATGATAGGAAACGCTTCATCTCCAAAAGAACATCCAGCTAAGACCGCTGCTTTTACTGTCTTCATCATCTGTTGAGTTAAGGATACTTCGCTTACTGAAGTACCGACAAATCCGTCATATAATTCATTCATAGAGTCGTAATAGGTTTGTAGAGTTTCACCCACTGGTTCAACGTCTGCCATTGTTAACATTGCGTCGAAAGCGTTCTTCAATTCACCTTTGGCTAAGAAAAAGAAAAATCCAAACAGTGCTTTTCTTACGTGTTCTGGTGCTTCACATATTGCTCCTGTGTCGATGAATGTGAAGTTTCCTTTTGAATCCATCATTGCGTTTCCTGGATGAAGGTCTCCATGGAAAACACCCAACCCAAACATGTAGGCGCCGTGTATTCTGAACAATTGCAACATGTCATCCCATTCCATGGAGGATTTGTTGAGGTGTGATTCTAGGGTTGGATATGTAATTTCCTCCATCACCAAAACATTACTATTCGACAAATCTTTCCATATCTTTGGAAAGCGGAGTTTTGGCATTGGGAATGATGCTGAGTAATCCTCCGCAAGTTGTTCCAATCTTTCTTTTCCGTTTATCTCATTCATTAAATCTAACTCTCTCAAGGTGTAATCTTCAATGTGAGACAATAGACCGATAGGATTGCCAACCTTCTTCAATTTTGGATTAAAGAATAGGCCCATTCTTACCCAACGCTTCATTTTCTTAACATCACGGATGAATGTTTTTCGGAAATCTGATTTTATGATTTTGATTACAACTTTAGTTCCGTCCTTCAACTCAGCCCTGTGGATTTGGCCTATGCTTGCGGCAGCAAATGGCTTGTTCTCGATTTTGTTGAAGTTATCTCTAAAATCAGGTGAAGTATGTTTTCGAAGAAGATTGTCAAAGTCTTCCGCTGGCACAGACGGGGCTCTACTGTACAATTGCTGTAGTTGTATACACCTATCAGGGTCAATTAAATCAGGTCGCAAAGCGCAAATTTGTCCTAACTTAACCGCTAGCAGACCCATGGATTGGATCTTGTCAATGTCGACAGGTCTGTTCCCCCTTAGTTCCTTGCTAAACTTGTATAATGTCAACAGACGCATGGCACTAAGGTTGGTGAGTTGATATATATAGTAGCGTTTCAGACTTAATCTTCCAATTCAGTTGATTCTTGATCTTGTTTAACTATCATATAGTTCCATAAATCATGTGAGTCACCGGAACCCTTGGTTCGATTAATGACGATGTCCTCGTCTTTTGAGAACCTGTGTCTTAAAGCGCCCTCGATAATTCCGTCATCCATTTCCCACATAGGGAGCGCATCCGGATCTTCTACTGGCGGGTGGTTTAATCCGACTTTTACGTGGAAGGTTGGGTCGACATCGTACTGCAAGTTACCCAACCCGGCATATTCCCACCAATCCATTATTTCATCGAGAAATTCTATGTCGTTCTCGATTTTTCTAAGTGAAAATGATATCTCATGACCAACTCTATTGCCAATTTGTCTGAGCATTAGAGCCATGTCGATGCCTAATATTTTCAAATTTGACAATTTACCCTCGGATAAACTCTTCCTTGCGTCATTGACCTGTTGGCCAGCTGCGAAAAATGCTTCAGGGTCGAATGGAGTGTCATCTTCTGGAAGTTCATCTGTTATTCCCAAAGCCGATGTGACATTTTTCAAGAAAGACCCTTCACCAATTGTTAACTTAAGAGGGTCGTTGATTTTATTTTCAGTAAATCGAACTACAGCTGTTTCAAATGCAACGGCATTCTCCCAGATGGTGTCGATAAGATTCATGTGAGATTCTGCAAATGCAGCAGATTCAATCACTAAGGCAGCATCATCCTTTCCTCGTCCAACAGGATTGTCTTCGATGTTCAGATATTGAACGACCTCGGATTTATCTTTGACAAATCCAAGCGATTCTAAATCATTTGAATGCTTGACTTCAACACTGTCGTTTAACTCTCGGAAAAACCTTACAGTTTTGCTATCGAGTTGGGTAATTATCTGAACCACTGAACCCCTAGTTGCAGCTGTATTAACCGCTTCGAGAGCATTAGGATTCCTACACAAATGTAAGATTCCGTATTGGCCAAGCATTAGTACTAACCTCTCTTCACATTCATCAGCCATTTTTTTCAATCGGTTATAGATGTGAGAGCGTTCTTTCAAGACAGCGAAACGAGGGTCGTTTGCGCTGGATTGGGGTCTGCTACTTACTGGAGATTTGCTCTTGACATTCTTTGACAAATCTTCATAGCCTTCAGTGAGTCGTGCCAACTGTTGTTTTCGCATTTCTATTATGTGTTTGATTGCTTCTAAGACGTTCATACTGGAAAACAGCATTGGCCGATCTGCCGTGACTGTAACTATTCCCATTTCTTGTAGTCTGGACAAACTATTGTAGGCATCTAATCTTGTTGTCTTCAGTTCTTTTGCCAATTCTGATGCTTTCATCTTTGGATTATTTCCAAGTATCATAATTGAATTGACTTCACGTTCGTTAAGTCCGGATTCATACAACAAATCTTCCCACATTCATTTTCCTCCTGAAACCGATGATAACTCTGCAAGTATCTTAGCTACGTGCCTTCTTGGTCTGAAAAGCCAGTCATATACGTAGTGGACCTTGTTATCTGGGCCAATAACGAAAGATGATTTTGACGGAAATTTACCAAGGTGAAGGGGAATATTGTAAGACTCACCAACCGCTCTGTCAACATCTGCTACAAGAGGGAACGGGAGGTCTCCTATCGATTTCTTGAAATCTTTCAATTTTTCAAAGGAACCAGGCCCTACACCGATAATTTCACATCCTGAGGATTTGAAGAGATCATATTGTTCTTTAAAGTTGAGGCATCCTCTTTTGCACGTTGGAGAATTGTGTCGAGAGTAGAAAAAAATCACTCTCCATTTACCGTGTAGCGTTGTGCTATCAAACATTGAACCATCGTCTGCTTGCAGTGTAAAATCAGGTGCAATTTGGCCAAGTATTGAGGTGGACATAATATCTCCTTAAACTCTTAAGATATGACCCATTCTATTGGCTTTTGTCTTGAGATATTGAATATTGTACTCGCACGTCCCAACAATGATAGGGATTCTTGAAGTGATTTCTATGCCGTTTGCTTCGAGTTGGCTTCTTTTCTCTGGGTTGTTTGTCATCAGGTTAACCTTGTTGAAACCTATCGATTTTAACATCTCGGCAGCGAACTCATATGTTCTTGCATCAGCGGGTAGCCCCAATTCTAAATTTGCGTCGAGAGTGTCGAGTCCTTCGTCCTGAAGTGCGTATGCTTGCATTTTTGCATAGAGTCCGATTCCTCTTCCTTCTTGTCGGAGGTAAACTATGGCCCCACAACCTCTATCTTGGATTTCCATCATTGCAGCCTCCAACTGTGGCCCACAATCGCATTTGAGACTCCCAAATGCGTCTCCAGTTAAACATTCTGAGTGAATCCTAACCAACGGTGTTGCATCTAGGTCTTTTCCGGTGTAAAGTAGCGCGTGTTCTTTTGATGTAATCGGGTCAATGAACGCCTTGATCCTGAAGTTGCCAAACTTGGTTGGCAATTCTGCGTCCGCCTCTACTTTCTTCCTGCTGTTGCTTCTGCTGAGCATGAGCAGCATTAATTGACGGAGGTTATAATATCTCGTTATTTTGCTGAACGGAAAAAAACGGTGGTATATATATCAATGAATTCACGTTCCTACATGGACAGTAAATCTTGCGATTTGGGAGTCGCTGCAAGGGTAATTGATGAATCAAGAATCCTACTCGTGAAAGAAGCATCAGGAAACTATGCCGGAAAGTGGGGACTTCCCAAGGGTTATGTCGAAGCCGATGAAAGCCCCGAGGCGGCTGTCCTCAGGGAGTTGATTGAGGAAACCGGCTCGACTGGCTCGATTATTGGTTTAGCCGCAGTGAGGTCCACTACTAACAATGGAATACCTGCGGTTTTCTTGTGCTACGATGTTAACATCGAAACTAAAAAAGACGGACATGAGAGCAATGAAATAACCGAATACGATTGGTTCTCTCTAAATCAACTCCAATCATTAGAATGGATATCTGAAACCATGCACAACCTCGCAATCGAAGGGCTTAGTGGATTTAGAATGTCGATTCAGCCAAGAAAGCCACTTTCGAAATCTGGCCAATCCTACTACGTTTACAGCATGAATAGACACTCAAAGTTAGTTACATAGGTGTTTGGATGATACCTGGATCAAGACTGGAAACTTTTGGGGAGACCAAAACTCCTGGAGACTGTGTAGTTTACTGGATGATTTCCTCCAGGAGGGCCTTCTACAACCACAGTCTAGAGCATGCTATATCCCTTGCCAAAAAGAAGAAACTACCGCTTGTTGTAGTAGAGCCCTTAGCTATTGGTCACAAGTATGCAAATGATAGAATACACACTTTCGTGATTCAGGGTATGTTATCGAACAAGAAAATATTCGAAGATTCTAACGTCACCTACGTTCCTTATGTGGAAACTAAACCGAATGAAGCAAAGGGTCTACTTTCTAAATGGATGGAATTCGCCGAATGTCTGGTGATTGATGACTATCCGTCATACTATCCTAGAAAAGTTAAGGAACTCGCAATCAAAATGGCCGGTTGTGAAGTTCACGTCGTTGATAGCAACGGATTCATGGCTCATAACCACACTGAAAAGAGTTTTACGACCGCATATTCACTTCGCAGGCACCTCCACAAAACCATTACCGACCACCTGGCGGAATTCCCAGAACCCAAACCACTTGAGAAAGCTTCTAATCTAGAAAAATTGGACTATGGAATAGTCCAGAAAATATTCGAGGCCAGTGATACTCCTATTACACCTTATGAATTCCTTTGGAGAGTATGTGAGCCAGATAAAATTGGAGAAAATGCACTTTCTGTACTTTCCATAGATCACTCCGTTTACCCAGTTAATCATGTCAAAGGAGGCACTACAGAGGCCGTAAAGAAATGGAATGATTTCCTCCACAATCGATTAGAGAGATATGGAGATAATAGAAATGAACCAGAATTAAACGGGTCTAGTGGTCTTTCGCCCTACCTCCACTTTGGACACATCAGCGCTCACCAAATTTTGAGAGAAATTTTTGAGAAATACAATTGGGACATAATGCACATTACTCCGCCAAATGATGGTAGAAGAAGTGGATGGTGGGGGCTACCCAAGGACGTGGAATCATTCTTAGATCAGGTTATCACATGGAGAGATTTAGGATTCTTACATTGTGCTCAAAACGAAAATCATGATTCATATGAATCACTTCCTGACTGGGCAAAAACCACTCTGAAGGAACATGAACATGACGAGAGGCCATATTTGTATACCCTTGAAGAATTTGAGAATGGTGAGACTCATGATGAATTGTGGAATGCTGCACAGTGCCAATTAAAAAATGACGGAATCATTCACAATTATCTAAGAATGCTGTGGGGTAAGAAAATACTCGAGTGGACTCCTAATGCGCAAATTGCTATGGATTACATGATTGAACTAAATGATAAATGGGGCCTTGACGGAAGGGATCCCAATACCTACACTGGGATAGGCTGGGTCTTAGGTAAATTCGACAGGGGATGGACGGAAAGACCAGTTTATGGAAAAATTAGGTGTATGACGACAGATTCTACGAAACGAAAATTCAAAACTAGAAAGTATGTTGAAACATATTCAAACCCATCATCAAGACAATCTACTTTATTCCAATCTCAACTAGCAAATTCTGTGAAAATAAATTACGAGAAGAGGTGAAAAAATGGCAGTTTTCAATCACAAGGCTAAGTTTAACGCCAACATTGAAGAAATTTGGAACTGGTACGACAGTCCAGGTGCATTCCGTAGAATCATGCCTGAGTGGGAAGGAATCGACCCCATCCAAGCTGGTGGACTAAAAGATGGCGAAGAAACGATCTTCAAGGTGAGCATAGGCCCTATCAAGCGTACCTGGCTTGCACGTCATCATTCTGTAAAACACGGTATCGGTTTTTCTGATAGAATGGTGAAAGGCCCATTTGGAGCATGGAACCATCGACACACTTTTGAAAAAGATGGCGATTCAACCATTGTAAATGATAATGTCGAATATAAATTGCCTTTACATTTCTTGACTGGATGGTCAGCACCATTTAGCGTTAAACCGCGAATGATTCAGATGTTTAAGTATCGAACAGATATAGTGCTTAACGACCTTAACCAAATCAAAAAGACAAGTCACCTACCAAGACAGAGAGTATTAGTTTCTGGATCAACAGGCATGATTGGACTCCAACTGTGTGCCTTTCTCGAGGCGGCAGGTCACAATGTTCATCGTTTAGTTCGACCAACAACAAAATTACCGAAGGATGTCAACAAGGACAAGACTGTAGTTTGGAACGATTTAACAGGTGAAATCATCGAGGGAACATTTGAAGATTTTGACGCTATAATTCACCTAGCAGGTGCTGGAATTGGAGACAAGAGATGGTCCACTAAAAGAAAGAAGTTAATTCGAGACAGTAGAGTAATACCAACTACAAACCTATCGAAGATCTTGGCCGGATTAAAAAATCCTCCAAAGTCGTTTTTATGTGGTTCTGCTGTTGGCTTTTATGGGAATAGAGGAACTGAAGTTTTAGATGAAAATTCCAAAACTGGAGATGACATACTTGCTGAAATCTGTAGAGAATGGGAGGATTCAACCAAACCAGCAAGTTCTGCTGGTATCAGAGTTTCACTATTGCGGACGGGAATCGTAATATCCCCTCTTGGTGGTGCCCTTGCAAAACTATTGCTTCCTGCGAAATTCGGTGCTGGTGGTCCGGTAGGCGGAGGTAAGCAGATGCAATCCTGGATTTCACTCGACGACGAAATTTATGCAATACATCACCTGATGATGGATGAGAATTCGTCTGGACCTTACAATTTGTGTGCACCAACTCCAGTTAATCAAAAGACATTTGCTAAGACCTTGGGTAAAGTTCTAAGAAGACCAGCTTTCGCTCCCCTGCCTGGTTTCGTCATCAAAATTTTATTTGGTGAAATGGGTCAAAAACTCGTTTTAGATGGACAGGATGTACGTCCTAATAGGCTAATTGAATCTGGATTTGAATTCACATTCAGTGATCTTGAATCTTGCTTGCGGAATTGTCTAGGTAAGAAAAAATAAATCCGAATCAAATGATTGGATTTTCTTTAGTATGTTTCCAAAATATTAGATTGTAAACTAAAGAGTAAATTCCCGTTAGTAGCAAAAGATGAATGCCAATCATGGGTCTAAAATTGAAAGACGACCATCCTGTAGTAATTTCAATTCTATCTAAAATGTTAGAATTGTAGTAGTAAAGTGCAGAAAATATCAACATGAGATTACCAGCAATGGAAAAATTCAGATTTACTTTTGATGGGTGTGAACCTTCCGCAAGTGAATAGACATTCAAGTAGAAACTAATTAGGTACATGAACAACGAAATAAAGACAAAAATTCGGAAAGTATAATTCATCGAGAAAATATCAAGATTTTCAAAACAGGGTGTAGAATCCCAAGCACATCTCTCTGAGCCGAAATAAAATACTGCTTCAAACGGGTCCCATGGATCTACGTAAACAGAACCAATTGAAATTACATTGAAACATATCAGAATTAAAACTAAGCATCCCCACCAGTTTAGAAGGATGAATTTCAGAGCGGTTTTTTCTTTAGAAAGTAACTTATTGAAGAAATCACCCAAAATACCATGACTTGATTCACTTTCGCTTAACGAAATTGATTCTTGAGTTATCGTTTCAGTTTCTTGATTTGGTTCATTAGTTTGAAATTCTTCATTCAAAGTTTCTGATGTTTCCTGAGAAATTTTTTCAAGTGTTTTAACAATGTCGATTAATTCCCATTCTTCTCCATTCCAGCGGTAGTGCCCATCAGGGCTAATGATGTCGTTATCATCATCGCCCATATTATAATTATCAAATTCTATTATTTATATCCTATATAAAAAAAATCGAAACATGATTTTATCTTCTATTCTTTTAAATGGATGATGTATAGGTTATGATTAGAGGAATTTACATGGAAGCAAATCGTTTTTCCTACATCGAAGGGAGAGGGGAATCGTTATCGGATTCCAAATCTTCTGTTTTTACAAATTATGACCTAGCTCAATTCACAGAATTGGAAATTACGTCTATCAAAAACTCATTTAAGCAACAAGATAAGTTCATTGATACGCCTACCTTTGTATTTCTATCAACGATTTTGGTTGGATTTTTTTGGTTTTTTTACATATCAGCGTATATTTTTGGATTGGTTTTGGCATTATCAATATATTACAGATTTGATAAATTAGCTATAATGCCTGATAGACGGTATCTCAAAGATTCTTTGAAGTGGATAGCATTCATACCCCTAATGAATTTATTAATTATACCATTTGCTTATGACGAGTATAGAAGGCTAATTCATCTGCATTGCTCTGCTGAAGAATTGGATTTCAATTTCGGTAGGAATTGGATTACAGCATTAAATTACGTTCTAGTTTTGTCTACTTTTATTGCTTTAATTTTATCTGTAAATTTAGATTGGTATCAAGAAGAGATTGGAGAATCCAACCTTTCGACCATTTTTGGGATTTTATTAATATCTTTTTCAATACTTATTCATTTTGTTATTCAACAGCAGACAGCATCATGGTTTGAACATGGTGAGGAGGTTAGTTCTTCAATTGACTTGTTTGTTTTTACATTGTTTACTGCATTGTTTACATTTTACTACATAATTATGCCAGATTTATTTAATATCGAAAATATGATGCAATCACAATTAACCAGTATTGTATATGCATATTTCCTCTCTGAGACATCGGTTTTAATTTACTTGTACTTCACAAAAAATTTCTCCAGAGTTTATTCAAATAGCAATTTAATGGATTTTAGTCTCAAGTTATTGTTTTTGGTAATTATTCTATTTTTTACGCCATTATATGTTTATGAATGGAAGGGCTACTATACATATCAGGCAAGTTCAGAACTTGATTTTCAAATTTCAGATCTTGAACTGATAATAATTTTAATTCACAGTGCTTTGCTATTGTGTGTTTTAATCGCAATTGCAAATACTCATAGAAATTTAGACTTACAACATCAGAAGTTGCTAGTAGCAAATGGCATGGATACAAAAGACGAGTCAAATAATATCCAAACAGAATCTAACAGCCTAATCAATTCGGCCGTCAACTCTATTTCCACACCACGCATTGAGGCGCCGGAATTGAAGGATTTAAATCCTACAAGAAACGATAACACAAACACCAATCCCATCAAAGATTTGACAGATGGTTTATCGGTGTATGAGAAGCAGGAACTTATTGCAAAAGGCGGAATGGCTAATGTCTATGCGGCAATAAATAAAACAACGAGAAATCAAGTTGTATGGAAAGAAGCCCATGGTGATTTTAATCCACTTAATGTATCGAATATGAAAATCGACGGAGAATGTGAACTTCTCGAATTTTTAGAACATCCACGGCTTCCAAAATACATAGCAAGGGGTTCTGTTTCAGCAGACTTTGGTCAAGAAAAGTTCGTACTCATTGAGGAGTTCATCGAAGGAGGTTCCCTTCAAGAAACAATCGAACAGTGTAGAAAAATGGGTGCTATAATCCCACAAGACAGGATTATAGATCTGCTAGGTAAAACCTGTGAGCCACTAATTTACATGGCCACCCTGGATGAACCAATTTACCACAGAGACTTGAAACCTCATAACATAATCGTTCATCCTGACAGAGGCCCGGTACTGATCGATTTCGGATTGGCAAAAATAGTTTCTACTGGAAGTGACATCAGCGTAACAAGAGGAGGAAGTGGAACCTGGACCGCTCCAGAAAGGGATTCAGGAATTTCAGGTCCTTTCACAGATGTTTACAGTTTGGGTAAGTGTTTGTATTACCTGATAACATACAAAGTTCCTCCAACGATTGTAACCGATAGAGAAAAACAAGAAATGATTCAAAATGGCGCACCAGATTGGTTAGCTGATTTGATGCTGAACGCAGCTTGGCCAGTTCATGACCAAAGAATACAGACCGTGCGTCATTTCAATGAAATATTGCATTCGAAGGGTAATCTTTCATTTGACAGGAGTCAAAGTATATCTTCAGGTGACTTTACCACTTGGTCTTGATAGGCATAATGTCGGAAATCAATTTATGTGATAGAGGGTTAGCATAGATTGAGGGACATGATTCCAGCAGGTCAACAAATGTTCTCTCATCAGACCATTTTGACAAATAACCAAGTTATCAAGCCTTACCCTCTTCAACAGTTTCAGCAGGGAGAAACATCATACATCAAGGATAGTTTAAGAATTGTACACTTACCGGTTAACACTGTAATTTTTGCTTTTATCACCTTCTGGGTTATAGGAAATTTCGGATGGTGGATGATACCATCCTACTTGTTTGGTATGGCGTATTGTATTTCACTTTCAAACAAGATGAATTATCTCGTAAAATTAGGTGTGAGGGGGGATTTTCAAAAATTTCTCTTTGCAATGGCTTTTATTCCTCTAATCAATTTAATGATAATCCCGTTTGCAATGGAAGAGCACCGCAGGCTTCTTTTACTGCATGCTTCAGTAGAAGGTATCGAATTTCACTTCAATTCAACTTCCATTAAAATCCTGAATGTTGCTATATTATGGATTTTCATATGGTGGTTAAATTTTACCTTTTTCACACTCAGTTCTACTGATTATAATGCGTATGAATATGCTTACTACTATCCGAATTTTGTGTTTGGTTTTATCACGCTAGGAATTTTTGCTTTTATTGTTGCGTTTGTTTTAATCATTAGACATATAATAACAAAACAGATTTTTACTAGACTTGTTCACAGCAAAGAAAACAACACATTCAAGGGATTATTACAAGGATGGAAAATGTTGATCGTTTACTGTTTATGTATTTTCCCGATTTCTCTTTTGTTTGGCGATGAAATTTTATTAGTATTCGTCTTGGTCGCACTCTTAGCAGTATCTTGTTATCCTTTTATTACCACTAAAAATCAATTAAAGGCCGTAGAATATGGTAACTTTGGTCAACGTTTAATATTGATCATTATGATAGCAAGTGTATCTATGGATATTATTTTCATAGAGAACCTTTGGGTAGATTGTGAACATTATTACACTCCTTACGGGTCTGAAAACGAGAGGTGTAGTTGGTATAGTCTATATGGTGATGATGAATATTATATTACAAATATTGTAATAGGGTTTGGTGTATTGTTCTTTACTTGGATTTTATTTATTGTAAATCATAATAATTTTTACACGGAAATTAAGAAATTAAAAAATCATCAAGACCTAACTAGGCCTAATTTATTCCAATCTAATCAAGTTATTACAACACAAGGACAGCCCATAGCTCAGCAATATCAGTATACTCAGCAAGATTATGGTTCAGTATCCTACCCAAGTTATGTTAACCAAACACAGTCTGTAGCAAGTACTCCATCGACTGCCTATCAACAACAAACGCCAACTAATTTCCAAACCGGTCAGCCGAGTCGTTCTTTGACGGCAAGTGCACAGCAAGACATGAATGATGCCTACAGTTTATTACAATCGGAGGGCGCTATATCAAGCACATCGAATTACTCAGCAGCAAATACTGCACAATACGCTAACACTCAAACAAATTCAGGCAGTAAAATTGGCGCTAATGCAGACCCAAATTTGGTTGTATATACCAGACATGAATTAATTGCTCAAGGAGGTATGGCGGACGTTTACAGAGCAACGCACACTACGACTAGACAGGTAGTTGCATGGAAGGAATCTCACAACCGATTTAATCCGTTCAGCGTATCGAATCAGAAAATGTTGGGTGAATGCGAATTACTAACGCAGTTGGCACATGAGAGGCTACCGAAATACATCACTCATGGATATTCGAATAGTCCAGAAGGTGCACAAACAACCGTTTTGATTCAGGAATTCATTCCCGGTGGTTCATTACAAGAAACGGTTGAACAATGTAAGAAGATGAATGCGACTATACCACTTGAGAGAATTATTGAATTGTTAGATCAATCCTGTGAGCCATTAATCTACATGGCATCGTTGCCAGAACCAATTTATCACAGAGACTTGAAACCTCATAACATAATTGTACATCCTGAACGAGGACCGATTGTAATCGACTTCGGCCTTGCAAAAATAGTTGCTACTGGAAGTGACATCAGCGTAACAAGAGGTGGAAGCGGAACCTGGACCGCTCCAGAAAGAGATTCTGGGGTTTCAGGTCCTTTCACAGATGTTTACAGTTTGGGTAAGTGTTTGTATTACCTTATGACGTACAAAGTTCCTCCTACTATAATTACTGAAATGGAAAAGAATGAGATGATAAGTTTAGGCTCTCCGGTTTGGTTAGCCGATTTGATGATTAGGTCCGCTTGGCCAAGAAACGAACAACGAATTCAAACGGTCTCAGAATTCCAGCAGATTTTAAGAAATCAAGGTGGTCAAATTCAGACAAACCAGTCTTCAGCATCAAGTGACTATACAACTTGGCAATAGGTGATATTTTGGATAATAGAGTTAAGGTCACAACGGCAAATACCTTTGCTGAATCAGTAACCGGACTACGCCCAAAAGATGAAGATTTCATAATTTCAACCTCTTTTGAAAGAGAAGACGGGGTATTGTTTTGCTATAGCCTTCTCGATGGAATGGGAGGTGGGACAAGCGGAGAAAAGGCCAGCGAAAACGCAGGACTCGCCTTTACTGACGTTGTGGAATACATCTCAAGAGGTTTCACCCAAGGTACAATTTTTGAACAAAGAAAACAATCCTGGGATTTATGTGTGCAATTAGCCAACAAATCAGTCGAATATGTTGGCATAGTCGAGGGTGGAAAAAGTGGTTCAACTCTAACATCGCTAATAGTTTTCAAGAGTAAAGATGGTACTGTGGCGTGGTCTGATTTAGTTCACGTTGGAGATTCAAGGATGTATTACTCTACTGCAAACGGATGGAACTTGTTAAGTGAAGACCACTCGATGACGGGAGAAATGGTAAGAGCAGGATATATCAAACTGCACGAAGTTGAATCAACTCACGGAAGTAATGTATTAACAATGTCCCTAGGAAGTGAAAATGAATGCAAACCTCAAATCCAAGAAATTTCTCTAACTAAGGATTGTATCGTCATAATTTGTTGTGATGGAGTTTGGGGCCCACTGCACACCGAAAACGGCCTTGAAGTTCCTTCTTTAGTAGAAGGTATCAACAATATCCCAGTCTTGATGGTTCAGAATGCTCTGGATAGAGGGAGCACAGATAATTGCAGTTTGTTGATTGCAAAATTATGATCAAATGTCTATTGATTCAATTCGTTTTCTTCCTTCGGGATTTGAAATATTTGCTAATATTTCTTCTTTGATTTGTCTGGCTTCATTCAAGTCGCCTCGTTCTACTAATAAGATACACAAATGATAGCCAGCATTGTTTTTCGCCCCCAAATTGACTGCATTATTCCAAACATCCCTGTAGTGGAAAATACCCATATTCATCGCGCCCTGCTGGTCTGATTTACTCGTCAAGCGCTGATATAAGTCGAAATAATGTTCACCAAAAACCAAGTTTGCTTGTTCATCGTGTGGGTCAATTTTCAAAGCCTGTTCGATATTTTCTTTCATTTCGTTAAGTTTTCCACGTCTAGAGTTACACAATCCCAGAAGAGAGAGATATGGGACGCAAGATGAGTTCAAGCCATCGGGTGATAAATCGGCAATTTGCTTTTTTAACTCGACAGCTATTGAATCCAATTCTCTAGCAATGTTGTTTGATTTAGTAGAATTTTTGATTCTTCTTCGGAAATCATTGATTTTTTCCTCTTCGGTCAAATTCTCTTCTTTTGACCCGTAATAAATATTGATTACGCTATCGTTAATCACGTTATCAGAAAGAGAGACTGAACCAGCAGCCTCACTTTCGTTCACACTTTTGGGTCTTCATCACCACTTTTTTCTGATTCAGTTGTATATGCATCAGATGAAGCTTTTACGTCTGATTTTCTCAGTTCAGAAAGTTGTTTTAGCGCCTCGATTGCAACTTGACTATCGTTAGTTGAACTAGCGATATTTGCTAAGGTGTCCAACATTTTGTTGCTCATATCAGATTGGGTTTGCAGTCTATCTTGCTCTCGGTTTGCATCCATTTCCATTCTCTTTCGCTTGTTTTCCTGCACCTGAGCAAACATGTCCATTGCTCTATTTGTCTTGGAATCAAGTTTGTCTTGTTCAAGATCATGTGCAAATTTGACATTATCTTGTGCCATTTGTTGTTGTCGTTCCTGATTAGCAAAATTTTGGTCGATTTCCATTTGTTTTACATCGAGTTGATTTCTTGCAAGTTCAATAGCGTGCAAAGATTCAGCCAGTTGCTCGTCTCTTCTAATCGCATGAAGTTCTGCGGAGTGATTTGCTTGTCTTACTTCTTGGTCACGAATTTGGTTCCACTTGGCCCTGTCAACTTCGATATTTGCTTCAATCTGCGCTAACTCAGCGGCCGCATTTTTCTTTGCGTCCGCAGTTAGTTCAGCAACGTGTAGATTATGCAGTAATTCGAATTTACGAATTTGACTGGAGAGAACTTTGTCAGCGTGCTCTTGCTCGTTTTCTCCCATAAGGTGGTTCTTACGAGCAAGATTTTCTAGGTCAACCTGCATTTTATCCAACCTCTCAGTTTCAGTATCCATCCAGTTAGACCAAGCGGATGAAATGCTAAATCCATAAGATGCCGCAGTATTTCTCAATGCTATTTGCAATGTGGAAGAGATATCCTTGCTAACATTCACATCGGATCTAAGTTGTTCCAAAGTTACAGAATTTAGAATGTCCTGATTGATTTTGGTTGTCGCCTCTTGGATTAAACTACGAGAAATATCTGCCAATGTAACAGTAGTTGTTCCTTTAGCAGCCATTTGAAGTAACTTTGGGCAAGATTCACGGTCGAACATGATTCGAATGAATCCCATTCCTTGTACTTGCTGTCCATCACTTGTCTTCCCATTTAGGGGTAGCATGACATCATGAGGTCCAAGGAATACAAACAAGAAAGAGCGTGAAGGATTCTGTTTGCCAAAGAATCTTGAAATTGCTCCTAATCTTGGGTTGATTTCCATTTCTGTTTGTGTAGCAATTCCTGCTACTCTTCCTCCTTCAAGTACAACACATGCTTCATTTGGTTTCAGAACAATTTTGCTACCATTGGGTACGTGTTTGTCCATCACATATTGTGCAATTACCGCCGGGTTTGTTCGCCATTTATAGTTCATTTTTCTCACTCCAGTATCACATTTCTATGCGAGAAATGATTTCTCGCTCCAGTTAAATTTTGTTTCAAAGAACGAAGATTTTTCTTTACTTCACCCTCATCTGAATCAAACATCAATTCCTGAACTTCGTTTACCTGATTTGTTACCTTGACCAATCTTTCAAGGGTCTCGAGGTCGTGCTCAACAAGCTTCTTTTTTGCCTTGCGATTGAGGTTTGAATTGATAGAGTGAAGTGCTTGTTTGCTGATTGACATTTTTGTATCGTCAATAGATTGGTGGATTATGCTTAGTAAACTCTCGCTAATGTCACGAGCGTCTCGCATTTTTTCTTCATGTGCAGTCGTTTGGATATTCTCAACATGCCTTTTGATTGTCTTTAGTCTACGTTCAATTTCGTTTCTGAAACTTTGGTCATCTTCTATAGCACTCTTAGTGGAATATCCTCCATATGCGCTAAACAAAGTCTTAGCCGCAAGAACTGCCGCCTCGATTGCAATGTCCATGTATTATAGTAAATTACGGTAATATTTAACACCATTCTATATTAAAAAATCTAGATTATATCAATTGATTCCAAGTTGGGTGTAATATATTACGCCGATTATGGGGCTCGAACCCATGACCTTGGGATTAACAGTCCCACGCTCCACCAACTAAGCTAAATCGGCAAGACACCCGAAAAGCAATTCCTATATGATACCATCCATTGTAAAAAGGATTTATTAGGATATAATTTCTATAATTCTGCTTTTGATTTCAGGAACCTTATCAGAAATAATCACGGCACTACGGATTGATTCGAGGAAATCCTCAGAAATTTCATATTCCGAATCAAGTTCCAACAGTATTTCCCCCTGCTCAACAAAATCTCCAATATTTTTGGTGAGTTTACACCCAACCCCGTGGTTAATCTTCTGGGAGGACCCGGTCCTTCCCGCACCTAATTCACAAAGAATCATACCTACCTCATAAGCATCGATTGAGGTCAAAAAACCAGAGGTGCTAGATACAATCTCGGATTTTATTGGGCTTCTTTTCAGAACCGACCAAGGATCAGAAACCAATTTTTCAACCGTATCATGTGTAACTCCTTGTCGGATGCACATTGATTTAAATTCATCAAGTGCCTTTCCATTTTTGATAACCTCCCTGATGTCGTATCCTAGGCTGTTGGCTTGTGAATAAACCAATTCCATCGTGTCATTAGGTCCCTCATTTTTCAAGCATTGAATACACTCTACAATTTCGTGGCTATTTCCCAACATTTTCCCAATTGGATTGTTCATTTCAGTGATTTGAGCAGTCACTTTCATTCCAAGAGAGTTGCCGGTAGCAACCATAGATTTAGCAAGCGCTTTTGCGTCATTATGGTTTTTCATGAATGCGGCTTTGCCACATTTAACGTCGAGGACCAAATTTTCCAGCCCTTCAGCCGCTTTTTTTGAGATAATAGAAGCCGTTATCAAACCTATTTGAGGTACAGTTCCCGTTATATCCCGAATCGAATATAGTATCTTGTCTGCTGGAGCAATCTCTTCAGTTTGTCTGGAAATGAAGCATGGATTTGTTGCCATTTCTTCAAGTAAGAGACCCGTGTTGAATCCCGGGATTGATTCTAACTTATCGATAGTCCCTCCTGTGTGTGCTAAACCTCTTCCCGCTAACATTGGAACTACTGCTCCACAAGCTCTTAGTGCGGGTGCAAGTATGATGCTCATCTTGTCACCTACTCCGCCCGTTGAATGCTTGTCTACACGGTTTGTCTCTGTTGGAAATTTTTCACCTGAGTTAAGCATAGCCAAAGTCAAATTTGTAGTTTCTTTATTTGTTAATCCATTAATTTGACAAGCCATCAAAAAGGCGCCAAGTTGTTCTCTTGGAATAGTTTCTATTTTTTCACAAATAAATATGAAATCCTCATTTGAAAGTTCAATACCATCTCTTTTCTTCTCTATTATGGAAGGCATCGAAAGCATATTCACACCTAAGAAGCCAAACCTATCTCAACGAGTCTCTGGTGAAGATAGTCTCCAGCATTAATCGAATCGTAAAGCACTTCTCCACCCGTTTGAGCGACAAATTCTGGAAGTGGAGTTAGGTCAATTTCGTTTCTTGGATGAACAAACATCGGCATCGAGTATCTATCTGTGTGATTGTCTGGAGGATTTATTACTCTATGAGTTGTAGATTTGAACAATCCATTAGTCAAGTTTTGTAACATGTCTCCACTATCTACGATGATATGGTCGTGATTCCCTTCAACTTCAATCCAGGTCCCATCGTGGTCCATAACTTGTAATCCGTCGGCTGTAGCACCTACCAAGAGGGTTATGAGGTTGATATCTTCGTGTTTTGCGCTTCTTACTGCACCTTCTGGTGCATTATCGCCTAGAGCTGGATAGTGGATTACTCGCAGAATTGTGTTACCGTTTTCCGCCATGGAAGGTAGCCAATTAGCATCTTTACCGAGAAATACAGAAGCGGCTGATAGTAATTCGAGGCTCATCGACTCCATGGCTTGGTAAAGTCCATCAATCGAATCCTCAAATCCAACTGCTTCCTCTGGCCAAATATTTTTTGGGAAATTTTCGTCATCAACTGTTCTTCCAGTTTGCCAAAACTCTTTCAGGTCGGGCGCTGGATTATCTTTAGCATGCTCAACACCGAAAGGAGTGTAACCCCTCTGTCTTGAGATTGTGGATTGTTCATATTTTGATTTGGTTTCTTGAGGCAGACTGAAGAATTCCTCAGCCACATTGTAGGATTTCTGTATTGCTTCAGTGCTTATCCCGTGGCCTGTCAATGCGAAAAATCCAATGTCCTGTAAAGCCTCCCCTAGAGAATTTATGAAGTCGTCACGTCTTTTTCCTCCAGCTCTGTAATCGGATAGATTACAAACGGTAAGTGATCTTGTCATTTTAATCACGAGAATTTAGTTTAGCGATTAATTTCAACATCTCAATGTAAAGCCAGATAAGGGTTATCACTAAGCCAAAAGCGCCGTACCATTCCATATTTTTGGGAGCACCGTGCTTTACTCCGTTTTCGATTACACCGAAATCGAGGATAAGGAATAGGGCTGCAACTCCGGTAAAAACTACGCTAATTCCGATTCCGATAGCACCATTACTGTGGATGAAAGGAATGCTTGCACCCATGAAACTCAACATGAAGTTGAACATGTAAATCATCATGATTGCAAAACCAACAGAGACAACCGCCAAAGTGAATTTCTCAGTTGGCTGAATTATTCTCATTCTGTAAAGAGTCAGCATAGTAATGAAAACACCGATTGTTCCAGCTAATGCTTGTAGAACGACACCGTCACTGCCACCCAAATAGTAATGCTCAACCATAAATGAGAATGCACCAACAAATAATCCTTCCAGTAGGGCATACATACTCATCAAAACCTGTGGTTGAGATGGGCGTGTTAGGATGATAATGAGAGCGAGTATAAATCCACCTACACCGCCACCGATTATCATCATCCCACCGTATGCGGGATTTTGTAGACATAGAGAATATGCGACTAATGCCGATATACCTACAAGGCTAAGTAGTGTCAAGGTTTTACTAATCGTTCCTTCAATTGACATCGTTTCTGTGCCCATTTCTCCACGGAAATAATTTGGATTCAGGGCGGGGTTGCTTTGTCTAAACACCATGTGACTCAGACAGGGATAACAGCACTCCTTTGTGAATCTTATGCGGAATTTTCCTCAATTTGTTGCTGATACCATTCAGATAGTTGTTCCTCGGTCCACCCAGATTCTAGGTAACGCTCAACTTGACTAGTGTCCCATCCTGGGAATTTACTCATATCTATTCCTCCTTGATTTTCTACTTCGTTAGTGCCGTCCAAAACTGGCATTTCATACGACTTAGAATCATCATCTATACCTTCCAAAACGTCAACCTGTGGTGTTGGATTCCTCAATAGAACGAACAGTGCACCTCCACAAATGATTGTGCCAATTACGATTAAAACTATCATGAAGTTTAACCCACTGGAATCATTACTACCTTGGGAATCATCTGAAGATTGTTCCTTATTTTGCTCACTGGAACATCCTTGTGTATCTGTAGCCGTTTCTGGGGGTGTGTTCGGACATTCATCTTCATCATCTGGAATCCCGTCCTCATCTGCATCATTATTGTTTACAGGTTGAGTAATCTGTTCAGGTGAACAGCCATCTGAATTAACTTGGTCGCCAGTTGCAGTATTGGGGCAATCATCTTCAGAATCAACCACTCCGTCGTCATCTTCATCCATGATTTCTCCTTGAATTTCAGGTTTGCAACCAAGTGTTTCACTATCCTTTAACCCATCTAGATCTGCATCCTCAAGCAAGAGAGCATTGCTTGCTGTAACTCCTGTTGTTTGTGACGCCCAAATTACCTCATCCCCATCAAGAATACAATCTCCATCGCTATCGTTCGAGTTTGGATCTGAACCATATGTAAATTCTCCATGGTTAGTAATTCCGTCATTATCATTGTCGAGCCCACTGTCATCCATGGTTCTGTCCAACCCATTTTCTAGCTCCCAATAATCTGGAATTCCATCAATATCCGTATCTGTGTAGGTATCCATTCTATTCCAGTCTTCCCAGAATGACTGTTCGTAAACGGCAGCGATGTTTGCGTTCTCAATTGCGATTCCCATCTCCCTATTTCTTAGAATTGAGTTATCACCCCAGTTGATACTGGAAACTAAGACAATTTCTCCATCGATAATCATACCTTTGTTGTGAAGTTTTCGGACAGTTTCGTTTTCAGACATGAGGACTGCTTCAACATCACCTTGCCAACTGTTTAACTCATTCACTGCTTCTCTTATCCCAGGATTTTCATTTACGTAGTGTTGATTGATTGCCATGCGTATTGTTATACCTCTCTCAGCAGCATCCTCCAAGGATTCGAGGAGGGGGTTTGTTTGCCAACCCCAATACCAGTCCATTTCGAAATATTGCAAGGATAGCAAGATTTCGGATTCTGCGGATTGAATCAATTCCGCAAGTCCTTGTACACAATCATCTGGACAGGTCAACAATTCCCCATTTACAGATTCAAGCATAGGTTGTTTGATGTTTGTTGGTACGTATTCAATTGGAGATTCATATGAACCCGATGCGGGTTGTGTAAATGTGGAATCTTCAACATGGAGTTGGCTTGGGTCTTCATCAAATGTTATCCTTTCAAGGACGATTTGCGCTAAATCAGAACTCTCGATGATTATACCCCAGTCTCGATTGCCACGATTATCTGCTGGCATACTGGAAGATTTCCAATTACCAGAACCGAACCAAACGACTTCATCGTCCACTACTGATACTTTGGAGTGAAGGTACTGGTATGGTGAGGATGAAGATGATGAGAATTGCAGGACATCTACACCGGAATTTTCTAATTCATATGCTATGCCTCTACTTTGAGAAATCTCGCTTTGAGACCACCAATTTTCAGGCTCGTGAATAACTACCGTCACTTCGACCCCTCTAGTCTGTGCTTGAATTAATGCATAAGCGAGGTTAACATGATGCAGTTGGTAAATGTGTACGTGTATGCTTTGTTGAGCATCATTAATCATCGAAACAACATTGTCTAAACCTGCTTCTGGTGCAATCAACGGCGTAACGTTTGCGTTGTCTGAAAATGAGTTAATACCACAGAAGTGTGAAGCCCCTGCAACCGACCACCTAATCTCCCAATCAGCGGATTGGTTTGTGTCAACCAAGTTTCCACAACCATCGCCACGAATATACAGAATTCTATCCACAGTTGTTACAGGTTCACTAATCGCTGGACCGGACCATCCAACAAGGTCAGTTGGTCCGTTGCCATATACGAAAGTGTCAGCAACTACCCCAAGTGGAGAAATCAATTGTATTGTAGAACCACTGTCAGGAAGCCAAACTGGGAAATCCATTACATCCTCTGCATTAACAATTGTTGATTGTTCCATTGCCTTAACAGCACTTGCATCTGGGCTGATGATAACTGAATTCCCTGAATCTATGAATAAGGAATTGAATGTACCATTGAATGATTGTCCACTAGTTGTTGTTTTTGTTACGGTCCAGCCGGTCATTACGGCGGTTCGATTTCCGATGTTTGTTATCTCAAAGAATTCATCATTGGTTGAAGCACTTGATTCTTGGAACATGAATCTACTAAAAACGAGGTCTTCTGGACCTGCGTATGAGGAAATATCAGGTTCCTCATAACCGGGCGTTGGCCAAGGTAATACCTCGCCATCTGAGTCCATTGTTTTACAATCAGTGACAGTCGTCCAAACAACAGAATCAACGACGTTTCCATCAGGGTCCTCGAGGGTTACTGAATCGCCGAGGCCACTGATAAACCAGTTCGGAGCAGTGATTATTTTTCTGTCTGCAGGCTGGATTAGAGTGTTGATTGAATTGTACAATCGGTCAGACCTTGCATGAATTAGATCACCGTCTCCAGAAATTAATCTCCACGCATTCAAATCAATCGCTTGGCCTCCAGTATTATTGACTTCAATCCAATCGTCTAACGGCGTGATAGTGTCGGAAGAACAGTGGGCTAGCACCTCGGTAATTTCTATGCTAACATCTCCAGCGTAAGGAGAAGTTTGCGGGTTCGGCTGATTAGGGGTTGGATAAGGTGCTTGAGTCCAGTCGTTATTCCAATACCAAAGCGATTCTCCTTCTGTTGTTTTGTTGTAAGTTATTGTTGAAACAATTTGATTTGCAGAATTCCTTAGTTCAATTGTATCAGGTGCGGTGTTCTTTAGGTAGAAACTCTGTGTTCCATTTATGGCGACAACGAAAATTTCACCCGGGTTTATTGTCGTACTATCTTTTTCAGGTAGTTGAATTACGTTAATATTGAAATTTCTCGAACCTGATGAAAAGTACCAATTTGCGATATCTACTGATTGAGTACCTGTGTTAATCAATTCAATCCATTCACCATTTGGCCAAACATCGGTATCGTTTCCTATTGCGTCGGGGAATATTTCATTGAATGCTATATCTCCAACAATCGAAGTAGTGCCTGGTTCTGGATTTTCGGGTGTTGGCCAACTCGCTATAACCCAAGGAAGATCTGGATTTTGGGCCTCAATCAAAGAGTTGTTTAATCCAGGGTCAGAATCCCACCATGCTTTGTAAACGACATTCCCAGTAGGGTCTTCCAGCATTAAATGGTTATACTGGTTCCATAATGTCACCAATTCTGAAAATTGAACGAGTCTTCTAGAATCTGCTGCAATAATTGTCCCTGGTTGCGAATTATTCATTACCAGATTTCCAATATTGATATGAGTCAAATTTCCCATTCCGTCTCTTATTTTCCAGTCAGCTAGGTCCCAGTCTGTATTTCCTGTGTTGTGCAATTCCACCCATTCTCCTTCCGGATATGCGAATCCATCTCTAGATGAATTAGCCAATACCTCGGTAATTACAACGTCAGATTGCATGTCAACAATATTTGTCCAAAGGTTAGGGTTTTCAGTTCCGGGTGATGGATAAGAAGTTACGAACCAAGAACCATCTGCGAGTTCTTCTGATGAAAATCCAGCAACGGTATCAGTCCAAGAAATTTGGTCTGTGGTGGAACCATTTGCAATGGTCAATCGCAAACTTTCTGCTCCGTTATTCAAAACACCCCATGCATTGGATGAATTGACTGCAATAACCCTGTATCCTCCAGCTACTATGATATTGGAATTTCCTATTAAGTGTGATTCATTTAGGGGGATATTATTTCCAGCATTATCAACGATTGTCCATCCTGTCAAATCTACATCTGATGTGCCTTCGTTGTGCAGTTCAATCCACTCACCGCCCGGCCATGAAGAATTATCCTCAGAAAAGAATGGGTTTGCCATAACTTCATTGAACAATACTCCAGTGTAAACAGGTCCAGTTGCTTGACTATTTGCCGATCCTGGGGTTGGTGTGTTGGTTGGAATCCAATCGTTCATCGAGTTTGCTGAATCCTCTTCTAAGCTGACGCCAGACGATGTTGAATTCCAAGAGGCTTGGTCTTTGAAGTTGCCAGATGCGTCTGTCATAGTTATGTAATCGAATGAATTTGTCAAGTAGAAATTACCATATCCATTTCTTGCAATTACCATATACTCACCAGGTGAAATTGTCCAGGTCGATGAATTGCCACTTTCAAAGCCGACTATTGTCGTCGAATTGAATTGTAGAATCTTTCCTGCTTTATTTTCGAGTTCCCAATTTAGAATATCAATTGCTGTAGACCCTGAATTATGAATCTCCATCCATTCTCCATTAGGCCATGTTGCATCATCATATCCACTTGGATTCGGTAAAGCCTCGTTTAGGCATACCGAGCCTGAGCAAGCCAATGCCCTCCCAGAAACGCCTGCTTCTATTGGCTCAATCAAGATTGAAACAGGTGCCAATAAGAGTATGACAATTAGTGAAATAGCCCTTGCAGTCATATTAGCATCACTATGTCGGATAAGTGTAGGGTTTTGATGCTTTCTTCTATAAAACCCAGAAACAACTTACTGAATCAAATCAATGCATTCATCCTTATTTGGTCAATAGAGGAATTAATGCGTTAGCCGCCTTTTCACATGCATTCGCCACGTCATCCATTCTCTGAAGAACTCTGTACATGTGCATTGCAGCCAAAGCATCATCATCGCCTGTAGAAAATACATGAGCAGCGGCCTTTGCTTCAACTTCATCTGCTTCGTGCTCCTTCAGGTTGACTTCCTTGATCAATTCCATTATCTTGCGCTTTGCAATTCTGGTTTCTCCACCAAGAGATAAGTCTCTCAAAGACTCAACGGTGTCTTCGTATATTGCGACTGTCGCAGAAACAGCTTCTGCCATCTCAACCAGCATTTCTCTTGCTTCTTTGTTATCGTATAATTTTCTGAAACTCAATTGTTCAGCAACATTCTGAGCATAGTCAGCAATTCTATCCTGCCTCGACAGCATTCTCAAGAAATCATCCATTGAAACAATCAATCTTATGTCGGTATCCTGCATCATATCTCTCAGTTCAGTTTTGATATTGTCTGCATCTAACTCCGCTTCTACTGTAGCCTTGATTTCATCACTTGCATCTTCACCACTGGCGGTTTTGTTGACCGCATCTAACATGTGGGAAACAGTTGCTTCGACCGCAACAGCGTGTTTATGGAATAACTCAAATGGTGTTTCTCCTTTTTCAGAACTTCCAGCATCCGATAATGCTTCCTCGACATGGATTTCCCCACCTCGTGTTCTCCACATGGCAATTCCTACTGCTGCGAAAGCAATCGGTAGCAGGATAATCATTTTGAGATTATCTCCGCCTGAAGCGATGTAGATTGTTGCTGCACCGAATGCCGCTACAGGGACGCTTGCGACCCAGGATGCTGCAATCTTTCCAAATACTCTGAAATCTACTGCCTTTGCTCCACCAGCTAAACCTACGCCGACAACAGCACCAACTAGTGTGTGGGTTGTTGAAACAGGTACTGCCAAGAAAGGCATTGAGAAAACCAAGATTGTCGTTGCAGCACCAAATTCGGCAGCGAATCCACGTGTTGGTGTGATTTCTGTAATCTTCTTTCCAACAGTCTCCATAACTCTCCATCCCCAAGTCATCACACCAATTGCAATACCTGCTGAACCAAGCAGAACTAACCAGAGAGGGATATCGGCTTGTTCCATTAGCATGCCTGAATCATTTGACAATACTTGCCAAACTGCAGCCATAGGTCCAATAGCATTCGAACGGTCGTTAGCTCCGTGTGCAAATGCCACATACGCTGCGGTAATAATCTGTAGCCATACGAAAATTCTCTCCACGCCTTTGAATCCTTTGCTTTCTTCATTGATGTCAATTTTCTTCAAAACCATGTAAAGGCTCAATGAACCTAATGCGCCAATAACTGCAGCTAGAATTAGGGAATTAATTGGGAGCCAAGCTGCCTCTGCAAATGGATCCCATACTCCATTTTCTTTAGCGGGAAGCCACGAAGTCTTGTCTTCTATCCAGCCATTTGATTCAGCTCTTGCAAAGAATCCTTTCAATGCCTTGAATTGCAGTGCTAGGCCTAGAACAAAGAAAGTTGGGAATGCAAGAATAGGAGCTAACCACATCGACCTTTGTTCGGGATTTTCTGCGTCGAGGATGGTCTTTTTGATAATCCAATAAGAAAAGAAGGCGAGAAGTCCACCCATAAGTGGGCTAGCGACCCAACTCATGACCACTTTTTGCACTACTTCCCAATCGATATATTCTGCATTGTGATCGACTTCTAATACCAATCCAACACCAATTATTCCTCCGATAATCGAGTGTGTGGTAGATACTGGAAGACCCATTCTTGTGGCGATAGTTAGCCAAACTGCAGCCGCCATCATAGCAGCAATAAATCCAAACGCAATATCTTGGGAAATCTCTTGAGTTACAGTTGAGAAATCAACCGTTAAGATGCCCTTCCTAACTGTTTTAGTGACAGCATCACCGGCAAAAAATGCTCCAGCGAATTCGAAAACAGCGGCAATAATCACCGCTTGCTTAAGCGTTAGTGCTTTCGAACCAACCGAAGTTCCCATTGCGTTTGCAACATCATTTGCCCCTATGTTCCATGCCATATAAGCACAAACAATCAAAGCCAAGCCGATAACAACCATTGTTACTGGTTCCATATTGTTTCCTCAAAAGAAAACAGTATATCACCTAAAGCCCATGTAATCTATATAGTTGTCAATATTAGAAGATATGAGTACAATGGATTACGGGCCTGGTGATATAGAAGTCCGCAAGGTGCAACTTACTGGTGGAGCAACATATACAGTTAGTCTTCCAAAAACCTGGGTTGACCAGATGAAACTAAAACCTCGTGATGGAATTAGAATCGATTGGAGACCCAGTGGTGCGTTGAGATTAACTCCATTACAACTTCTCCAAAATACCGAAAAAGTTGTGACAATTAACCTAGAAAATATACCGGACGAATCTCTTCATGACCATTTGATGGGCGCCTATCTTGCTGGAGTAAACAATATTAGAGTCGTATACAAAAGTGATATTGATCGTTTGCTCCATAAACAGATTAGAAGGTTCTTGAAGAACACTCGTGGTTTTGAAATGATGAATGAAACAGACCGGCGGATTGATTTGATTAGTTTGATCAGTGCTGCTGAAATGCCTCTAATCTCGAGCATAAACAGAATGTATTCATTACTAACATCAGTAACAAGAGATATTATTTCGATATCTGATGGTCTTGAAATTGAAGTACTCAATGATGTGGATGATAAGGAATCAGAAGTTGATGCTTTACTTTACCTAGTAGAAAGACAAGTTAGCATTGCGCTAAATTCTCATTTAGTAGCTTCAGCACTAAAATTGGCTAGAAATCAAGCAGTTGAGCACTCTAACCTTGCAACTTCATTGGAGAGAATGATGGACCATGCTACCCACATGGCTAAGTTGATAACAACAGCAAATAATGTAAAATTAGATAGGGGAAAATCTCCAATAACTCAGCTAATAGTATGGCAAGAAGCAATCAAGAAATTAATGATAAACATCAGAACCAGAAACTCATTTGAAATCGAAGAAGCACGTCATGAATTGAAAAAGGCCCAAATTCAAATTAGCCAATACGAAGATGAATTAATTGAAGGTAGAAAGATGACAAAGCATGACCTTTTGTTATTCAGACTATCCGAATCTGTTAGAAGATTGTGCGCATATGCAAGAGATTTCGGAGAAGTTTTGCTGAATCTGAAATTACATGATGAGATTATTTCAAAGAATAAATCATGATGTCATTTCTATGATTTTAGTTCCTGCAAATATTGTGTTGAAAATTAAATTTGTAATCAAAGGAATCCAAATGCATCGTATTTTTGAGCAAAGGTGTAGATCATGATTGGTACGATGATTATACCCATAGCATGAGAACGCCTAATCCCGATTCTTGGGGGGATTAGCCCAAGTATTGTTCCAACGATTAAGACAATCATGCCAACCCAACCACACGAGAGCCAGACCAATACTACAATGAAAATAACCACGCCAAGGACCATTGACTGTAGCGGTACCGCTTCATGAAGTTGCAAAATACCTTTGCCTACGTGTTTCATGAGTGGAACTGCGATGATTCCTGCCGCGATTGTAATTGCTATTAGCCTGATAAAATCGGTTGTGGGGTGTAGTCCACTCCACGTATCAATTGGGTACATTTGCTTCAAAGCGAGAGTTGCTCCTGACCTTGACCTTCCTATGATGTACAGGAATCCGAGTACCATAACCGTAACAGCGGTGTTAGTGGCAGACAACAGGGCAATAATTTCGAGGTCTTGCTTAGTGTGAGGGCTCTCCCCTTCTCCTGCGGCTTCCGCTCTTGCCAAAGCAAGTAATTCTTCATCGGTCATTTCCGTGAGTTTTCTAGTCTCCCAATCAAGACCATATCCTTCTTTACCCTGAATTTTAGCAGCGACATTTCGTCCTCCCATAACTAAAACAGTCGCTTGAGCAGCAGTCATCCCCGGTAGAACACCCATTGCAGCACCAGCGCAAGAAGATAGGAAACATGGAACCACTAGTGGCCCAGAAGCAGGCAGCTCCCAATCTTCCTTTTGAGGCGGTATTTCAGAAGTCGTAGCGTAAATGTCAAGCAAATTTGCAATACCAAATAATCCGCCTAGTGCTGGAAGTAGTAATCCTGCGCCTGGCATTCCAACTGGTGAGGTTACTGGAAGGTTGAAGATTCCCCAGCCATACAATCCAGTAAGAAGGAAGAAAGATGTGGCAGCAATGTATCCTGCAAATCTAGAATCATTACCTAACTTACCACCTGATGCTTTTTGAATCCAATCCGGAAAATCTAGTCTGGTGGTTTCTGTTGCAATAAGTAGAATTGAAATCGACAATAAAACGAATGGAAGAGCACTACGCAGATGGTCGTAAAAACCAAGTTCAGGTCCAAAGGCTATTCTTGCAGCAACGATAAGTGGTAGTGACAGGAATAATCCAAGTTGGCTACCCCTAGCTGAATATGCAACACCTCGAGGAGCATTACCAGATAATAGCATCCTATGGCCGGGTAGTAGCGACAGTGCTGTATCTGCGCCGGGCGCTCCAATCAATGCAGAGGGTATGTAGTTCAAGAATGTGTGGACTATTCCTGTTGAAACGATGATTCCCGCTGCGGCCGAAAGTGGGATTCCTATTGCGAGTAGGGCAGGTGATATTCCAAGAAGGATTAATGCTACGTTGTTTACGTGGAAACCTGGAATTAAACCAGTAAGAGAGCCAATGCATACGCCGAGGAATAGTGCAAAAAGCATCCATCCCATTTCAGCGAAAAAGGCATCCATAACAAACACTCTCACAAATCTTCAGCGTCGTCGGCAATCCCATTGCCGTCCATGTCCACTACATCCGCATCACTAAGCACGTAATAGTGGGATAGAGTTACATCATCCGGCATTTCAATCAATCGACCAATCCACTTCAATGTCAGACCTTCGTGATATGAATTCAATCCAATAGACGTTGGGTCTATATCAATCACAATTTTTTGCTCACCGCCTTCTTTTTGCAGGTATGTTGCACCATCAATTTCGACAACATTACCTACGATACTAGTTATCTTATTCAGGTCATAAAATTGTGGAGCACCATCTGCTAAATCATATGGATTGGGTTCTGGAGTATCTCCAGTTAGCACCAAATCATATACAATAAGTTGGAATTCGTTAGAGTTACTATTCCAAGAAATTGAAACATTTGCAACTATTTCTTGTCCGTCTTCTAGCCATCCTGAATGTTGTCCAACTGGGACATAGGCATCCATTTTCGTGAGTGTGTTAGGATACACAGCATCAGCAATGGATATTTTTGTATCTCCATTTTCGCTCATTAAGTATGAGCCAGAAACTACACCTGAAATCAGGTACCTAGTACTATTTTCAACCTCGTCAAAAGTTGATTTTGGATTCATTGAAAGATATCCTAGGATGTTTTCAGCATCCGTTATGTCAAGGAGTTGAATAGATGATGAACTGGTAGAATCTACGCACCAACCGGCATAGGATGTGGACCAAACAAGTCTTCCACCATAAGTCACAACTTCTCCTTGATAATCAGTAAGGTCAGGAGTATTCAATAAACATGCTCTTAGATCTCCATTTGGCTCTATTATTTCATCATCATCAATCATCCCCTCAATAATAATCAAAGCACCAGAATTGTATGACCATGTTTGATAATTAGACCAACCAATTTTTGTCGGAACCGGTTCATGAGTTCGAACAACTCTGATTTCAGGACCTTGAACATGCATTGACCACTGAAGATATTTTTCTGAGTAATCTAATGTTGCGGTGACCTCAACTTTTTGTCCGGATTCTAACCATTGGCCGGGTGCTGAATGAATAATCATGTTCATTTGATATTCTTGCATACCATAGGAGGGGTGGTCCCTCAAAGTGAGTGATGTGAAAGTAGAATCAGGATTAACAGGTTTCGAAATGTATCCGGAAACGGTTACCGTATCACCCATATAATCCTCCGGCGCCTTTGCAATTGCTGAAATTGTGAGTTCAGGCGCTTCTGGAACATCGGCTTCATCCCAAGATACAGCTCCACTTCCGATGGCTTGTATCCATATTTTACCATTGTAAACAATCACGTCACCCGTTACTTTTATTTCTGTTCCAAGCATCGGAATTTCAGCAAAATTATACCACCTTAATTGAGCGACTCCGGTTGAGTCTTCGACCAAAATATTCACTCTATCTTCTCCAGATGAATAAGGGTCTTCAACCCAAGAAACTACACTTCCTTTAATGGATACTACTTCATTTGAATGTTGAACTAAGTCCTCAATGGCAACCAGTTCAGGTTCACGGACCATTGCATATGCATTTAGGGCTGCTACTAATACAATTGATATCGAAAACATCACCCAAAGCCTCTGCCCTCGGAGTTCCGGACTGTCATCAAGCAGTCGGTCAAGAATGCCAGAAACTCCTCCACCAGTGCCGGAACCGTGAACTTCTACATACTCACTATGCTGGATTTTACCATCAGAATTTTCGTCATATTTGTTGAAAACACTGTCAATATCCATTTGTGTTTGGTCTGTTTTAGTAATGCTCTCCTCGGCCGTATCCTTCGGCCCAGTGGCTTCGCTCATGCCACCTCCAAATCCTCTAAATCAATATCACTTTGGTAGGGAAAGGACTTGATATTAGAGACGAAACGGAAGTCCATGAGGGACAGGGTGATTAGAGATGAAATCCATCGCGACATCCTCATTCCAAGTCACATCTCTAAACTGATAGATACCAAGGAATTCCAAAGATTGAGAAATATACAGCAGTTAGCTACTTGTCATTATGTATTTCCAGCAGCAACTCACAACCGGTTCTCTCACAGTCTAGGTGCATACCATTTAGCTGTGAAATTATGCGAGCACTTATCCGAAGTTCAACCCGGCATAATTTCTAATGAAGATGCGGAATTAGTATCTATCGGCGCCTTACTTCACGATATTGGTCATCCACCATTTTCACATTTATTGGAGTCGGATAAGGTATTTGCAACATTTCATTCTCATGAGGATTGGGGAAAAAAGATACTTGAGTCCACAGAAACAGATATCGGTAAGGCTTTGAGAGAAATTTTGGGGGATGACAGGACAGAAAGATTGTTCGCTTTGTATTCGGGAAAATCTGAGTGTAATGGCCAAGAAATCCCTCCATTCCTAAAAGAAATAATCAGTAGTCAATTAGATGTTGATCGGATGGACTACATGATTAGGGACCAGGCAAATACTGGCGCTCAAATAGGTGGTTTTGACTCATCTCGAGTAATTAGAGCACTAAGGGTCAACGAGGATGGACGATTATATGCAAAAAAGTGGGGTCTTCCTGCAATTGAGGCCTATTTGGTAACAAGATATCACATGTACAATCAGGTTTATTTTCACAAGGTGAATCAGTTAACACAAGAATACCTGATACGTGTATTGTCCAGAGCGAGAAAACTCGCAATCGATGGAAAATTAAAACTCACAAATTCGCTATGGAATATGTTATGTAATGATGAATTATCTGTCAAAGATTACGTAAAATTGACTGATGCAGATATCAACTCAGTATTGATGGATTGGTCTGAATCAAATGATGATGAATTAGCTAAATATGCCGACAAGCTCGTCTCACGGAAAGATTACCATAAATCGATAAGAATTTCAGATTTGACCGAAGAAATGAGTTCTATTGTAATTGAGAAAATCAAACCAATTGTGAAAAATTCAGGATATAGCGAAGAAGAAATAATTATTTCGAGTATTAGAAAGAAGGGATACAAGCCATATAGCCAAGGCATAATTTTGGAAGATGGCAGAGATGTTGTCGAACATTCTCCTTTAATTCAAAGTCTAGTCCTCTCATCTGAACTTGCTCTGATTTTCATTCCAGAAGATGTCAGAGATGAATGTGAGCATGTAGCGAGAGAGGTAATCAAACCGTCACAGTCAAGACTACCAACCTGTTGAGTCGGCAAGTCGGACCTGTAGCTTAGTTGGTGGAGCACCCGGCTCATAACCGGGCGGTCGTGGGTTCAAGTCCCTCCGGGTCCACCTTTTTCACTATTCATTTTGCAAAATTGCAAGAATGTTTTTTCTGTCGATTAGACCAAAATTATGAGAATCTTCTGAGGAAGTAGGGTCAGGATTATCCCCTTCAACGAAATACCTGTTGTCAGAGATTCTTTTTACTCTTTTAATACAGATAACATCACGTTTCAGAGGGTGATTAAATACAATAATATCTTCTAGATTTACAATTTGATCTTTCATACTTTCAAATTCTACTACGTCGCCGTCTACGAATGACGGCCACATTGAATCGCCAGATATCTTGACGTCTATGATGCTCTTATCCAAGTAACTTCACGTCCCTTGGCAGCCCAAAACATTCCGTGAATTTCTTCGATTGCGTCCATGAGTTCCTGTGCGTGTTCAGCGGAAACCTCAACCTTGCAGGCTGAACATAGTTTGGCTGCTTTCCAAAATGTGTCGTGCAAGTTTGGATTTGCCTCAAGGTGCTGGGGCTTGAAAAAGTCTGTCCATAGAACAAGAATTTCATCCTTACACTTCTGTGCTTCTTCTTCCTTGATAGCTGCGTATCTTGACATTGTGTTTAGGTATGCTGCCATTGCTGGGCCATCCTCTGTGGACGGGCAGGTTAGTGCCAACATTTTGTTCGTCATCGACTGGACTGCTTCTCCAGCGATTCGTGCGCTTGATGGGTCGTAGACACCACACGGTCCGTCACAGTGTGCTTCTGCGATAATGAGATTTTTATCATCCATATTTTATTCCTCTCAACCCTACCGAAATAGAGATATCATATCAATATGTGGTTTAATCGAAAGACTCACTGATGTCCATTTCGTAAAGGCAAGTCCCCAAAATGGTTATGAGGGTCGAGATTGTGGCTTGGATATAGGTGAAGGTATGAAGGCTTTGAGACGTTCTTTGTTCTTACTTGCGGTATACATGGCTAGCATTCTCGTGATGGCTACTCCTGCACAGGCCCAGTTATCTGTTCCTGCAGTCGATTTGCAGTGTCTATCTCCGAATCCAAGTGGTGCGGTAGACGTACCTGTTTACCCAGGAGCAACCCTGACTGGATTCGCAAACTGTAAGGTTACAAATCCAAACACATACGCTGAAAGAATACAAATTCAAGTTTCGGCTGACGGACTTGTTGTTGCTGCCCCAGGTACTATCTCTCTTGGACCAAACGCAGAATCTGAATTCCAGACTACGGTTAGAGCAGACCAGAGAATGACAATGTCAGGTAGAAATCTAATCGTAACTGCTACAGTGGTTGAAGCAAACGGTGCACCACCACCAAACATCGCTGAATCACAAGTTCAGATGATTATCAACATCCTTCAATTTAGTAGACTTCAGGTAGAAGCTACTGAGCCATTCTTGCAACTATCTCCTAAGACCGATCACAACTTTGAGTTTAAGGTTTACAACCAAGGAAACTGGGCTGATAAGTTCAAGGTCGGAGTTACAGATGCTTCCAGGGACAAACTCGAAGAAAGTGGATTCCAAATTTCAATACCAATGGTTGCTGTTGAAATCGACGGAATGGCAGCACCTCAGAAGGTTAGAGTCATGGTAAGAACTCCTAAGAACCAAGGTTGGACTGACGAATATTACACTCTAGAATTCGAAGCAATTTCAGAATTCTCTTGTAGATATGAAACAGGTGGATGTAATTCCATGTCCCAAATGATCACTATCTACGTTCGTGGTGTATATCTTCCAGGTTTCGAATTGATTCCTTCGTTAGCAATGCTTGGATTCGCAGCGGCAGTTATTGCAAAACGTAGGTCTGACGAAGATGATGATGATGACGAAGCCGAATGGCTCGAGTCTGCACCCGGATTGTAAAATCAACATACCAAATATCACTTAAACTGCCCCGTAAAAGGGTTGTATTGATAACGCATAAGTTATCGTAATGATTTAGCAGTGGTGAGGTTATGAGTGGACTTTTGGATAAAGCAAACGAATACAAAGATTCTGTACATCAAGGCGACAACGTTGGTTCTAAGGTTGTAAATGACCCATCTGCAATTATCAGTGCGTACGAAATGGGCAAGAAATCTGCGGAAAAGGAAACCAAGGTTCAACCAGCTCCAAAACCAGTGAAAAAAGCAGAGCCAGAAAAGAAACCTGTGGAGAATAAAAAAACTCCATCCCCGAAACCAGATAATAATGTAGCAACAGGTGGAGGTGGAACTGTAGACGATGCTGTCAAATGGAGAGATAATGACAAGAAAATAATCATTGGAATGCAAATCGCAGCAGTAATCTTCGTCTTGTTTAGCCTTTTCAAAGTACTACAAGATGGCTGGATATACGCTACCATTACCGACAGATTCCTGTCTTTCCTGATTATTGCAATAGGCTGGGGATTGTATGCAGGTTCCAATAAATTATCAGATAATTTTACCACTCTAAAAGCTGGTTTTTCCGCTATTGCGTTAGTTGTGGTATACATCGCTGCATCGATTGGAACAATGTTTATTGTAGCAGGCGGGGGTGTTACAATAGCAAGCGTAGAGTTAGACGGATCTAACAATGAACTCGATCTCAAATTCTTCGGACCTACTGGAATGGAGTATACAGTAGAAATTGTTGTTGATGGTACTGTTAGTGCAAATCATGAATCTACAATAAATGTTGACAGAGGGAGCCATTCAGTTCCACTTGTTGATTTTTGGATTGGAAACTCAGAAGATATGGCTGAGGATAAACTCCTAACTTATGAAGTCGTAGTTACGTCCGAAGGTGGAGTAGCATCTTTTGATTTTAGTCACCTAATGAACAGGGAGGTTGACACTGGATTCGTAAGAATCAATGAAAAGTTTACGACAGATACGGAAACTGGAGAGAAAACCTACACGGGAATCAACGTTGAGTTGATCATCGGAATGGGAGACCCTGATGCTTCCTTTGGTTTTGATAACAATATGTTCACAGGAGTAGAACCAAAACCTGTTGAATCAGATTGGACAGTTGGTTTGAAAGTCCTCAAAGGTAGTTCAGAGACATATAGTTATGACACTATCACAGCTGAAGAAGGAATAGTTCCAGGATTGGGAGAGTTTTCTTACAGTTGGGTACAAATGCCAGGGACTTATTCAAACGATATTTCAATCCTTGACAGAGATGATTTCTACAGTGGAGATGGTTGCTACATCTTTGAAGTGAAGATAATCAATGATTTAGGAGAGACCTATACCAACTCTGATTCACGAATTGAATTCTTTTGGGATTCTAACGAAGGAAGCCAAGATAGTGAGCCAGCATCTGAATGCTGATTCATTCAATAGTTCCCACATCATCATCAGATTCAGATACATCATCTGAGTCAGTTTCGAAGTCAATTTCATTTTTCGCTCGAGAATATATCATGAATCCCACATAGCACACTACGGCTAAAACAATGCCCATTGCTAGAGGCATAATCATGCTTGAACTATCTTCGTCGGCTTCTTCCCAAGTAACAACGCCACTGCTTGCAGAACTTGCTGATGAGTCCAATACTTCGATTGAGTATAGCTGATATGGAACAAATATACTGCACTCGAGAGTTAACTCTCCTTCTACGGCTGAGTCCCAATTCAAGGGGATTTCAATAGTGTCACCAGCATCAACTGTGTAAGGAACATTTACTCCAACATTAGCTTCAACACCATTAGAGAAGCAGTCAACGAGGAAAGTAGCCGATACATCACCTTGATTTGAAACAGTAGCCATGACTCCTAACCTGCTATTGACACTGTTTTCATCATCGGATTCAACAAGGCTGTCAAAACTTAACAATGGGAGATCTATGTCCAAATCAAAGTGGTTAACACGTGGCAAATCATCAATTGTTTTTGTGTAAATCCCCCAAGGGGTGGATAGAACTAATTCACCAGTAGCACTTTCTTGGTGAATGTCGCCATTTCCATCCTGCCATTCGATGATTCTTACTCGCTCATTGTAACCGATATCAATCACATGGTCTCCATATTTTTCGAAATCACCTGTGGAGTTATCAGTTATCTGAGAAGAGTTAACCCCATCATAGCCTAATCCATACCCTCTGAAAGAGACATGGCTATTTTGAACTCCAATTGTTCTACTGCTGAGTAATCTTATCCAATTGTCAGTTGTCCCGCCTGTGCCGATACTATTCTCCCACGAAATTTCTGCATCATCCCAGACAATGATGTCTTCGTCAGAAATTCCTCCTGAAAGGGATGAGTCGGTAATAATCAACGAACCGTATGCATTGATTGGACCAGTACTCGTTAAATCTGCATTTGTAAATGTACAATTGCCAAAACAATTTATTTCTGCGCCATAGATGCTACCTGTAACTTCTAAATCTCCGTGTACGTCAATTGTCCAAGCTTTATTTCGGTCAGGAATAACGTAAGAAGTGCCGTTCCCAGTTAGTACATCTGGTGTTCTAATCTCTGGAGTACTTCCAGATGGTGATAATTGGATTTCGGATATGGCAATCAACCAAAACCCAGTGTGCGTGAAATTAACTACTACATTATCAACATCCATATCCATTGTATAATTGAAAGTCTCACCTTTCCATTCATATGAATCGTTATTGATTTCGATTGTGATGTTGTAATATACCTCCTCAGCGAAGATAATTCTCATAATTCCCTCAGAGCCTAAGTTTCCGATTGGCACAACCATTTCTGTCTGCGGGTCAATATTCAACTGAGGTGGAGCGTTAGCACTCATCTCTCCACTAATTATCATTGTTGAGCCCTCTTCGACAACAAAATTAGACCCATCTTCAATATTATAATCCCCACTAATTTCAAGAGTAGCCTCGTTTGTTACTGTGTGATTGCCTGAAAGGTTACCATTTGTACTTAGATTCTGATTAGAATCATATTCGGTCGCAGAAACCGAATTCAGGCTAAATAATATCAATATAGACATTAGAACTGCTCTTCGCATGGTTACGGGATTTACTCATAGCAAATGAATGAAACGCTGTTAAGTTCAGTAAGGCACATCTTTCCAGCCGATTTTGTATCCAATCAGATTGAATGACCTATGCAATAATGGAGTGATTACGACCAGTAGAATCATTGGTACGATTAATTCCCTACTACCGTGAGCAGATTCGGTTAAGAATATCTGACCGAATATGAATACTGAAACTGCAAAAGGAAGAGTATCTAATAACGGTGCTTTGCTCGACACATCCCCTTCTCTTTTCATTCCTCTTCTCCTTTTTAAATAAGATCCAGTTGAGTCGCCGATTAGGCTTGTAAATCCTAAGAAGGTTCCCAGCAAAAATGCATTAGCAGCCCAGCCAGTTGAACCATTAACGGGTGAAATGAATATCCAATTTTCTGGTATGCTTACCATCAAGACACAAAGCAATCCGCTGGTTAATGACCCACCAACAAGTCCGTTCCAAGTTTTTCCGTCTCCTAAAATACGATTTCCATCTTTGTGAAATTTACCACCATCTATTGGCCATGGTCCATATCCAGTTTTTGGCAGCCACTTGCCCCACATCATTGCAAAGGTGTTAACCAAAAATCCTGGGAGATAAATCCACAATGTGAATAACATCATCTCGAAGGTATTGAAGTCGCCCATGATTGCTTGGGCACAACTAAGCCTTTGAATTGAATGGAACAAATTCGTTCAGATGGACTTATTTGCCTCGTATAGATGGAAGCGATATGTCAGGATTGTCGGTATTAGTGGTGGGTGGCGGAGGCAGAGAACACGCCATTTGTCTCGGTCTTTCTGCAAGTGAATCAGTATCTGAGATTCATTGCGCTCCAGGAAATGCTGGTACGGCAGACATTGCGACAAACCATAATTTTTCAGAGGTTTCAGACCTAATACATCTTGCCTTTCAGTTAGATGTTGATTTTGTAATCGCTGGTCCGGAGGCGCCTTTGTGTGAGGGTTTAGCCGATCTGCTCGCAAAAATGGATATTCCTTGTTTTGGTCCAGTTGCCAATTTAGCAAGATTGGAAGGTAGCAAATTACACGCAAAGCAAGTGATGGAATTGAACGGGGTCCCAACTGCAAAATTCCACGTACTCGAGAGGGATTCTGATATTGAAAGTGCTCTTGATGAGTTTTCGTCAAACCCTTGGGTCATCAAAAGAGACGTACTCGCCGGAGGTAAAGGTGTAGTTGTAACTGAAAATCGAAATGAAGCAAAGGAATTTATTGAACAATCAATTGATTCTGACGGGCAAGTTCTGTTAGAGGATTTCTTGCCAGGTGAGGAAGCAAGTATGCTGGTTGTTATGGATAGGAGTGGATTTGTTTGCCTTCCCGCTAGTCAAGACCACAAAAGAGAGTTCGAAGGCGATAAAGGTCGTAATACTGGAGGAATGGGAGCTTACGCTCCGGCACCAATATACACTGAAGAAGTGCATATGAAAACGGTTGAAAGAGTTGTTAAACCAATGCACTCTTATCTTTCAAAACAAAGAGTTCCTTACAGAGGCGTACTTTACTGTGGATTGATGATAGATTCTCACGGAGACCCCTATGTCGTAGAATTCAACGTAAGATTTGGAGACCCTGAATGCCAAATAACACTACCACTGATTGATTCAGATTTGGGTGAGATGTTTAAAGCGGCTTCAACAGATTCCTTGTCGGAATTAAATGTCCAATTTTCTAACAATCATGCAATGACTGTTGTTCTTGCGGCTGAAAATTATCCAGGTTCGGTTGAAAAAGGGAGAATAATTGGAAATCTTCCTAAGAATTCAGATAGAGGTTGGGTCAACCATGCAGGTACAAAATACGAGAGTGGTGTATTGGTTTCCAACGGGGGAAGAGTTCTTTCCTGTACAGGAATTGGCTCAAATTTACAAGAAGCAGCAAACATGGCCTATTCTTTAATCGAGCAAATTGAGTTATCCGGCTCACATTATCGGCGAGATATCGGTCACAGGGCCCTAAATAAAAATTGAGAAAACAACCTCGCAGTAACACGTTTTAAATTAAGGCCTACAGGTTGCAGTGGAAATACCCGTAGGGAACGCATAAAAAGGGCCCTTTGGTCGCCACAACGCTACAGCCATAAGGCTGGACAAAAAAACAGAGGGAAATGAATATGTCGACAGAAAACGACAGTAAAATTGGAGCCCCAGAACCTATGCTTGGTTGGCTATTAGCCCCCATAGCGATTTTGTTGGCTCTGTTAGCGGATTATGGACTAGATTTTGGTTTAGTTCTGGATATGAATGAAATGACACCATTTGCTATGATTGCCTTAGGCGCAATATTGGCAATGACACCACGCTACCTGCGTGAGAAAAAAATCATAACATTCCCTACAGCATCTGTTTCCCTCGCTGTATTGATTGTTTCATTGATACTCTCCAATGTTGTTGCAAGCGTTGCAGATTCCAACTTTGTGGCCACGATTTTCTTGGTGACTATGTTTGGTGGATATCTTCTTGATAACAGTGGCAGACATGAGTGGAATACCGTCCTTGTATTCAGCATGGTCGGACTGTGGACTGCTGTTGTTTCAGCAGCAAACTTTGCGGATACACAAACCAATTTGTTGGTAATCGAAGGTGAAGAGTATGTAAGAAATGGAGCATGGCAAGAGGCTGTGGGGTATGTCTTCTTCAGTACATGGAGTATATTCACAGTACTCGGATTACTTGCTGCAGTTCTACTGCGAGGAGTACTAACACCTGCGACCGATGTAGGATGGTTTGGCTACATCAAATCATTTGATGGAAAATGGAACAAAGCTACTCTTCCTCTGCAAATTGCACTTGGAGTATGGGCTTTAACCCACATTCTGACTTTGTACTATTTCGGTACACTGGGTGATCTAAATATTCTTGGAATCTCAGGCTTGGACAATTATCACGGATATATTGGATTCTGGCCTGCTGCACTTACTGGTGTTGTAGCATTGGTCTGTGCTTGGATGGCTGCTGAAAAATGGTACACAAGGACCTTGTTTATAGGTTCGATGTGGTTACTATACATCGTTTCATCATTGTATGAATCGAGTCACTGGGAAAGCGACAGACTTGAAGGAACCTGGGCCGTATGGATTTGGTTTGGAATAACCTTCTTCATCGGCGTTTTGATCTATTGGTTTGCAACCCACGAGCAATACGGTGGATGGAAAAATCGTGAGTCGCACGAACCAAGTCAGGCTAAGGTATTCTGGTCCAATCACTGGGCAGGAATCATGGTTTTCATGGCTTTCATCACGGGCTTAGCAATCAGAATTCAGTGGTATCTCGTGCCCTCAATGAATTCTTCCGGTTTGGAATCATGGGACTTAACTGGAGGTTCTGACCCATGGTACATGAAGAGAGTAGTAGACTACGTAATTGCAGAAAATGCACACTTGATATGGGATGCTGACAGAAACTATCCAGTTGGAGGTATCAATCCAAGACCACCTCTATTCTCATGGTCTATGGCAATGGCTGCAATGCTATTGACCAACCTAGGTTTGTCCTCTGACGAGGCTGTTTGGTATTCAATGCTTGCTCTACCGGCAATTTTCGGTGCATTAATTGTGTTCCCAATGGCTGGTATCGCAAAAGACCACTTCGGTAAAGGTGCTGGCGTTATTGCGGCTTGGTTAATTGCATTCATGCCGACCCACGTTCAAAAATCAACTTGGGCTATGGCTGACCACGATTCGTTTGTTTTGCTGTTCTTGACTGCAGCATTCATGTTTTATCTGCGTGCCATTAAACACGGTGGAGATGAAAGACTATCTCGAACAACAAATGCTTGGCCTTCCGGAATATACAACGCACTTGGCGTTGTAATGAAGGAGAAGAGAACTGCATCCATGAACGCCATAGCCGCAGGTGTCTGTTTTGGTATCGTAGCATTGGGTTGGAAAGGATTCGTATACGGACCTGCAATTATCTTCCTTGCATACGTAGTTCAGGTTGCAATGAACATGTTGAGAAAGAAGGATAGCACCACAATCTCTACAATCAATTTACTATTGCTGGGAACAATCTTCGTCATGATAATCCCGTTCTATGCTCACCCACAGCTGGATCTGGTTTGGAATTCAACAGGATTACAACCGCTATTATTCATAGCTGTTTTCACACTAGCGATAGCTTGGATTACAACTGGATTTAGAGACAAGCCATGGCTACTGGTCCTTGGTTCTCTATTCACTGGTGGTTTCGTCTTTGGTTTGGTACTTTACTTACTGCAATTAGCAGATATGTCCAACGCATGGGAAGTGCTTACCACTGGTTCAGGTTACTTTACTAAGAACAAGATTTTCGGAACAATTGCGGAAGCGAGTGCCCCGAGTAGAGGCCAGTTATTCGCTTCATTCGGACCAATCGTCTTCGTTATTGCAATTGTAATGGGATTCATTGCTTTGTGGGACGGAGTAGTAAAGAAAAATCAGCCTCACCTAATTTTGGGTATGTGGGTTCTCATCGCATCATACATGGCTTGGTCAGCTGGAAGATTCCTCTTCAACGCTGCACCTGCAATGGCTGTTATGGGTGCGTGGGGTATCACGGGACTCTGGAGAGCAAGCGGTGCCGGTGAAATGGCAAAGAAATGGAGAAGAATGGGCATCAGAACCCCTGGAGAGAGAATCACCAACGCAAGAAAAGCAGTTTGGAGAACTCCACAATTCAGTGCAATTGGTCTTGTATTGATGCTTATTTTCTCTCAGCATGCAAGTTATGGATTAGACGCTGCAATGCCGTCGTCAACAGTTCATGAGTCAAACATGGATGAAACAATTTACAACATAGTTCCAGACATCCTAAGGTGGAACGATTTTGGTTTTTCAATACTCGATGATTCAACATACGATGACAATTCGAGATGGTATCTAGGCTCGTTTGGTTCGGGATTCAACGATAGAGGTTGGAATTTGGCTTATGAATGGTTAGCCAATCAGGACGTATATCACGTTGGAGTAACATCGGAATCTGCTTGTGATGATGTCTCAGGAAATTGGGACTCATCAGAAAATATGTGTTTGATGAAGTACTCCGATAAGCCTGCATTCGTATCGTGGTGGGATTATGGTTTCCAAGCTCTTGAAACTGGAGACCACCCATCAGTAGCAGACAACTTCCAGTCTGGTATTCCTGCGGCAGGTAACATGCTTTTGTCAAGAAACCAAGATGACCTCGTTTCGATGTTCATCTGGAGATTGTCAGAAGCAGACATGATCTACAACGTGGGAAGTGACGATAACAGAGTTCACACGAAATCGTTTGTTCAAACAATCGGTAAATACCTCTCAGATGAGCAGGTAGCTGAATTCGTGAAGATTCAAACAAATCTTGAGTCAGATGATGTCATTGAAAGACTATTCGAAGTAACCCACACCAATGGAGATGTCGTTCTTGCTCAAGGCTACAACATCGTCGATGGAATTGTTGACACCAATGGGCCAATGATCTACAAAGTCTACGAAGATGGAGAAATTATTCCGTGTATACCTGATGAAGGGCAAGTAGACATCTGTGTGGGAGACGCGTACTTGAATTTCGCTAATGCTGAATCTGTATTCAACAATAATGTAAGGTCACCTGCTGACACGAAGATGGAAGCATCTCACTACATCGTTGGAGATTATTGGTATACCTCAGACCTAATCGAGGAATTTAACTCTGTAAGTACCGGTATCCACCGAACAAATTCAAAAATCGCTCTAATCACTCAATTGTTAACCTCATCATTGGATCCAGACACACTCCACACAATGTTCGCTGACCTATCTAACAATGCGGTCTATTCTGTTCAAGATTACGAAGGAGCTCCAGGTGATTTGATTACCAGAGACCACGAAATTAGATATTTGGCAGTTGATACAAAACTTTACCCTCGTGGTGGAAGTTACAACTCTGAATACAGTGGCGGAAACCCCACAGGTATTTTCGCACCTGTTTCAATTCTATCAGGTCAGGACTTCTCAACCTTCATGGATGAAGTTTACATGACTTCAAGGGGTCAATTCAATGACGAAATGACCCGAGAGGAGTTCGATGAAGAAATGACAAAGGATATCCTGAATCAACAAGCAGGTCAAGACTTCGACCCGCTACAGTTGGTAGATGTCAGAGTTGACCACAAGCCAGCATTCTTTGATACAATGCTTGCCAGAACCTACGTTGGATATGGTTCTCCGAACCTTGGATTTGCAACAACTGAACAACCTGGACAGCACTGGGGACAATCAGGTACTCCAAATTCAATATTAACCAACGCATTACCAATGCCTGGTGCTATGATGAACCACTTGGTGATTGCAAACTGGTACAATGCTGAAGACCCTAATGACGGCCTTGGTTCTTCAAACACCCTTGTCAAAGTAATGAAGTATTATGCCGGTGCTGAAATTTGCGGACAAGTAACAATGTCAGACAATGGTTTGCCACTATCTGATGTTAGGATACTGTTAGAGAGAGACGCATTCTCTGGAGAAGATGAAACTGATCTTGACAGTGATACATACTGGATTCCAATCGGTAATACCGACACAGATGAGAACGGAAATTGGTGTTTCATAGCGCCTGCTGGTAAAATCAGAGCATCTGCATATGCAGGTGAGTTTGACGATGCAGTTGCTAAGGATAGCTTCCAAGCAAACGAATACTCAAGTGGCCTAGGTGATTTGACGGTTGATGTTAACGAAGACCGTGAAACTAACGCCATAACCGCTCTTCTTGGAAAGGTATCGAACATGACTTGGATGGGTGAAATAACTTACAACATCACAGGTCAGCAAGCTGATAGATTAGCATCTTTCGACGAAACCTTCGATATTGCGGTTGATTCAAGTGGAATATCTGGAACAGTTACTTGGACAGGCAACGAATCATTCGAAGGACAAGCATTAGATGGAATTGATTTCATCCTGAAGAACATTTGGAGTATGACCTCGAACTACACGCTATCAACATCAAGTGGTTCATTCACCACTGAAGACGGCGATTCGAGAATAATCCAAGGAAGCGGTGAAGTATTGTTTACCAACAATGGTTCTTTCGACACACAAGGTAACCCTGCTATCGTTAGAGGTTTCACAGGTAATTTCACAAGAATAGTCGACGATGGAAGGTCGTACACGGCTAGTGCTACATTCAGTGGTGCTGGAACAATTGTTGCAACATCAGTTGATTATGAACATACAATTCCATCTTGTGAGTATTCAAACGAATCCTCTAGCCCTGAACTACCAAGATTCAACGAAACAGTAGAAAACGAAACAGTAACTTCTACTCACGTAATTTGTCTAACAGAAGAAGCGGACACATATTACTTCATGGGAGAAATAAATGCAACTGGAAGGATGACCGCTGAAGGGCCAGTTACGGTAGTTAAGTATCTAGACGGAGAAACCTTCGAAGGTACAGGTCTGTTTGAAGGAATAGGAACTGCAAACGGTACTGGTTTATTCATCGGAGAGGGAACTTTCTCGGGTGACATGGTTGCCCCGGGTTCGTTCTACAAGACTGGAATATTACCCGGTACTTACAACATGATAGCTATCATGCCAAATGGAAAAGAAGTATTGCTACCTGACCCGGTTGAAGTTGGACTGACTCCAACAAACAACCTAGAAATGGTACTACCTGGTTCTATCTTTGCGGATACTCTACTCACTCAATCAACCGATACGGGAGCACCAGAACCACTGCCAAATCAAACGATTGAACTTCTTGATTTAGACATCGATGAAGATGTACCAATTGCAGAAATCATCACTGATGAAGAAGGTAACTTCAGTTATGGTCCTATAGCTGCTGGTGAATACCAATGGAGAGTTGATGTTGATGGAGATGGTTGGTATGAAATGCTGATGAACTTCACAGTCGGCCAAGATTCAGAAAATATTTCACTCGCAGCATTCATCCCACTGAAACAGGATGTAACAATTAACCTGCTTGCAGGAGATTCTGGCCTAGATTTATCCAATAGAACATTGACTTTTACTAATACAGAAAGCACTGATTTACTACCAATTATCGAAACTGCAGTTTCTGACGAGAATGGAATTGTGACGGTTGAATTATTCACTGGAAGTTGGATAGTTTCCGATGAGAATGACGAGGAATATGTTTTGTGGAATGAATTCGATTTAGAATCAGAGGATATGGAGTTCGACTTAACATACTCTGTAAGCGTTTGGATTAATGCTACGCTGTACAGCGTCAGAGCAGAAGGCGAAACGTTATTGGATAATGGAGAAACATTAGAGAATCTAACCAACGTCTATCTGGATGACCCATCTAACGCAACAATAGAGCCTGCAAGCAATGTCAAGATAGAAGCTCGTTCAGGTTCAATTGTCATCGATACAATATCTGATTTCAATGGTAATTACTCGATGCGATTACCAGAGAACATGGTTTTCCACGTCACAGCTGACAGATTCTCCGGATCTTCAACATATGCCGGTGGAATACTTGTAGAAAATGCACCAGACCTCGAAAGTGGTAACATATACCTACTAAATACTGGAAATGTAGAAGGAACAGTGTACATCAGGGAATCTTTGACAAATGGCTCAGGTGCTGTTTGGAGTAATGAAATACCAGGTTCCCAATCGATAGAAATCATAGCAACAAACGACGATGGATTAGAGTGGAGGTCACAACTTGATAACTCTGGCATGTTTACGTTCAATTTGAACAAAGGCAACTGGACTTATACAGTTTCTAATGAATTGATGAATGTCGAACCGGTAGTGAAAAATAATTCTGGATATGAAATGGAACCAGTTGATTTGATTGCAAATCCAGACAATGTATCTGTAACTTTCAGAATATTCTTGGATACTACTGACGGAACATGGGAAAATGGAAGCGCGATAATGCCAGCATTTGACATTGTTACAATGAGTGGCATCGGAATCAATGCTACGGTTACACCAGACGATTATGATTTAGTAACTGGAGAAGTCACTTTGGAATTGTCTGTCGGTCAATATACAATTGAGTTGTCACCAACTCTTCCAACAGATGAAAATGCAACTGACTATTATCTGCAATCAGACTTCATACCAAACCTGAATTTAGGATTGGGTCCATCTGGTGAACCTCTATCAGTACCAATAATTCCTGAATATCTCGTTACAGGGAATGTTACTACTGAAAGTGGAATGGCACTTTCGAACTCAACTGTATGGTTAAGGAATGAAGCCGGTGACGATTTCCATCCTCTCAATACTGATGAAAATGGTTCATTTGCAAAATATGTGCCTGGTGGATTCTGGTATGTTGAGGTGGCGGATTTCACCGCTGACGATAGCGGTGAAACCGAAATCTTCAGAGGAGTATTAGACCTCAATGGAGCTGAGAGAGATATCGTTTGGCAAACACAAACTGCAATGCCGGTTACTATGCAATTACAAGAGATGTTTACAGGTGTTAATGTAACAGCAACCCGAATTACCGCTGTGAGCAACGAAGGCTTAGGTAATGTAAGTCTTGGCCCGTCGGATAACTTTGGAAACATTTCAGAGGTTCTAATGCCAGGTGATTGGACACTACACCTCAACAGAACAGAAACTCTCGAACAGTGGATTTTGGAAGAGGGAGTTTACCTCTCGGACAATCTCGAAAACGGTATTTGGAATGTTGGCGTTGTTGAAGTTAACAAACACGTTTTGATCGGTGGAAAGATATTCTGGGATTTGAATGATGATGACTTACCATCACCTGGGGAGGGTGTTGAAAATGCTACCGTTAACGTCACAGCCGAAAGAGGATGGGAGTGGACATTGCAGACAGACGCAGACGGTGTTTGGTCAGTCTTCGTTCCAATCAGAGATGATTACGATGTGCAAGCTGAAAAACCCGGATTTGATTCAGCAACATACACGAACGAAACTTCCTCAACATATGCTTATGTTGTTAATGACACGCATGAAAGCAGAGATCTTGAATTAACTGCAGGTCTAGTTTCTGTATCAGGTAATGTAACTGACAGCGTTCCTACAGCCATGAGATTGGAGGGCGCAACCGTCACACTATACCCTGCATCTGGAATCGTTAGAGACCCTGTTGTGATTACTAACTTAGTTTATGAAAACGACATCTTATCCTGGTCTGACGATATAATGCCGGGCAACTGGATTGTGTACGTTGAAGGAACTGACACAGACGACAACGGTGGAGGAATCGCTGTTGGATTACTCGAGGCATCAGTTCAGGAAGGCGCTTCCCTTGACCTTGAAATGCGAAAGGGTGGAAGATTGACATTAACAAGCTCGTGGACTGACATAGAAAACACTGTTCTAACAGCAGGCGATGTTGGTGAAGATGTATTCGTTACGATTTCTCTAGGAGATGAAGTTGAATGGGACATAGCGTTTGATACTAACGGAGAATTGAACATAATTCTACCTTCATGTGAAGGAAGTCAATCTTGTGTCGACCTTGAAAGTGAATTCGAAACAATACAACACGATCTACAATTGACCATGCCTTATTCTTCCGGTATCGTGGTTGATATCGACCAAGACACAGCGATAGACAAGGAAATGCAATTTACAAAGAAGGTTGATTCAGACCTTACTGTAAGCATCGAATCAGTCAACTCTGGTGCCACATATTCCGTAGATGACTTGGGCGACTTAACCGCTACAGAAACTGATTCTAATGGCTATGAGGTCATCGAGTTAACTCTAAACTTAATCTACAATGGTACAGAAATTGAAGATGTTTTCAGCACATCTGGCTCACTTGACCTAACCCAAGATTCAGAATTCTGGTCTGTTGAATTCAAGGATAAAGACGGAAACTGGGTAGATAGCATCAATGTTACAATGGGTATTGGCCAGAATAATTCAGATGAAAATCAGGTATTAACAAACCAGGTTGATGTTAGAATTACTCTACCATTGCAGAACCAGTCAATAACCTATGATGATGGTCACACAGTCAAGATGAGATTTACAGCCGAAGGTGGATTAAGTGAAGAAACAGTAGTTGTGAGAGTACCCCAAATCTACAACATTAGCCTTGAAGACGCACCAGAATCTATCGGTATTGCCGATGGTGGAACTGTTCTTGTTACTTTAAGAGTCGATAACCTTGGTAACGGTGATGATACAGTTTCGGTTACTTCATCAATACCCCAAGTATGTGTAGATGCAGGATGGGATGTCACACCTAAATTGTCTAATCTCACCATCGCTGCTAACAATGACAGGAGTCAGTCATTCACAGTATTTGCACCAACAAATTCGACATTGGATGATTGTAATGTAGCGTTTGAGGCTACAAGTGAAGGTGACTTTGAAGTCCAGACCGCCTCAACTGAGGTTGTAATTGCTGTGGCAGATTTGACTATCTTGACTGAGAGCATTGAGCCAAGAAATGCAGATGCGTTTGCTAATCAGGATGGAATCTTTAGAGTACCAATTGAAAACACAGGATTCTTGTCTACAGGAGATGTAATCGTGTACCTCGAAGCATCTCAAGAAGGCACCGATTACCCAACACAGCAAACCACGATTAGAATCGCTGCACAAGATGTGGAGTGGGCTGAATTCTCATACTCAGACCTACCTCCGGGAACTGCACACCTAAGGGTTCGATTGGATGTCATCGATACACCACTTGATTCAACAGTTGAGCCAGTCGACTTCTCGAGAAAATTCTCTAACGTAGCTGATGGCGAAGAATCCCCGTGGATTACTGTAGTTATATTCATGCTCACAATCTTAGCATTGTATGGTGGATATAAGGTTGCCAGAAAGGGATCTTCTAGTAGATTCTGATTGTAAATTTCTGTTAAAATATGCTTTGACTACCATGTAGTTAGAGACATATCTTCAATAGATATACGATGTATGTTCATCTATGTGGGGGGATGACAATCAACTTGACAACGTTGATTTCATGCCGGAACCTACCGATTTCCGAATAGTTTCTGCTGTTGACCCCTCCACAAATGGGCATCAAGACGGGTGGAGGTCTGAAGTAGTTGGATGGGCTCCATTACCCGTTCATACAGTACCTGCTAGGCGACGTAATACACGGAGGATTGCTAATGCTGGTATTTTTGTTATTCTGACAATTCTTTTTTGGGCACTTCTAAAGTCGGAGTTTTTTTGGCTTGAGATCCCACCTCCAACGTCGGAATGGGCATACGAAGATTCTGGGGCAAGAGACTTACAAGACATTGGACTAACAGGTGATGGAGTTAGATTATGTATGGTTGATACAGGGATTGATGCTAGTCATTCCGATTTTGAAAATTTGGAATTAATTTTCAGAGATTTTACAACAGGTTCCCAAGAACCCGTAGACCGAGGTTCTTTGGCACATGGCACAATGATGGCAGGAATCGTGGCCGCTGATGGTTACATGGTGGGGGCGGCACCAAATGTCGTACTCGGAATGGCAGCTGCTCTCGGGGATGATGGTGAAGGTGGAAACACGGGTAATGAAGAAGTTGTGGCCAATGCAATAGAATGGTGCTGGGAATCATTTGAGGCAGATATTATTTCATTATCGTTAGGAGGTGTCAACGATCCTAATTCTCCAAGGAATGGACCAACTGTTAACGCCGTAAATGTTGCATTAAGCAAGGGAATATTTGTCGTTGCAGCCGCTGGTAATGATGGTGGTGACGGTGATGATGGAAGGGTCACTACACCGTCTAATGTCCCTGGAGTAATCACTGTAGGGGCTTCACAAAAGGATGGAAAGGTTTGGGAAGGCTCCTCTTTGGGTGAAAGCGTTAATTCTGATGGTCAAGAAAGAGAGCATCCCAATTTGAAGCCTGAGATAATCGCACCTGGTGTAGATTTAATATCTACTGGAGATAATAATCAGTATTATACCTCGACAGGAACGAGTGATTCGACAGCTTTAGTCGGTGGAATTTTGGCATTAATTCTTGAATCAGAACCACATCTTAAGAATAAAAATATTGATTGTATTGATGAAGTAAAATATGCCTTGATGAATTCCACAATCACTGATGATGGACTAATTTCTCACAATTCAAAATCAGGATATGGCGTGATAAATGGAATGGGATGGCTAACTGAAATACAGGAGAATGTGACCTGTCAATCTGGTTAAACGTATTACTGCGTGCAAATATCAAAGGAATTTAAAAATGATATTTTATTTCGAATATGATACAATGTTAATTTTTGGAAGAAAAATATATGATATTATAAAGTAATTTTGATACTTTCCAATTGAAATCTGTACCAATGTGTTAAGTTGGTGTTGTGAATCCGGAGATTAGAGGCGATGTTATGTCGGATTTAGCACAGAGGACAAAGAGCATTGGGATTGTTAGCATTTTTATGTTATCACTATTTGTGGCAATGGCAACAACGATTCCACCTGTAACGGCGATAAATGAAACAAGTTCTGGCACCTTAACTGGTACAGAAACTTGGATGGGTGTTCACAATTTAGACGGGGATTTGCTAATCTCTGGGGGCTCGAAACTAATTATCAATGCGGGAACTACAATCAACGTTCCTTACGATAAGAACATCAACATCCAAGGTTCAATTTGCGCTGGAGACTCCTCTTGCGGTGCTACGCAAGCAAGTACAGGTTCTCCGATTAGGTTCATTTGGGGCGATGCTCCAGGTGGAAACCTAACATCTCGATGCTATGTTACGGGACTTTGGAATCCAGATCTGTCCTGTGGTTCAGGAATATACATAGATTCAACAATAGATCAAGCGGCTACTAGAATGAACCACATCGTAATCGATGGAGCATATGGTATACCAGTAGACATAACAGGACAGGGCAATGTAAAGTATGGCGCATTGGTTTTCGATGGCGCATCGCTATCTGTCAGTAATCCAAGTTTTACTGACATCAATACAACAAACGTTCTAGCAATTAACGGCGCATCTCCTACATTGGATGGTGGCACCTTCGAAGTTGGCGTTGATGAGGAAGGTTTCCAAGGAGCTGCAATCCAAGCATACGGAGCTGGTGCAGGACTTGTTGTGATGCAAATATTGAATTCCGCATTTACAGGTGCCGAAACTGACTGTGGCTCCCAAGGCGGTGGAAGGTCTGCAATTTACCTTGAGGATTCATTCGTTAGAATGGATACAATTACAGTATCTCAGAACTCATATGGAGCATTTTTGCGATCTTCAAGCGGATACCTAACAAATTCCTCAATGGACATAAAATGTAACGCAATCGACACAAACTCTCACCTAACAACTGGTACAACAAAATACACTTTCTACATAGAAGATAATTCGATTACAACCGCAGAAGGTGCGGGAATTACAGCGTACGATGAAGCGATTGTAGTTGCTAACAGAAATACAATATCTGGTGCAGCTGAAGGTTCAGGGTTTGGAATTAGGTCGTCGTACGTCACCGCAAATCACAATACGATTGGACCAATAGGCGGTTGGAACGGATTTTGGATATATGGTGAATCAGATGTTTCTGCTGAAAATAATACTATACTTGATACAGGAAAGGAACCGGTTTTGATTGGAGAATACCATCACAAAGATCAGGGTTGGAATGTTCCAAGTCCAACGAAATCAAGGCTTTATTTTGCAAACAACCAGATTTCTAACAATTCAGGTACATGTAGTTCCCAAGCAATGTACGGCGGAGATTTCCCTTGTCCTGCGTTCCATGTCTATATGTCATCTGCAACTTTCATCAACAACATAGTAACAAATAGCATTGGTGATGGATTTAGAATTAAAGGCGGTATCGTTAATGCACAGGGTAACGATATAGTGACTGCAAATGCTTTTGCGGCTAACATTTCTCATTATGATGACAACTACGGTAACAAGTATGGCTCAATCGCTTACTTTAATGACAATACATATTCAGGAGCAACGCAGATTTACAACGTAACCGAATCGCGTGTTTCGATTCAAAGCGAAGTAGTTCCTGACCCAGGAAACAACACATTGTATCCTGTCCAACTTTCATGGCAAGGTGCAGAATGTGACACAGATATTTCAGAGTGTCTTGCAGTTCCATTAACCGCTGATTGGCCTCCTAGAGGAATGCCACTCTCAATGGAATTGAAGGCTAATGCAACCACATTCACGTTTGCTGATGTACAGAATTTTGACCGATCTAAGGTACATGTTCAGAACCAGAATACAGCATGGGGTGTACAAGTAGAGCAAGCGGAATTAGTAAGGTATCAAGTGAAGGCAGATAACTCACAAGTGGGAGAAGCGCTAGTCAAAATCAAAGATGCCACAGGTCGCTCGCTTTACAATTTGACAACCGACGCATATGGTTATACTCCGTGGATTTCATTGCCGTCAGACTTCCACATAGACACCAATTGGGACCATGACGTGACAGACCCAGGAGAAAATTCCTGTGGCGATTACATCGATAATGATGGAGACACACTCAAAGATGGCCAAGACTCAGATTGTCAATCTGGTGGAAGGGAAATGCCAAGCTATTCTGTCGAGGCATCTAAATTTGGAAAAGGTACATCGACCCATGATTTCGATCTAACCGGTATGGTGGATGAAGTTGTTCATCTCTCAAACATGGCTCCTTCAGTAATGGTTTCTCAACATGATGGTACATCCTTTGCAAGAAACGTAGTCCTGTCCGGCTCTGCACACGATGGCTATTCTGGACCATACTTCAGTGATTATGACTCCTATTCTAGTCAATTTGGAGAGGTAAAGAAGGTTGAAATTCAGCCACATGGTAGCCAAGATTGGTATCAAGCTACTGACACTTCAGGTGCAAATGGAGAAGTTACAATGACAAATTGGCCATTTAAGTCCTGGAGTTTTGAATGGGATATGGCAAACCACTTCGAGGATGATGTTACTTTCAGAGTAAGGTCCACAGATGGTATAGATGAATCAACAGTAGTTACTAGAGTTTTCAAATTAAACATCAATCCTCCAACAATTAATCTGGAAACTCCTATTGACGGATCAACTCATGATGGGCAAGAAGTTCTGTTTAGTGGCACTGCATCTGATAGTTACCAAGGGGTTCAGGGTAGCGATATAGCAGACATTTGGTTTTCGGTTGTAGGGCCAAATAACTACTCGGCGAACTACGCCGCTGAAAGTGGAGGTGCACCAACCTGGGCCGACTCTTGGAATTTCTCAGCCCTTCCAAGCGGTGATTATACATTCACTGTTTGGGCAAGTGATTCAAATTACTGTCGCGAGGTAATCGATGTATGCACTCCAGATGTAGTTACTATTACCATCGACAACGACAACAGAATACCTATCGTTCAAATTAGTGACCCACTTCCTATGGACGTCATTAGAGCTGATGAAGAGACATTGGTTAGCGGTGTTGCAAGAGATAACGATGGGCAAGTAACTCGTCTCGAGATTAGTGTAATCGACCTAGCAAGCGGTATTGAGTTAAACAACGGTCCTGACCCTATTACATCATTTGCGTCAAATGGTGCTTGGGCGACCTACTGGGATACTAGCGATCTAGTTCATGATCAACAATACGAACTAAGGGTAAAGGCATACGATGGTATTGATTATTCAAACATCGAAAGCGTTCGAATAATTATCGATAACCCGACAGCAGCAGACAATATTGCGCCTGTATTTGTTAACGAAGATAATTGGCCAGATACAATGACAATATTTTGTGACGAAAAATCCTCAAGTTTCGAAAGGTGTGAGAGTGCAAGTATCAATTTACTTGATTTCTTCAATGATTCAGACGGAATAGGTCCTTCTTCCCAGCACTTCACATGGAATGTTTATGATAGCCCAGCAACAGTTGAAGACGATGATTACTTCGATCATATTCTAATATCTCCAGATGGAGTACTAACCTATAATCCAATGAACTCGAAATATTTGATATCTTCAGAAATTTCTGATTGGTCTTTGGTCAACGTAATAATCGAGGCAAGAGATATCCATGATTCTCTTGCTGTTTCGTACCCAGTGAGCTTTATGGTCAAGGGAGTACAATTTAGTGCTCAAAGAGTAGATTCGGGAATTGTTGTCTTCGAAGACTCTGCTGAATTCAGAGGAACTGGTTTGCCAGGATCTCAAGTTACTGCAAAGAAGGTAAAAGGCGAAATCTATCTTAATGCAACCACGGTAAAACCTGATGGAACATGGGAAATGGAGATCTCTTCATCTCAGCTTGGAGACGATGGTAACTACGACATTTTCTTCCAACAAAGTGATTCTCAAAAAATAGGTATGGGTGACGGTGTTGACATTTCATTGCAATCTGGAGACCCTGAATCAGAAGGAATGTCGACTTGGTTGATTACCGCACTCGTAATCATTGCAGTAATAGTGCTCGCTGGTGTGGGTGCATACTTCTTCATTGAATTTGAAGAAATTGATGATGAAATGGGTCACTCTGAAAATCAAGAACAAGAAAAGGACCCATACGCATGGGCCAAAGCTAAGGTTGCAGCAACCGCACAAGCAACTCCAGCCCCAGCCCCCGCTCCGGTTCCTGTTTCACAGCCACAACATCCAGGATGGATCTGGGACATGAATGCAAACGAATGGAAACCTGATCCAAACCATCAAGCAACTCCACAGGTTGTTCAGAATATTACATACAATATTACTGATAGTGCAATTTCTGGTGATATTGGTTCAACTAAAGAGAATCAATAATTTTGGAATTCAGTGATGAATCGATGATAGATCCGTGAGGGCAGGATAAGATATTTTGAGGGAATTAAATGGTAGCAAGTCCGAAACCAGGTGTGCAAGAGAGGATTTTACTCCACTTGTCTGATTTTTCAGACTTCATGAATTCTGTTGAAGTGCCTTTCTCTCTTTCACAAATGGGAATTGCAAACGCAGTAGCCATTGCAAGGTCCAACGTGCCTCGTGCAATTGCAGGGCTTAAGGACCAAGGATTACTAGTTGAAAGACAAGCACACGTCCAGGGTGTAAGCCGAAAGAGAAAGGCGTATTTTCTTACAGAGTCTGGAATTTCACTTGCAGATGAAACATGGAAGAGATTGCGTGAGTTCAAACTAAGAGCAATCTTACCTGGTGGCCAAACTATCAATTCAACACTAGGAGAGATTCAGGACCAATTACCATTTTCAATGCGACCGGTAGATGTGATAAGGTATCTCGATGATAACTCGATTTTGGATGTAAGGTCACTTTCTGCTGATTTAGTTGAGCGTGATTTAACAAAGCATGTCGAAAAGCAATTGGTTTCAAGCCTTAGTGATTTACCAAGAATTCGACATTTTTACGGACGTTCAAAGGAATTACAAAACATGGTAAATTTGCTGGATGCTAGACCCACGACCCTCATGGTTCCAGGTATAGCAGGTATTGGTAAAACAACAATGGCCGCCAAGCTTATTGAATCATTTACACATCAGAGGAATTTACTTTACCATCGTTGTCAAGATTGGGATGGTAGTAGAGCATTCTTTGAAGCAATTGCGGATTGGTTATCAAGCCTCGGTGATTCAATGCTGGCTGATTACATTTCAGCAACTCCCGTCCCTCAACCTACAGATGCTGCAAGATTAATTCTAGATGCGCTTTCTAATTCACCTGCTCTTATTGTAATAGATGATTATCATAAAGTAAGCGACATATCATTGCACCAAACCATACAGGCAATATCAAGAGGACTGGTTGAATATGAAGGCGAAATCGGTCTTGTACTATTCTCTAGATCTTTCAAAGAAGTAGTGCCACTAAAAGATGCTGAAGGAAAAATAGTATCGCTTGTTCTACCTCTGGAAGGATTAGACCAAGACTCGACAAGGTCACTATTGACGGCATTTGATAATTTAGAGGAAGAAAAATTACTCTACATACATTCTCTAAGTAGGGGTCACCCTTTGATTCTTGAGTTGATTAACAGAGGTGCATCTGCTGGCGCTTTCCACGAAACCCTTGAAAATTACGTGAACATAGAAATATTTTCGAAATTATCAGGTGAGCAAAAGAGACTTTTGGGTGCATTATCAGTTTACAGGGAACCAATTCCACTTGAAGCAATTACAATACAAGGATTGAGTGTAGATGAATTAGACCAGTTAGTGGAATCAGGTCTCGCCAGACAAGCCGACTCTGATACCTATGACGTCCACGATTTGATTAGAGAATTCCTTCTCCAAAGTTTAGACAATCAATCAAAAGAAGATTTGCACAACAGAGCAGTGTCGTGGTATGAAAAGCAGACCGATAACAGTTCAGTTGCGATGGAGATGATATATCACCTAATCTCATCCTCAAGACATGAAAATGCTGTCGAGATTGTAATTCAAAGAGGTCGAGACTTAATCAAGGAAGGTCACGTTGAATTATTACATCTGCTAGTAGCAATTGAATTAGATTCCATTGCGCCAGAAAGTGCGTGTAAAATTGACAGGCTTAGGGGGGAGGTTCTCTCATTACTTGGAAGGTTTGATGAAGCGGAAGAAGCCTTCAATAAGGCAAAACCACTTGCCGAAAAAGCAGGCTTGGATGACATTATCGCCGACATTCTTTCCAACCTCGCAGATATTGCTCTGAAGAGAGGGGAACCTGATGCTAGCTTAGAAATGCACACAAAGGCCCTGGAACTATTCATTGCGCAAAATAATGCGCTTGGCGCCGCCAGATCATACAATAATATGGGGTATATCCTCAGAAGAAGTGGGGATAAAGAAAAAGCACTTGAAGCATACTCTGAAGTCGAAAAAATCCTGTCCACAAACGACTCCGAAGACTTGATTCCTGCACAAATTGTCCTTGCAAGGTCACTTCTTGACCTTGGTAAAGAAGACAGAGCACGTGACCATGCTCTTTCATCATATGAACGTACAGTTGACGCTGAGGATTCGATTTTACATGCAAGAGCGAGGGCTGTTTTAGGTAGGTTCTATGCGAAAACAGGTGATGCAGACCTAGCATTACATCACTACACAGGTGCCCTCGAGACAATGGGCGAAGCAGGAGACCCACTCGCATTGGTCGAGGTTTCAATTCTGCTTGGTGAAGTTCTTCAAGACAGTGGCAGAATTGATGATGCTTTGGAAAGGTATCGAGAAGCTCTAATCATCTCAGAAGCGAACGATTTGCGTATGCAAATTGGTGAACTATTAGCTAGGCTAGGTGGAGTGGCACCTGACAGGCAACGTAGAATGGAATACTTGCAAAGAGCCCTTTCAGTGTTCAGGGAACTGGGCGCACAAACACGAATGCGTGAAGTGCAAATGATGGTCCATACCGCAGTGATGGGTCGCTAATCAAAAATCAGGTCTTTCTTTAGTGATGTAGGTGACCCCGTCGTCATATACAACCCAGATGTATGTTGCACCGGATAGCGAAATTTCACCATCATAAATTCCCGCACCGGTTCCTGAAATCGATATGACTCTATCTAGGCTATTCTCCGTATGGTCGAGATGTAGACCTTCATCGTCTAAAACAAGTGTAAAAAGTGACTCGTCAGCTTCAGTTAATCTCCACTCAATGATTTCTGCATATCTTGAATTAACATCCTCCCTGCTTGCGGCGTCAGCCCTTTCGACAGCACCTGCGATATCTGCCATATTCAAATCAACAGCAGTGCTGTTCCACCTTTCTCTAGTTGAGGTTTCTAAGCCAAATGCCCAAACACTGAACATTGATAGAAAAATTACACCTAACATGAATGTGAATATGTACCCTAATTCTGTACTTGCTCCAGAATTATCTTTCACCAGTTTTCCTCTCAGGAACCCACCTCCGCAATTTCTACATCGATGCTACTAATCTGCAGATTGAATTGAATCGGTTCCCCAGCAGTGTGCCAAATTGATTCACTAGGCCCGTGACTTGGCACTGGCACCCATCCAGTGTAATCTTTGAGTTGGTCAAACTTACCAGGATTAACGATCCAGTCATTTGAAGACTCAAGGCCTTCGCTAGACCACGAGGCGATAGCATCTCCGTATGGGCCGACCCAACCCCTTCGGACATCATGTGCCGTACAAGATGCCAAACTTTGTCGCATTGTTAATTCCATATTCAAATTCATGTAACCACTTCCTTCGACTGATGTTGAAGTTGGGTGGATAGATGGTACAGTAACACTAAATCGAGGTCCAGGGCCTTGTCTATCTGTAGGTCCCTCGAGTATTGTAGGTTGCATCTCTGGGTGATTGGTAACAATAGCTCCTGCACTCCAAGCGACTTCTAATCCGGTAATTGACGTATCAAATTCATAGGTTAGTCTAGAAATGTGGAATGCCCATGCAGTGGACAAAACTGCGTAATTTGAATTATCTACGCTACCAATAAGTGTGATTTCGATACTTGCAGGGTGGTTTCCAGACTGCCATGATTTTACTATCTGCCCTTCAGGAATTCCATTCATAGTATCCCACGGGAGAGTTGTTGAAATCCAACCAGAGGCTGTTTTGTCTACAGTTATACATCGATTATCTCCATCATCCTCTAAAATTATCATTCCGTTGTCACCGTTCAGGATTTGTTTTTTCATATAATCGCCATGAGTTGATGTTTCATTCGAGATTGAATCTTCGGAATCTTCAATATATTTCATCCCTGTCAATTGCCCTGTATCGGTCGCGGGTAGTACAAATGCCCCTCTGTTTTCGATACTCCACTTCACCATAATATCCTCGTCACTCTTCAAGATAGTCGAATTTTCTATTCCGACAGGTGGCCATTCAATTGTCATCGTCTGATTTCCTGGAATTGAGTAACCTCCATTTCGCCAAGTTACTGTAGCAGAGTTTTCATTTGGATTGAAGAATGTGATGTTACCTGCAGATAGAGGTGCGATGAAATTCTTCGAAATGTAATTATTTTCTTGCCCCATTATCATAGTCTGCCCAGTGTTTTCATGAACAATCATAACTTGAGCATCGACATCTGTCACTATTTCGAGGAGTTTATCAGAACTAGTTTGAAATTGCTTAATCCAGGAATTTCCATATTGAATTCCTTCTGGCTGGATTACTACTTGTGATTGGAGATTGCCATCAATGGAGTATTGGACTAACATATCTGATTTTGACATTACCTCTACCGTTGTATTTCCTGAAGGAATTGGAATTGCCCAGTTCTGTCCCATTCCCGAAACCGGGTTAGTCTTGACTGGCGGGACTAGAGTTGCTCCGCCATTTCCATATAATTCGAGTCCACTCAGATCATGCGATGATGAAATCACGCTGTCGGTATTTAACCGCAAAACATCTCCTATAGAGATAGGATATTCATTTCCACCCTGTTCGACGATAACGGGTCCAAGAGGAATTGACAAACCATGTTTTGGTGTGACTAGGACAAAGTCCGCATTGTCATTTGGAGTAAACAAAAAGTGTCTATCTGGGCCTAATCGCATGTCCTCGTAACAGATTGCTTGGACATGAGATTCAGGATGTCTAATTTCAATTTCCCGATTCAAATCCAGTGCCCCTCGAATTCTAAAGGTTGTATCATCATGCCAAGATGCTGAGTACCACATTCCTCCTCGAATTCTATCCCACCTTAGAGTTCCATCAACCGGTATTAACTCTACTTCAGATGAATCCCCAGGGAGGCCGGATTCTGATAGTAGATTTACTTCATGATTCATAATTTCCATTTGGGATTGCATATCATTTCTTTTCAGCGACCCTTCTAATTCCTGAATAACTGGTACAAGTGACAAAAGCATAATCCCGATAATGGATATGACACCTCCAAATAGAAGAACAGTGGCGACTGCGGCGCTTACAGCTTCCTCGTCCCTGCGCAAGTTAGAGTTCATCATCGACTAACCTCCACTAGTTGAAGGTCGATTTCTAAATCAATCATCATTCCATCATGATCTATTGTCATACCATCGAAACCACTTTCTCTTAACCATGGTCTTATGCCTCTGTATTCCTCTAATGTATCAGACACTTTGTGAAGTTGGTAATCGATTAACCATCCCTCATTCATTTGGGGTGTAATTGTTGGCCCGAGGTCGGAACTGTACGTATAACGGAAATTCCATGCATCCCCACTAAAGATTTGGACAGGTCCTTTCGACCTGATATCAAAAGTAGCGTCCCTGCCATCTGGCACTGCACCTACCACCTGGATGTTCCTGAGGGACATACTCGAACGCATGGTGCCATCAAATAATTCTTCAATCTTCATATCAGGTGAGGAGGTTACCTTCCACGGCTCGTTTGAAAATTTGTCAAATCTTGCATCATTGATAATTCCTATCGAATGTTCACCAGTTTGGACTTTGGTATTTACTAACAGGCCTGAAAGCGATGCATGCGCATACTTGTGGATGGCTACATCGTGAACATTGTAAATGGTTACAATATATGTTCCCTGTAATGTTGTGTTATGGGATATTGTGATAGGTTCTTCACTCGGAGTAAAATTGACGTATTCTACTGATTCAGATGTCCAAATTTCTGCTTTTACAGCGGATTCATTTACGGCATGGATAGAAAATGTTGTTTGGTTAAGATATTCTACATTCACCCTTTCGTTCCATGTCAAATCAGCACTCAAAGTCCAGATTTCAGCATTTATCACTGGGGCAATTGAACTTGATAATGAATTGATTGTAGTGCGTAATCCAGTATTGTTGGCCGAAGAAGCAACAACATCTATCCTTGAGTCTAACCTTTCGGCTATTCCATTAGAATTGGCCCAAGATGTATTGTCCTGGAAATCATTAACGTAAGGTGTCAAAACGAGGAAAACACCACCCATCATAGTGACTACCATGGCAAGAAGCATAACTACGCCAATAACTTCGCTGACAGCGAGGTCATTGCGGCGACAAGTAGTGCCTCTCATCATGTTGAAGAGATAATTCCCCCCTCTTATGGTTTGACCAATTTAACATTAAAATTGGGCTATCCTCGGAGATATATTCCCTCTTGGGCGACCCTTTCTGATTCACTTTGACCTATGTGGTGGGTGAATTCAGGGCCGTCCTGTAACGAGATTTGGATATCTCCCTCAAATTGCTCTTGAATGTGATATAATACGACAGATTCAGCCAAGTGTGGTGCATTATTTTTTTCGGAGAGGTGTGTTAAAACCACAGACCTAGTCTCTGAATCGACGACTCTCGACAAAAATTGCCCTGTCTGGTTGTTTGATAAGTGACCTCCTCTACTTGAAATTCTATCTTTCAATTTCATAGGGTAAGGGCCATTCATAAGCCTATTATGGTCATAATTAGCTTCGACTGAGATATGTTGGCAACCAGCAACATGGGTGACTAATTCTTCAGTCCAGGATCCCAAATCTGTAATTATTGCACCTCTCTCTCCGTTATGTGACGCAATAAATGCAACATTATCTGCGCCACTGTGTGGTACTGGGACAGGCAATATTGCTAGGTCACTTCCAAATTCTACAGCGTCTAAATTTTCGAATAAACTGACTCTACTGAGATCAAGATTCAGAGCCGTAGCAGTTCTATCATTACAAAAAACAGGTATGTCCCACCTCTTTTGAGCAATTTTTGCTCCACCTCCGTGGTCAGAGTGATGATGGGTTATGAGAATGCCATCGATTTCGGAGGGTTTAATATTCATCCTTGCCAATCTTGACTCGAGTTGTTTGCCACTAAATCCTTGGTCTATAAGGACCATTTTGTCACCACATTCGACTAGTGTAGAGTTGCCTCTACTCCCAGTTCCCAAGTGAGTGAATGACAAAGACATGTGAACAATCTATCGCCGTCGCGTATGGCCTTTGAATTAACCTATGTTTCATTTGAGAATTGGCAATTTTCACACAAAAAACCAAAGTGCCAGGTGAATTGCTGTCTGAACATTGTTCCATCACTCTATTAAGGCTGGTTTGATTGAGCAGAATATTGGGTGCAACCGCGCTCAAGGTGATAAGTATGCGTCGTTCACAGTCAACGCTTTTGATGACGGTAATGGTCGTTGCAGGTTTGTTCTTAGTCTCACAATTACCTGCAATTTCAAATGTTGGTACAACAAACCCAAATTTTACTGAGGGAGAAAGACCACCTGCTACCGATTCTGATGGGGACAAGATACCAGATGTACATGAAAATCTGTTTGGTGAATATATCAATTTTTCATCACCAGATGGTAGAGCAGTAGTGATGAAAGGATTGGATAGAGATAATGCATCTGATGCTTTTGTTGACTATGATTTAGACGGCATGAATTCAACAGAAGAATACTGTTGGCCGTATCCAGCTGAATGTACAAGTCCGAGCTTCCAGCGAGGATTAACAGGGATTGTGGAAGAATCTGGTGATAGAATTTATCTCGACCCACGAAAATCAGACACCGATGGAGACGGCATGCCAGACGGTTTTGAAGCACACATGTGTGAAAGACTTGGTGGATTTGATTCGGATGAAAAGAGGTTCACCTGTCTTTATTTCGACCCACTCAACGCAAGCGATGCAGATGTAGATTTGGATGACGATGGATTTGATGTCAATCGTGATGGTTTTCTGACAATCAACGAAATGCTTACCTCATCCGAGGAATATCAGTTTAATTCTCCTACAAATTGGACGAACGAATTAGACGGTCTGAGATGTTACTCGCCAGGACCCGGTTCTGCATCACTTTATGATTGGCCATTCATTTCCTCTGATAGTAACTTCACGTATTTTCCAAATTTACTATCTGCTTGTGCTAGAAATGGGACTGAAAACGTAGTTGATGAATATATCTGGTTGGGCACCAACCCTTTGGATGAGGATAGTGACAGATACAATTGGGACGGGGTAAAAAATCGAAGGTTATTTCCATCAAGTGGCGATGACATCAAAGACGGCTGGGAAATACACTTTGGACTCGACCCACTTAATCGCTCGAACGCACTCATTGACCTCGACAATGATGGATGGGATGCAAACAGAGACGGGACAATTAGCGAAGATGCGGCACGATCAGTGGAAGCATTAGCTGTTGGTGAACAATTGTCAACTTTGGAAGAATATCTTACTCACTTAGATGATGGTAATACAGTAAAAGCAGGAATGAGGTCCGTTGGTCTTGATTCTACCGCTGATAGTTACAAAGAATACATGCTGTATCAAGAGATAAATTCCAATGAAATATCGATTTACAATCATGATGTAAGGGATATAATGTCTATAGGTGATGAATTATGGGTAGGTACAAAATTGGGTGTTTCTATACTAAATTTTGAGGAAAACCTTGCAATACACCATGAATTGCCACAAGGTCACGACTTGCATGATATGATTCTTCTTTCCGAAAGTTTGGTGTTGATTACCGAAAAGGGTGTTTGGTTTGCACCATTAGTGGATGGAGATATTTCAGAAATTACTTCTTGGGATTTTTACTCTGGAAGATACACTGCCGGCACACAGTTAGTCTCGGATGGTTCTGATGAGTATGTCTTGTCTCTTGGACAAGGTGGATTCGGTTCGGTTTTCCAAGTAAATTCATTTTCCATAACAAAATACGACATAGGCCTTGGAATTTCAAATGCATTGAACAGCGGTAACGCCACTGCAACAGAAATATCTCATTCAGAAGTAAGCGATGGTTCCCTAATGCTTTATGTGGGTACTGATGTAGGTCTAATGACAGTTGAAACATCAAGCGCAAGAGACGCCGCAGTGCCAAATTGGAAGTTTTATTTCTCTCAAGAACCAACAACAATCGCTTCGAATATTGAATCATTGAGAGCAGTAGGTGCATTTGGTGGTGGGAATCCTGCTCAAGTCAACGCCTTAGTTGTCGACGGACCAGCTAATTCACCAGGACAAGTTGTTTGGATAGGGACTCCTTCCGGCCTTCACAAACTTGACATCCTTTCAGGTGCTCTAACCCACAGTGGCGATTTGGAACATCCTGGAATAAACGGATTCACGGTTGCAGGAACAAACGATATTGTTTCGATATTGCCCACAGATTCTGAATTGTTGATAGGATCTGCATGGGGATTATGGACCTTAAACGGGGGATATAGTGCCGTTTATGGTATGACAAATCAAGAATGGGTGCCGGGTATGATTTCTGCGATAGGTGTCCATAGTGTCGAAGGAATTGATACCATTTTCACAGGGATAGGGCCAGGAAAATACTCTAACTTAGAACTAATGCATCCAATGGCAAACGACTCTGATTCAGATGGAATGTTGGATGGCTGGGAAGTTAGATATGGGCTAGACCCAACTGACCCTTGGGATGCTTTACTTGACGCAGATAGTGATGGTGTGAATCTCGATAGCGATCCAATTAATGAGAGACTATGGAGGAACCTCGATGAGTTCAGGTATACCGCCAGAACAAATGCTGGCTACAATGCGACTGACCCAAGAAATGTAGATACAGATGCTGATGGTGTTAGTGACGGGTCAGAATATTTCGGAATTTTCCATGAAACTACGCCTCTTTGGTGCCATTATACAAATCAATATGATTACATCCATGTATGTGATGAATCTATCGCAGAATCGGTAAACACCACCTATCTTTCTTCCTTGGGAATTGATTTTGGAACTGATGCGACAAATCCTGACTCAGATGGAGATGGAATGCCTGATGGTTGGGAATTAGAACACAGGAGATGGATTGGTAGCACATTTACCGGTTCAAACAACTGGACAATGAATCCAAATGACCCTGCTGATGCAAATTGGGATGCAGACGGTGACGGATTATCCAATCTTTGTGAATATCAATGGAGTCTGATTAAACAATCAGGTTTGATTGGAGACCTATTAGAAAGTCACTTAGAAACAGAATCAGCTGTAGCATTGTGGGCTGATCCAGACCCCAATAACAAGGATTCAGATGGAGACTCACTTCCTGATGGCTGGGAGGCCAGAGGTGCATGTACTTGGGATGTTAGCAGAGTAGGAATCAATCCACTAAATGGTAGCGATGCATTCGAAAATCCAGATGGAGATGGTTTTGACATAAATCACAATGGCGTCATAGAAGAGAATGAAGCATTTGTAAACTGGTTGGAGTATAACATCAAGGATAACCTATTTTCACAAAACGAGAGTCTAGATGGGGAAGAAATACCCGATGGTTTCAGCACCGATTTGTTCCAAAATATTTCTGACAACGGAATGCCGGAAGACATATTTTCTGATGGAATTCTAACTGGTGACCCAACGAGCTCAGATAGCGATTCTGATGGTATGCCTGACGGTTGGGAAATTTGGTATGCAAGATGGAACATGTTTGATGGAATTTGGACATTGAATCCTCTTGATTCTGATGACAGATGGGAAGATGCTGATGATGACGGAATGAGCAACTGGGAAGAATACAATAGCATTGCACCAGGAATGTCTGAAACAAATCAAAACCGCTCCTCACCACAATGGTTTGTAACCACTGCAGGCCTTGGATACACGATTCAACAATGGCCAGGAATAACAAATACTGAATCATTTGGTTCTTTCATATCTCAAGATTTGATCAACATTTCAGGTTGGACAACTGACCCGAACAATCCAGATACAGATGGAGACGGTTTCCTCGATGGGTTAGAATTGATGTTTACTACATGGAATGATACAGCTCAGGTTTGGACGTTGAATCCACTTGTCCCTGGAGATGGTTCATTTGATGCAGATGAGGATGGATTGACTGACGGACAAGAGTTTTCACTGCTCACAACAAATCCTGAAAATGGAGGAAATCACCCAATCGATTCACCACTGATGCACATAGATGGAGACTTGAATGACCCAACACAAAAAGCTCAGAGAGTTTACACTATGATTCTTGAGAAAGGGCAAAGAGGAAAAAGACATCTCGCAGATTTTTCAGAATGGCAATCGACAGGAGTCGCTAATAATTTTATTTCTACGATCATGGGGATATCAGACCCAACTTTATCCGATACCGATGACGATGGGATGATTGATGGATATGAGTACTGGTTTACAAGTTGGGACTTGGAGAACAACAGATGGTCAATGAATCCACTCATTGATTCTGACCAGTGGTTGGACAGTGACCAAGATTCTGTGGATTGTGACAGAGATGGCAATATATCGCTGGATGAACAATTCACGAATAAACGAGAATACGAATCAAGAGTCTATGGTAAATATAGTCAGAGGCTTTCCACAGGTGCAGGATTAATTGGATTCGGTGATGACGCAATTTCCGCATATGTTGAGGATGGTAGCACCATTCTTGAAGCGAGAAGAGCAATTTTCAATACCTTTAGGAATAAAGACTCTATTTCCACACTTCGAATGGATTTGATTAATGAAGTGGACTCTGAGAATTTCAATAGAACTCTATTCGGGATAAGCGATCCAACTTACTCAGACTCTGACCTTGATGGAATTGATGATGGATGGGAGTTCTGTTATGCGGTTTATGGTCTACCAGACCAGACCACTCAAAATCACTGGTCAACCAATCCGATTAATCCTTTTGACATTGATTACGATGGAGACAGTGATGGATGGTACGGCCGTACTAGTTTTGACATCCCCGCAACTCAAGGAACATGGGAAGACCGTCAATTTACACCATCTGGAGTAATCATTCAAAACGGAATAGGTGATTTGCCATTCACAAATATCATGGAGTATTTGAACGGAACAAGGCCAGATTCAAACGATTCTGATTCCGATGCTATCACATTTAACACAGAAGTTGTTGCAGGAATAGTTCAATCTCACGAGAGGGATTGGAACATGTCAGATGGCAGAGAGGTTTTCAAGTACGGAACCAATCCAATGGATGACGATACTGATGGTGATATGTTACCAGATTGGTATGAATACGAAAAGGGATGGAATGAAACAAACGACAATTTCTCATCTCAAAAATATGTTGAAGTTCAGTGGATTGACATAGGTAATGGCTTACCTTGCACGTCTTCTACAGCATCATGTAGGCCATTGTCATTCGATGATGGAAATTACTCAAGACCGGAGCTGGGTTTAACTTGGGCTACATTTGACCCAAGAGACCCTCTTGACGCAAACGAAGATCCTGACCAGGACGGAAATTGGGATTGCAGTGGCGCTACATGCGAATATTCACCTTATACAAATTTCATGGAATTTTACGCGATTACTAATCCGAATTTAGATTCACCTAGTGCAGTAAGATTATCTGGGGAAACATGGAATGGAAGCTTAATCACTGAATGGTGGCAATTGCGTTCATATCTACTTGGTCTTGGTGAAATAGATGAAGACACGACCAATTATCTTGGTATGGTTAAGAAGAATATTAACGATGAAAGTTATGTGTTAATCCTAGATGATCAGGATTCAGACTTTTTGACTATCGTCCCCTCCGATGATGTCACGCTTAGTTCTGGCGACCTTACTGACTTGTGGGGTATTTACTATCAAGGAAATACAAACCGTGCTCCAACTTTGGAATATGGTGAGAGTATTTTAGGATGGTATATGCTAGATTTGGATGATGACCACATTGCGGAGGGTAGTGACCCTCTAAATTGGGATACAGACGGTGATTGGTTGGTTGATTGGTTCGAAGTAAAAGACGATGAAGAAGACGGCCTGAGAGGTGATTCATCACCTCTAAGATATGATAGCAGGGAATCGTGATTAGGAATAATTTGGAAAATTATCCGTGTGACCATTATCCGCATACTTCAATAATCATGTCACACCTCCCTGTTTTAAGGGGTGCTATGTTGCAAAAAACTAATTCTCGGTTTGCGCTTGGAATAATGGTATTCATTATGGTTCTCACACCAATGAGTCCATTTTCAGAAATGGTTCTCAGTGAGGCTTCTGCAAATACTGCAACACGTCACATTTACACATTTTCGGACGGTAGTGTCGAAAATATAGCTCTCTACCAGGGAGGCTCTGATAAAACATCAAAGGTCGCAATTCCAAAAGGAGCAGAAATATTAGACGTAGAAGTAACTCTTTCCGGTGCTTCATCGACAGGATGGTCTCAGGTGACTACTGATACATACGAGGAATGGATGGATGGAGATTCGAACTCAGCAGATGCGAGAAGTGGGGAATTGACACTAGGATTTTCAGATTTCGAAACTCAAATGAATTCGCATAGTTTGTCTGAGCAAGAAAACCCTGGAACCACTGCTTGGCTAGATAATGGTAGTTATGCGGTTAGGCAACCTCACACATCTAACTCGACTGAAACTAGGTTTAGCAACCAAGTTAGAATTTCTAGTAACAATTTGATGGCACAAGGACAAGGTGCAATCTTACGAAATCATGATTGGTTGTTCTTATCAACCTTCTCTGGAACTAATTTCGATAAGGTGGTACATAGAGTCCATCCAAATAATGTTTCAAGAGACATTATTGTCGACTTACAACAAGGCTCATGTGCGCTTCCACAGGACCCAACTTCAACATATTACAAGGGATATGGTTTCAAAGATTGGACAATCACAGACGATGAAATCCTGTATGGCATATTTACGACCTACAGGTACTTTTATTCAACCTCAATTCCAACTCAGTACCTACGAGTCTTGAAAATCGATGTTTCAGATGATTGGACATGGAAGTGTTTGGATTCGTATGACTTGAGTCCAGCGGGAACATATGGGGATTACAGTGGTATTTCCTATGACAGAACTACCGGAGAAGTATGGGTTGTTCATGGAGAACAGAGGAGCATTATCTCTTACGATTTTGGAAATAATGGTCAATTCACCAGGGGATCTACAGTTTACTCTTTCATGTCCTCAGCTGTTGAATGTGGAAAAACATCAAGTTCGGTTCACGGTCTTACAGTCCACAATAACGTCTTCTACATGCGTTGCATGAAGGGTAATTACTGGCAGGATACTGACGAAATGAGCGTTTGGGCGGTATCAGGCACCTCTACCTCTTTGGTACCACAAGCTGGAACTCGAGACATTACTGCTAAAGGTCTTGGAATGTTTTACGACGGGGAGAGAATTTTGACTGTGGATACTGGATATTCGACTTGGAGTTCAAAAACCTTGTATTACCGAGAATTTGGTATAGGTATAACATATCCTACCAACCCCGCACCTGGAACAACAACTTGGATTGGTGAAACCATTACATCAGAGGAAGACATTGTGGCAGTTAATGTGAAAAATCATTGGACTGCTCCAACACAAGGAGACCGAGTTGATTACTGGGTGAGCGCTGATAACGGAACTCATTGGGAGGCAGTAGAAACAAATCAAACCATACATTTCATGCACCCTGGAACTGAACTTGTTTGGAAAATGCAACTAATTGGTTCTTCAGCGGTCTCGTGGTGGATGAGTCTGGAATATGCAACTGCTTATTCGACCACGGGAGATTGGACTAGCCAAAGGGTTTCAACCGGAACAAATGTTGGAAAAGTCAGAGCTGTTTGGACTTCTGATGAACCAACGACAACCGAAGTTACAGTCAAAGTTTCAAACGACAATGGAAGCACTTGGGAAGACGCTTTGAACAATCAGGAAGTTTCTTTCTCTACACAAGGTGGAGGAAATGAAATTCTATACTCTGTGCTAATGTCCACGACTGATGATACAACAACACCAAAAGTTGACAAGATGATTCTCTGGTATGAAGAAGGCTACCCTGATGGCCCCAAACTTGATGTTGGTGCAGATAATACTTGGGAATGGGATTCAATTTTATTCCTCAATGAAAGTTCTGTAGTCGCTTCAGATGATTCACCCGTTGGAGTTGTCGTAGCAGATCCGCCAACTCTTGTTGATGCTTTTAACAATCTAATACCAGATAATGGAGTAGGTACTGTCGAAATACCAATCGGTGTTAAAGCAAATTCCCCCGGTAGGGTCAAACTTTCAGATATTGACATAGAATACAGACTGAAAACACGAGTTCTCGATGCAAGTCTCGAAGGAAATCTTGTGGCACCAGACGGTGTTTATCGTAACTTAGTAGTTAGAATGGCACATGGAGATTTAGTCGACAGAGTTACAGAAGCCACAATCGGACTTAACAATTCTAATGGGCCAAATCCAGCATTCAAGTGGATAAGAGGTGATACCTGTTCAATTGAGAGCGATGGTGACGGTATCGTGGAATTCGACGTAGGAAACTGTACTTCTTCACTCAGTGTGGAAGGAATACTGTCAGTGGTGATTCCTCTTCGGGTAGATTGGTCATGGGATGACGAAAGGAAAATGGAAGCAATCGTATCGGTTAGTGACGATCTAGGGCCACAAATTCAATCCTGGACTACTGATACCCTATCACTAAACGTGGAAAACGACATACAATTGAACGGAATGAGAGTTTGGGAAGAAACCGGTAGACAATTGTACTCTGGCGATTGGGTCAGAGGTGGTTATAATATCACAATTCTTGGTGGTATTAATTTCGAAAATTCGGCATTGTTCCCTCTCGCTGGAGAGTTTGAATTACAGGTAATGGGTCAAAATGTAACCTATGACGGGGACCCTATTGACGAACCAATTTTGTTACACACGGAATCAAATCCCGGTTTCGGACAATACAATTTGACCTTCATGTCGCCAACGGAATCTGCTCCTGGTGGAATGGTGTTGTACGTTTCAGCAGTGAACATGACAAACGGTTCTGAGTACGTTAATCCAGGATATAATTCAATTAAATTAATCTTTGATGGAAATGCTCCGTTGGTCATTTCAGCAACTCCGCTAATGGAATCTGAAATGCATAAAGGGCCACCATCACCGGGTGGACAAGCAATCGAAGTGATTATTCAAGATTCAGTTGACCCCCCACAAACAGTTGAATTGCATTATTGGATTGGTTGCGAAGCAGGACAGCATGAAAAATGTGACGACTCCAACTTTAATGGCCTACCTGAGCCTATCGAATACAGAACCAAAATCATGACAACACCTGAAATAAGACAGGGAGGAATGAACGTGTTCAACAGTTTGATCGATGACTCGATGCTTTACCACAAAGACAAGGTTGCTTTCTATGTATCTGGTACTGATGGCCAAGGTAATGTCATAGCGATGGGTGGTGGCCCGGTTTGTGATATTGAGGGCTTTGAACTATGTGGCCAAAGACCAGGAGACGTTGCCCCTGACTGGGATGCTTCCTTATCTTGGTACGAGATAAGAGAAGAATTCGAACCTCAGATGGATATTGATAATTCAACCATCTTGGGTCATGATGACAATGAACCACTCCACCCAGGTATTGCTTATACTGCAACTTTCATGGTATCTGATATCAACGGTTGGTGGGATGTAAATTACTTCCAATTAGCATTAGCAGAGGATTACGATGATGACGAGACATCCATTTTTGGCTACATTTCAAAGGACGAAGATGGTATGCCTGAACTCCACCTCGAAAGTGGAGGTCCCGGGTTAGCAGTTTCCAATTTGTACTCAGGAGTTATACTAGATCCAACAAATGAGTCCAGGATGATACTATCAATTAGATTCCAGTTAACTTGGGATTTCCCAGAGGTTTGGGACACAGATGGTCTTGTAACATTCATACCAAAGGTTTGGATTGAAGATAAATCATGTGGGTTAGACGAATCTATTCCGTGTAACGTCCACAAAGCGGGATTAGGTAATGACCTTTGGAGTTTAGATAACGACCTAAGGTTTGATACACAACCCGGCCATATTCTTGCTGTCGAATTGAGAGATGGAACCAATCACTATAATCCAGAATTCGATGAAACCCTAATTGGTGCAGGACAGGCATTAAGATTTAGTGGAAGAGTATTATTCTCTGAGGACGAGACTCCCGCCCCATCTGGAGCTTTCACCATCTCTCTTGGCGATTATGACCATGAGTGGACAACGACAAGTCGTGAGGGTGGATATTTCTCAATTGATTTGCTCGTGCCTTATGTTAGAAGTGGACATTTGGATTTGCAGGCTAAACTAATCGACTTGCCTGGAATTGCAGAGGATCAATCTGAGTATAAACCTAGATTACGATTAGCAGTAGATGGCGATAGGCCGTCAATCAACGCAATAACATTAGCCGGTTTAGAACCAGGTCAAGAAATCTCAATTTCACTAGCTGATAATCTTCAAGTGATGCTTGAAACAAGAGACGACCAAGGATTTTCAGACGATGATCCTGCAGTACTGCACTATCTCGTTCGTGCTGGAGAAGCCGAAATTAGTCGTGGTTCTGCAACGCTTCCTGACACCACACCTTTCGAAGACCAATACTTCTGGACTGGAATGATAGACCTTACCGATAACGGAGCTACCCAATTACTGCCATCATACAGTATTGACGTGTGGGTTACAGGCTCTGATGCATCAGGTAACCCATTCAACAGCGATAGTAACAACATCGATAATCCTCTTGCATCTTGGGGATTGGCACTTACTGGACCAGACGTGAGTTTGCGTTCTGCAGAAACTTTCTGGACTTGGTCAAATCCAACACCTAACCCTAGTGAATCAGTCCAGCTGTCTATCGAAACTAAGAACAATGGTGCATCTGGAAACGTCACTTTTGTTCTACAGGAATTACTTGGAGACCAGAATTGGAAAACTGTTGACAGTAAAGAAATCCAAATTTCATCAGGCTCTAAGGCTCAATTAAAACTTGAGACAATTGCAGAATTTTCTGTTGGAGAGACTATTGAATATCGGCTCCTATTATTGGATTCAGGTGTAGAAAAAGAGCGTATTTCCATTGCTCCGTTACTGATAAAAGAAGAAGTTCAGAGAGACGGAACGGCTTTGGCCAATCAAGTTGCCAATTCACAATTATCTGTAATCATGTATCTAATTGCACTGTGTGCAATGTCGTATGCTGTGTGGACGATGGTCCAAATACGAAGGATAAGGCGAGGAGATGAATTTGAAGATGCTGACCAAACTGAAGAAGTGATTGGTTCTCTTGATGGAAAACAAGTTCCAACAATAGAAGGGCTACAAGGTAACTCACAGCCAGAACCCCCAACCGTCCAAACACAACCGTCAACATCTACAGGACCTGTACCATCAGCTCCTCCTGCGCCTCCACTGCCTCCAACTGGTTTGCCAGATGGTTGGACTATGGAACAATGGGCAGCATATGGTCACCAATACATGGAAATGCAATCTAAATGATTGAGAGTTGATCATCCGTGACTGGTACTGACTCAATGGTTGTTCTGCAAGAGCGACTTGTAAATCTAATAAAACAATTGAACATGCCGATTATCGAGTCAAGCATGGTAATTTCTAGATGGACAAATCGGTTATTTACACAATTGAAAGACCATGCTGATGACATCCCTGAAAACTTGTCAAATCAATGGGAAATCGATGTCGAGATAAAACACAGTGAAACCAGTTTTGATTTAGAAAAAGCACTATCTCTTACAGATAAAGATAGAATGGATATTTTAGACACACTTATTCGAGTGACTATCGAAGAAGAACAAATGCTTGTAAGCGATGCGTTGGGAGTAATGCGTGCGTGGGAGCATCTCGTGAGGTCACAATTAGCCCAAGCCACTGGACCAGGCCAACTGTTTAGTCCTACGGACATCCCCGATGATTTTTAGGTGAAATTATGCGCTGGATTTTCATGGTAATGATATTACTAACATACGGATTAAGCGGATGTATTGGAGAGGATGAATTGTTTCCCGAAGAGCGAGGGATTCCAGGTGGTCTTGCTTTGGCTTGTTTGAAGGATAGCCAATTCAAAAAAATGGACATCCACTTCTTGTATGAAGAAAATTACGAACCGATTGCAATGAATTTAGTGAAAAATCGTTTGACTGAAGTTTGTGACAAACCAGATGGTATTAGTATCAAGTCAAAAGTTGTCGATTTTTCTGTTGACACAAAGTGGACCAGTGACGATGTGAGGGAAGTAAGGTGGAACTTAGGTGATGATGCAATGGATGATGACACCCTACATTGGTATTTCTTGTTTCCCAAAGGAACATATACAGATGATTCAGTTCTTGGAGTAGCTGTTGATGCATCAACAGTAGCGATTTTCAAAGATTCTGTAGAGGAATCTGAAGGTTTCCTTGGTAGGCCATCTGCGGAGGAAGTTGAAAGAGCAGTTACTGTTCATGAAGCAGGGCATCTGCTCGGGTTAGTGAATCTTGTATACACTTCCCCCATCGACCATGAAGATCCTGAACACAAAGGTCATTCAAATAACGAAGAATCAGTTATGTATTGGGCAATCGAATCCAATAACGTTGGAAATTTTATCTCAGGAAGTATTCCTGATGAATTTGACGCAGATGATAAATCAGATTTAGCTGGAATGGCCAGCGGTGAAATCAAAACCAAAAATCAGGTTTGGACTTGAGATTCTGAAACAATGATGCTTGCTTCTCTCCAAGCATCGAATATAGACCAAATGTATAGCCCTACCCACAAAATTAGGGTGAAGGCCAAGGGAATTTGTAGGAAGAAAAAATCAAATCCTCTTTGATGATTTCTGTTGAAGTGTTGTCCTAAGAATAGGAATGGAATTAATGAAAGCGTAACTGCGATAATAGGTCGGAATGTACCCCAAATTCCAACTCCACCAGTAATTTCATTCCAAATTGTTTTCCCAATAGCGACGGAATCGACTGATTTATCCGAAGATACCACGACCTCGATTTCATCATCGTCTATATCCATTAATCGCACCGTGTATGTCACCATTTGTCAATATGACGACAAAATTATGATTGAGGTATTACTTTTCGGAGCAATTATGCAAGCACGGGTTCTCGTTACCGGATTCGAACCATTTGGGGTACATGAATCTAATATTTCAGGAGATATCGCTCGAAAGATTGATGGTAAAACCGTAAGAGGCCATAAGATAACATCAAAAATATTGTCTGTGGATGAAATAGGTGCAAACATCGTTTCAGATTTGATTAAAGATTCCAATTTTTCTGCAATTCTGCATCTTGGATTAGCAGAAAAAGCGGAAAGCCCACGAATTGAGATTAGAGCAAAGGATTTCCTAGATTTTTCTATTCCTGATAATTCTGGTCGTTTGGTCAAAAACACTTCAATAACGGGTAATGGTGATTTATATTCTACAATAAAAATCGAAGACTGGGACATTGAATCAATGTTAGATGGGCCAGTGATTAGTGAAGATGCTGGGAGTTATATCTGTAATGAGACCTTATATCGAACCTTAGAAGCAAATAATGGGCAAATACCATGTTGTTTCTTACATCTTCCGCTGGAACAAAATAATGCTGAAGGACTTGTAATACAATGTCTTGACCGAATGCTAAGGCCACCATGTATCGATGTAGGAGCAGGTGCGATTATTTCAAACGGTAAATTTCTCGCAGCAAGGAGGGCTCAATCTGAGAAACATGCTGGTTGGTGGGAATTTCCAGGCGGAAAATTTGAACAGGGAGAAACTGCTGAAGAATGTTTAATTCGAGAAATCAAAGAGGAATTGGAATTAGATGTCACAGTACATGAGGATGTTGGGAAATGGATTTTTGACCACGATGACGTAGTAGTTCGTCTTCACGTAATGATTTGTAGAATTGTTTCTGGAGATTTGAAACTCTCGGTACACGATGAATTCAAATGGTGTGATAATTCTAACCAAGTAAATTGGTTAGGACCAGATAAAGAAATTGCTGATGCAATCAGTGCCATGTTACCGAGTCAGCATTAGCATCCATCGATAAATCATCTCCCACTCTTCTGGGAACATTATCTCTCCCTTCATGCCAAGTGGCCGCTTCTAGCCAATCTTTTACGTCGTTTCCAATCAATTGAATTGTAATTTCTCCGCCAAGTGGTGATTCATTTGGAAGTGGAAAAGAGATCTTTCCTACGAGAGCTGCTTGGCGTGTTATCCTAAACGTTGTCCCATTCGGACCTAAATCTGCTGACATATAATCAAGTGCAGTATCCAAAATAGATTGTTTATGTAATAGCGTTACGAAATTTTCTAATGATACATTTTCACAAGCGATTGAATCGGATTGGTTCGTGGGAAACTCAGGTGGGGCAGGCAAGCCACAGGTAAAATCTGGGAAAATGTTCTGAATGCACTCAAGAACTAGTTCGGGAATGTCTGCTCCCGTTAATTTCGATGACACAATTGTAGAGAGGCCCTCACCAATACCAGATAGTTTCAATCTCTCCATATAGGGGTTCAAATCTCCATATGAGATTAACTTAACAGGTAAATTTGACAAATCAATTTGAAATCGGGTAGAATATGGAGGTACGGGTTTGTGCTGTTGTTCCCGTACTGAATGAGGAGAATTACATTGCGAAGTGTGTTGAAAGTCTTCTTTCGCAAACGTTGCCCATCGAAATCATAATTGTCGACGGTGGTTCTACAGATAGCACGTTAAAAATATTGAAACAATTTGAAGGCAAAATCAAAATCCTCCACAACGAAGAGAAAAGAGTCTCACAGGCGCGTAATCTTGCGCTTGAACACGTTTCAGAAGATGTTACTCATCTTTTAGAAATAATTGGACACTCATATGTTTCATCAGACCACGTAGAGTTGAGGGTTCAAGACATGATAGAATTGGAAAAGAATCTCGGGTATGAAGTGGGGGCAATCGGTTGCAGAACGGAATCCGTAAATCCAGTTACTAATGTAGAGTATTGGATTGAGAGTGCTTTGTCGTCCCCGATAGGGTCTGGCGGAGGGCAATTTAAGAAATTCAAAGGTAGGCAAAAGACAAGAATTCCAGCATTTTGCCTTCATAATGTAAAAGCTCTCCGTGATGTTGAAGGTTGGGATAATCGTTTCATTACAAGCCAAGATAGTGACTTATCGATGAGAATGATTTCCAAAGGATGGGAATTATGGCGGTCTGATGTCAGTTGTGTGTATATGCACAAAAGGTCAACTCTCACGAACTGGTGGAAAATGTCCCATCGTTACGGATTTTGGCGAACAAAGGTTGTGCTCAAACATCCAAGCCGGTTTGATGTTAGGGAGATTTTGCCATTAGTTGGATTGACCTTGATTTTTGCTTTAAACCACTGGTGGATTGCACCATCAGTTTATCTCGGAGTTCTGTTTATTGTAAGTTTAATCTATGGCAGTCCCGCAATTAACTCTCGACAAAGAATAACATCAATTTATGGTATTCCTCTATGTTTACTTATTTTACATACGGCGTTTACTATCGGTCTTTTTGACGGTTTGATACGGTCAGGAAAAGCCCCAAGGGATAGAACATGATAAGGAAACCTTGATTGGTAAAGTGATTCATCGATTTGATATGGCAAGACAATATACAGGTGTAGTATTGTTGTTAATGCCGATATTAATCCTCAACACATTACGACTTTTTGTGAGACCTTTAGGTGAAATGTTAGAGATTTCGGGAACTTTAGATATTTCGTTGCACGTAATTTGTTTGGTGATTGGAATCTTCCTTTACCGGAAAACGACAATTGTCCGAGACCATGAGTGGCGTCGATCTAAGGCAGTAAAGTCGGTTTCTCATCATTTCAAAGCAGAAGAAGGTGGGGTTTGGGAAAAGAATGTTGAAATGGAATCCTCCCTTTCAGAGGAAGCTATGATTAATCTTCAGGGCCAAGTGTCATCGGTTACAAGTGGCAAGTATAATTCCGGCCAGGAAGTTCAAGGTGAGGTAGAGGTCGAGATGTTGATTGATTCTAACCGGGTAAGAATGGCTCAGGATAGAGTATCAGGTGATGCCCAATTTGATGAATCTGGAGTAGCCGCAACATATGGTGCTGTCCGACAACCATCACCAATGGATAGATTACTTGATTGGATTTCTAACCTAAGAGGAAAAGATAGTCAAAATTCAAGGGATGGTAAAATCAAAGAATCTTTGGAATTAAGAAGTCAAGAAGCCCCAGTAATCGCGCAGAGACCTATTGCTCCAATGACTCCAATTTCTACCGATAGGAAAAATCCCAGGCCGATGGAAATACAATCATTCACAGACAACGGTATGGAGACCATTAATATCGAGCAAGAGCAGGTGATCAACGCTCCAAGAGAGCCTACAATGGAAGAACTGGCCTATGGTCTTCCTCCAAGCGGAAATTCTCAATCCGTTGCTTCAGATCCAAATTTCCAACCCCAACCGATTTGCAAAATTTGTAGTTCCCCAAATCCAATCGGGGAGAGGTTTTGTTCAAATTGTGGAAGCAATCTTTAGCGTTGTAATGAAAAACCCCCTACTACCCGCAATAAACAATCGGAAGTGTAATCATGAGCGATAAAAGGGACTACTACGAAGTGTTAGGAGTTTCAAAAGAAGCAAATGAAACAGAACTGAAAAAGGCCTTCCGTTCGTTAGCAAGAAAGTACCATCCCGACAAAAATGATTCACCGGATGCAGATGAAAAATTCAAGGAAATTCAGGAGGCTTATGCGGTATTGTCCGACTCCGAAAAGCGCAGAAATTATGACCGATTTGGTCACAATGGACCAGGTGGGTCGCCATTTGGACCAGGAGGATTTCAAGGATTCAATATCAATCTTGATGACATTTTGGGCGGTGATTTTTTCTCGAATATTTTCGGAGGAGGAAGGAGAAGGTCTTCTCAAAGGCAAGGCCATGATATATTGATACGTCACTCAATATCAATCAAAACCGTACTCAATGGTGGGACCGACGAAATTGAAGCCGATTTACCCTCCGTGTGCATCGATTGTTCAGGTACAGGTGCAAAAGATGGTTTGACGGAATCATGCGATGATTGTGGAGGTAACGGTCAGGTTCGTGTTAGACAACAAATTGGACCATTCTTGTCCGATTCTATCGCACCCTGCAACAGTTGTAGTGGTTCAGGTAAAATTGCTAAATCAAGATGTAAACCTTGTTCAGGAGATGGCGTAGTTACTGAAAATCAGACTCTTCGATTCAATATTCCAAAAGGTGCACATGACGGTCTTCGATTAAGAATGAGAGGAAAAGGTCATCCTGCTCCACTGGGTAATGGAGTTTCAGGTGATTTATTTATCGAATTGATGATTGAGGAACATACCTGGTTCGAAAGAAACGGAATGGACCTAATCATGTCACTACCGCTTAGTTTCGCCGACCTAGCTTTGGGAACTGAGATAAGTATACCGCACATAGATGATGCTGATTTGAAAATCAAAATACCGAGCGGGACAAATTCAGGTGACACTATCACAATACACGGCAGAGGATTACCCTCAAGTCGTGGGGTTGGGAGAGGTGATGTGGTAATTTTATGCAAGTTATTCATGCCTAGAAAACTGGATAAGGCAACAAAGAAAGCATTAGAAAACCTTCGAGATCCACTCAATGGAAAAAGTGACACTATTGACAAGATAATCGACGACGCAGAGGAGCGGCGAAACTAATCACTCTTCTTCTGAGTCAATTTTCATCGTTTTAGTGGGCTTTGCCGCTATCGGTTCATAATTCATAATCCCTGAAACGTGAACGTCTAATGATGACGCGTTTCCTTCAAGGTCGAGTTTAATGAAAATCCTAGAGCCTGCAGCAATAGTATCAAGGAAAATTTCGTCCTTACGATACAATAGTTTTGGTTCTACTGATGTTACTGCCCAAGCTTCGCCCTCAGGTGCTTCAAATCTTATTGCGGCTACACTCCATTCGCTTTCTTTTGCCATAATTCCTACCAAAATTGGGATTCCATTGGTGTTTGAAAGTCTTCTGTCCAGTGTCCATAATGCAATGTCGATACCACTTGTAATGTGCCTTATTTCTGGTTTCCCCCAAGTCCTGATGGAGTCTTCCCATTCAAGAGATGACATAGTTCTGAGAGCCCTCGATAAGTCTGATCCAATATCTTCTCCTTTGTCTAACCTTTCACTTAACCACTGTAAACGATTTTTCTTACTGGCAAATTCCTCAGCAAATTGCTTGTCTCTCTGTATTTGAATGAGGAAAAATAAGAATGGAATAATCATTATTGCTCCCATTAGCCAGTAAAATACCCCTGCAGCGTCTTTTACTTCATCAGATGGAGGGAACCATGGTTCTTCACCCTCGTCGATTACAGCTGTAGTTATCCTTATACTCCACTCGACAGGTTCGCTGTCTACATCTAGCGAATCTGAACCATTAACATGCTGTATACGTACAAAGTGCGTTCCTCTCCCTACCTCTAGAGATGCACGGATATTATTCATTGAATATGATTTTGTAACACTGTCGAGTTCTTCCCATGAATTTTGGTCAATATCAAAAATCGTGACTTCTAAATCAAAAATGTCTCCTTCAACGATTACTTCGATTAAGTGAATGGATTCATTCCAACCTGTGGTTTCTATTCTAAGCATGTCTCTGTAGTCGCCCATATGTAGAGTTAATTCACCGGTCTCTATTCTTCCATCAAGTTGGATTAATGGGTAACTTGAATTGTTACTTGTAGCGGTTAAAGGACGCAAACTTGGTGCATCTTGTTCCCAGCCTGCATCATAGTGCCTATATCTTGACATTGAGGCGAACCAGATGCAATCACAATCCCAAGAAAATTCAACATAATCAGATTCAGAAATGGATCTAATTCTATCTCCTATAGTGGCATTTATCCATTCTGAAGAATAGTTTTCTGAATAAACAAATCTGTACAATAGAGGAATTGGTTCGAGAGATTCGTTCACCGAATTAGTAATGAGCAGTGATTCGAATGTTGGTAAGTGATGTTTAAAATTCATCTGTCCAATGCCAGCAATCGAATCTAAATGATTTAGTTCAGTCAAATCCTGTTTGTTGTACAGCTGCGTTCTTAGTGCCCAAACCGTGCCGATGTCAGGACTCGTAACTGAAATTATTATTCTTCCATCTTCAGGTATAGTGATTATAGATTTTTCATTGGAGTTTAATGATGTATTTACATTCAAACTGATGGTTTTTGGAATCATAATTTCAGAGGTTTGATTCTGGAAGTGAAATTTAACATCGATTGCAGCAGATGATGAAATAACCTTTGTAACTAAGATTTGTCCTGCAGAAACATCGTGCGCAAAAACATCTGCTGGGTCATCTAGCAAGTCGCCAGAAACATAAACACCTTCGCAATTATGAGTCGCTCCTGACAGATTACATGCTACAATATCAGTAGAATCAAATGAGGAACTTGGGCTTGGCCTCAGGTTTGGTAATTCAGATGTTAGGGGTACAACTCCTTGGCAATTATCCATATCTTCAAAATTCAGAGTATAATTGCCATCATCAATATGTCTGTAAATGTCTGATGAGTTGTTTAGTGACAAGTTCATCGAATCTTGAAGTTCGACATAGGTGTTTTCACAATCGAACCAAATTATGCCTTCTTCCGCTTGAAAATCAATTGTTGCGGGTGTTGCGGAAGTCATAGGTATTATCAAAATTGCAAGGCATATCACGATAGCCTTGCTCCCCATGAATCTAGGCGAGCGCTCATTAGACTTCAAATCATTCAAGGCTTACTTACATTTGGCGTGTGATATGGCGGGAATAGGTAGAACGGTATTATCTCGTCACAGATATTCAAGAATTTGGGGTCTTGGAGATAGAAAAGGTCCTGCATCAACAACTCCTGGTCTTGTTTTATCTCCATCAGAAATATTTGATCTGAAGTATGCACCCTTTGTATCACGTTCAGATGGTGGAATTCCTAGAGGCATAGAAATTGAATCAAGAGCCCCATTTGCTCCTTGGGTATCTCCAGAAAACGGACCCAACATGTCCGCATCTATTGGACATGTTTTGCCACCATCATTCGAAGAAGCAGATGCTGGACAATCTGCCACGAAAGGTGATATTCTACCTATCTCCTGGCAGGCAATGAATCATGATGAGGAATTGCTGGCAGATGACCTAAACCCGATTGTTGTAGTTCTAACCGACGCATTACAATTGGCTAATCGACCTGGTAGACTTGTCGAAGCTATCTTAAAAATCAAGCACACCTATCCGTCATCTCTACTATGGACTCCTGGAATAGGTGGTCCGGATAATTGTGCGGTACTTGCATGGTTTGGGGTGGATTTGTTTGACACTGTTAGGTCTAGGCAGGCTGATTCAGTCGGGGCTGTGCTGACATACAACGGGCCAAGATTATCAGAAGATGAAAGTGAATATTTCCAACAATGGAAATTTGCATTGGATGAAGTTAGATATGCAATCAAATCTAACAAACTACGAGAGTTAGCAGTAGCCCAGTCCCTATCAAGCCCCCGACTTGTCGAGCACATGCGATACCACGACAAGTTGGTTTCAAATCAAAAAGGAGTTTTAGAAAGTGTTGTCTCAGAATCCACTACTCTACAAATAAATTCATCGGAATCCCATGATGACCCAATAATTGTAGATTGGGTTGATTACATTTCAAATGAATATGTAACTCCTGAAAGTTTGGACAAAGTCCTAATCTTATTACCATGCTCTGCGCGAAAGCCATATTCATCATCAAAGTCTCATAAGATGTTTAGAAATGCAATTTCTCATAACGCAGTCCACGAGGTTATGGTGACCTCTCCACTGGGATTAGTTCCCCGGGATTTGGAAGCAGTTTGGCCAGCAGGACATTATGACATACCCGTCACAGGAGATTGGAATCTTCAAGAATTGAGCCGTGTAAGATCTATGTTGATATCACTAATCGCAAGAAATAATTACAGAGTTGTCATCAATCACTCATCGGTCAGTTTTGACCTTGAAATACCAGTAATTGATACCAGGCAAGGAGAAAAAGCCACCAAGAATTCTGCTCTTGAGAGATTGAACCAAGCAGTAATATCTAATGTCAAATCAAAAAAGAGAAATGGCACTGTGGCAAATTTGGATACATACAGGTCAATATCTAGGTACCAATACCTCAACGACAAATGGCTTGAAGGATGTGACATAAGCGGAAGATTCCCCCGATGGAAAATAATGCGAGAGGGTAATCAGATTGCAATGTGGGCTCCTGAAAGGGGAAGTTTCTCAATATCAAAAGCAGGTATTCAAATTTTAGATGAATTGAATTCATTGAGAAGGTTGGAAATTGTAGATGGAGAAAAATGGAAAGGAGATATAACCCTTAACATATTGAAATCATATGATTCTAAGATTAGATTAGGAGATGACATTCTTGTAATGCAAGAAGGTCGATGTGTGGGCTCTGCGAGGGCGTTAGCACCTGCTTGGGAATGGAAAAATACTCCTGGGAAATTAGCAAAAATGCATCAGAGACTCTAATTTTGACACATTTTCCCATGCGTAGTGGTTAATAACAGGTGATAGGTCGGCAGACTGCTTGGAGGTATCGATATGGCACGAATGTATGCTAGGAGAAAAGGCAAGTCCGGTTCAAACAAACCTCATAATGAAACACCTCCTGAATGGTCAAACACCGATTCAAAAGAGATTACTAATCTTATTATTGAACTTGGAAAAGCGGGCCATACAACAGCTCAAATTGGTACAATTCTGAGAGATCAACATGCTGTTCCTGATGTTAGAGCAGCACTTGCTGGAAAGAGAATTGGTGCAGTCCTAGCAGAAAATGGAATTGGAGGGACCTACCCTGAAGATATGATGAACCTAATGAGAAAAGCAGTAGGTATCATTGAACATATGGGGTCTGGGAATCATAAGGACCTACATAACAAGAGAGCTCTCGAACTTACCGAGGCGAAAATTCGCCGTCTTGCAAAGTACTACATCAATGAAGGAAAACTTTCTTCCGACTGGAAGTACAAGAGAGACCAACTAAGATTGATGGTAGAGTGATTTCATACTCAACTTCATGAACCCCTATCTCCACGTAATAACACGGTGGAAATTTGCGTAGTCTACTTGAATCTCCAATCTTCTCGAGCGTTGAGGATGTTGTAAGTCAGATCAGCGGAAAAATATCAGAAGCTAAAGTTGTACAAATCATTACACCTGCTGACATTGAAGGAGTTCTATCTTTGGTTCAGGTGGAATCATCATTTTTGGATTCGAAGATAAACTACCGCCGTAAGATATTTCCTGAGAGAAAACATGTGACAAATGATGATTATGAGTTGACGAATCTAGAGGGATTAAAAATAATAATCGCCCCATTTGATGAAGCAAAATCCAATATTGAAATTAAGGATGATGTGATTTATTTATCACCTGTTTCAGTTGAATTTCAAATAGACAATTCCAACAAAAAACACATAGGAGTAATCGATACTGTCGCTTTGTCTGCTTGTATTGCATCAACTATTGCGCCACAGGGAAATAGAGTGAGAAAAGTAAGGCCATTGTCTATCGCAGGAAACTGGTTACGACAAGGTGTTGAAGTAAATTATGACCCGGTTTATTCAATATTCAGAGATCACTTAAACGAAGAAGGGTCCATCGATGTTAGACCGATTACTGAAACAATCGAGATTGCAGATGGAATGATTCCGGATTTACCTACGAGGATGCTAAAAAAATTGAAGGGCAAATGGGGAGAAATGAGTTTCGATGAAAGAACATCTGCCCTTTCAGAATTGGTTTTACCACTATTACGAAATACTACAATATCGACAATGCGTCTAGAAGAATTAATTTGGCACAGGATGCTAATCCCCGGTTGTGATATAGATATTGCAAGTCAACTGAAAATCGCAAACGATGGTTGGCCTGATGAAGATAATGCTGCAAGATTGCACGCAAGTACAGTATCGGATAAGCTGATATCGCAAGGATACTTTTGACTACTCAACAATTTTCAATACTCTACTACATCCGCTACAAGGCATTCTGTAAGGTCTCTCCTGTGACGTAATCATGTTTGGAGTATCACAAGCCGGACAGTCAATCGATGGATAAGTGAGTTGTTCGACTTGCGCAATTTTCTGTTTGGACTTTGGACTCGCTACTGCTGTAATAACCCATACCATCGCCGTGACGGTGGATAAAACTCCGATAATGAATGGCTCGTAAGCAAGATAAAGTGCCACTAAAATTACTGGAATAAGAGACATTTCTACCCATATTACAGTTCTCTTTTTTGTTCTTGTCAATTTCATGGAGAAGAATAGGCCAGCCAGAATTACTCCTAAAGTCACAATCGAGAGTGAGATAGGGGCATTTAGTGGATTAGTTGACGGGAACGCTTCAATAACGAACGTAGTTCTAGGGCTAATGTCTGTAGCGGTTAGCGTTATTGTCTCACCAAAAGGAGTTCTCCTTAGGGTTAAATCAAGGTTATCTTCACCTTTCAGGTTAGCCGCTGTTAGGCTTGTGAACATGCTTGTTTGAATCTCGATATTTAGGTCGTAACTTTTGAAGGTCGGCATCTGAGGATTGAATCTGACGAAATCCCTGAGTAAATTTGATTTAGAATTATCTTTCATTATTTGCACGGTTGATATTTTCAAAAGTATAGGATGAGGAACAACCCTCGTCTCTCCTTGCAAATCAATTGAGAATCTTGCACTTTCCAATTCGCTGAAATCAGTGCCCAGCAACTCTTCCAATTCAATATCTAAGCCTTCATACATGTAGGTAGTTGCCAATCCGCTAGCCAACTGATTTTGGAATTCATTTACTTCAACTCCGTCGATTTTTCTATTACGTCGGTCATCCTCACTAACCATTCCCTCACTAAACATTGAAATTGCAGTAGACAAGGATGAGTCATCGTGTCCAATGTTGTCAAGACCCCATCTGATCCAATATGCAATTTCTTGGTCCATTCCAAGGCTAATTTCTCTTCGCATCACCAAGAAATCATCTTCTATGTCTAGTGACATGTCTAAATTTACAACCAGGTGTGAACCTACTCCATCAGAACGAAGCGGTTCTTCATCTGGGTAGAAGCCCCCGTTTCCTCCTCCGCCATTTTCTACAGGATAGATAGTAAATTCAGTTATGCCTGAGCGTATTGGAGTAGATGACTGGATTTGTATAAAGGCTTCAATGCTGATTATTTGCTCCCCTTCTGTAGTTGCAGTCCATGTCCATGTTAATCGAACAAAGTCTCCGTTGCTTGTCTGAATTGGGTCTGAAGTTATGTCCAGGCTATTTACTCTAATTCCCAAAGAATTTGCATGAGCCGCAGTTTTTTGGCCAAAGGGAGATGCGACGGTCACAGAAACATAAACATCCATACCTTCAGTAACGGGCTCATCAACGATTAGGTCAACAATTGGTATGTCTGCGGTTATACTTGATTCATGTTCATTGCTTCCCCAGAAGAATTCTAATGCGGCGTCAGAACCTGGTACGGTGAAAACTATGGTCTGTGCTGACAAAGTTACTTTCACTTTAGATGCAGAGGGTACAGAACCTGAATCTACATCTACGTCGATTGACAAAGTCCCTGACCCAGTTGATAAGAAAGAGTTTGATTGGTCTGTACTTCCACTGTATTCTTCCCCGCCAATTTCAACGACTACAGTAGCGTTAATTTGCGCTCCACCTGCATTTTCAAGTTCGTATGATATTTGAAATTCCCATGTAGATGAAGGGTAACTACCTGCCCAGGAGGGGTTTATCTCCCAGCTTGCAATTTCAGTTTGCTGAGCGACAGAGTTTGTTATTGTTTGACTTTCAGAATCTTCGAGTAGGTCTGTAATAAAAGGACTTAATTGACCATTGGCCGACGAACCAATTAGAAATAATTCTACGGGAGTTGAATCACAACAAACATCAACACTTTCTGCGCTTGAGTTGGGTATTGGTACCGATGAAAAGGCGAACATTATGCACAAAAAGATTGGCAGTGCATTTCGCTTCATCAATCCACCCAAATCTATCTGAGACAGTAAAGCACTTGAAAACTATGGAGGAATGTCCCTGAAAACATTCAAAGAGCCTTCTCTAAAAGATTACCAAGTTCCTTTTCAAACAACCCTACAAGTGCCTCTCCGACTTCTCCCTGCAAATCATCGGGTAGGATTCTTAAGCCAAGTCTGGCGGCTGCCCTGCTTGCTTTCAATTCAGCATAAACAGAACGTGCTTTTGCATTGAAATAGTAAGTAATTGCTTCCTTCAATTCCGACTTTAAGTCCTCATCGGCTTCTACTTTTTCTCGAATGTAAGTTTTTATTTCATCCTTTACCAAGTCTCTTAGTGCTTCTAGCATTATATCTTCGGTAGCCATCAATTCTTTCACTTGGTCGCCGAGGTTTCCAGTTAACAAGCGTTCAATTGCCATGATTAGGCGTAACAGTCAATTCTTTTGAACCCACCTATGAAATAATAAATCTCCAGCCACCAGTTAGAGGCATGGAATTTTCCACTATTGGCTATGAAGACTCGATAGAGGAGGCAACTGTTAGGCTTCAACATGCAGACGTTTTGGTAGTATGGGGAGTAGATTCAATCCTCGGAATTATTACTTCCGAACAACTGACTAGAAATGGTAATTGTGGACAGATTTGCGAACTAGACATTTTGGTTGACCCCAATAATGAAGATATAGAAAAGTGGAAGCCAAAATACTCTGTTCGTACAGATGACGGTGAACCGATTTCAGTCGTGGACCATCAATAAACCATCATCTTCGATAATCGCATATCCTATCCTTTCTAATTGCACAATGGTGCCTTTTGGATAAGAATGGGTTTCTAAAATACCCGTCACCTCATTTATTTCTTTGTCTTCAGCAATCTTTAGTGTGGTTTCCTTACCTTGGGAAACCCAGTGGACTATCGGTCGTTTATCGGAACGGTCTATTGATTCAACAACTCCATCAGCACTAATGTCACAAAAATCTTTCAACCGTATGGATTTATCTGAATCCTCCTTTTCTACAAAAATTGAAGATTGGATAATGATTTGTCTACTATCCATTTCTGTTTCCGGGTGAGAGCTGAGTGATAGGTTGCTAGGATATTTACCTGAAAGTTGAATTTTTACTGGATTCCTAACAAATGCCAACCTTGGAGCTATGGGTTCTATCGCCTTTGTATTGTGTGAATATAATGTGGAAAGAGGTACTGCAATATCCTTTTGAGTTAATCCTAATTCAATCCAGAATGACCTAAGTGCTTCTGGTTTTATTCCCCTCCTAAATAGGGCTGATAATGTTGGAAGTCTAGGGTCATCCCAATCAACGAATATTCCTTCTGCGATGTCTTTCTTCATTTGAGAGGTAGAAAATGACCCAAATTCGTGTACCTTTACTCGACCCCAATAAATCGTCTCAGGATAAGTCCAACCAAAATGTTCGTACAGCAATTTTTGCTTTCTTGTTGAGTCCATCAAATCTTTTCCTCTGATAATGTGTGTCACACCTTGTAAATGGTCTTCAATTGCAGATTGGAAATCTAATAATGGCCACACACGCCACTTATCTCCAACTCTTGGATGAGGGTTGATCTGTATTCGTGCGGCAGGCCAATCTCTTAATGCTGGATTCTTCTGTTCCATCCCAGTCTTCATTCTGAGGACGGCTTCTCCTGGATTAAAGCCGTCTACTCGATTCATTTTATCCCACAACTCAAGATTTTTTGCTACACTGTTTGTTCGACATGGACAATTTTCATTTTTCAACCTGAATTCTCTAAAATCATCTCCAGAGCATGTACAGACATAAGCAAAATCGGTTTTAATCGATTTCTTTGCATATTCATGGTATTCATCCATCCTTTCGCTTGCAATTACTATCCTATGAGCAGGGAATCCACACAGTTCTTCTTGTTGTTTTGGAATCGATTCATATGCGGACAACATAGGAGGTTTTACCGTAGTGTCAGTATCATCGAATCTTAGAATTAGTTCTCCGTCCAAATCTTTAGCATATTCACCGTTGATTACCAATCCTCTCGAATGACCAAAAGATAGCGGGCCGTTTGGGTTAGGTGCAAATCTTAACACAGGCTTTTTGCTTCCTAAGTTTGGTAATTCGGGCAAACCTTCTCTTCTCTTTTGTTCTTTTTTTTCGAGTAATTCAGGTGCAACAGATTCAAGGATTTGGCGGATATGTACCACTCCTTTTTCCTCTGCTAATCTATTTGCATTAGAGACTTCTTTAGCAACTAATGGGGCTATTACTTTCCCATGTTGCCTTAGATCTGCACGGGAACCCATTATACGACTTATCACGGACCCAGCCTGACCTTTACCGTCATATTGGAAACTATTCTGGAGTGCTAGATTACGAATTAATTCTTGGGTTTCGTCATCTGGCTCCCACGACATGGTCATGGGTGGGGGGCCGAGTTTTTCAAAACAAGGTTTTCTGATTGGAATTAGGCCTTATTGGAGTTTTACCTCCCCAAGCCTTCTCCACAGTCTTCCAAGACCACCTTAAGCATTCATGAGGTGTTTCTCCAGACACAAGTTTTTGCACTGCTTTGATTGTTTTTGGATCGGATGGATATCCACTGCCGATATCGAATCCTAAAGAATCGGATATCTGTTTAATGATATTATCTCTGGTAACTTTAGCAATAATACTCGCCGCTCCTACACAAAGGAATTTTTCATCCGCCTTGTGTTCAGCTACACATTCTCTATTAGATAGTCTTGAAACATTTTTTCCAAATCTATCAGCATCAACATCACAAGCGTCAAGAATAACGGTCCCTTCTGGCATATTTTCCAATGCTTCAGCAAACAATTCTACTTCTAAGTTGTTTAGATTATCTGAAATGTCTATTCTCTCTGGTGGGCAGACCACTACCTTGTGTGGCATTTGAATCAATTTTTCATAGATTTCATTTCTCTTTTTTACGGACAGTAATTTAGAATCTTTTACTCCTAAATCTGAAAGTTGGTTCTCGGAGATTTGTGCAAATGCACAAACCACTAGGGGTCCAATAACAGGTCCTCTTCCCGCTTCATCAACGCCTATTTTCATTATATCACTACAAATCTAAATCATCTAAATCAAACATCGATGGAATTTCGTCTTTTGGTTTAGGGACAGTTCTATCCGTTACTGGAACAATGTCATCCGGTAGCATGACATTTGCGTTATGGGGTTGGCTTATATCGCCTTTTGATATGCTTTCACTCAAACTTTCGATTTGGCCCTTTATCGAATTTATTTCATGATGGTCTAAGACGGTACTAGCTGCCGTTACCAGACGTCCATCCACGGGTTCCAATGCGGGTTCAGAAGGTTTACTTGACGCTTTGAACATGCCAGTGAATGCATCAGAGGGAATTTGAGGAGATTGTGCGATTTCGGGAGGATTTTGACGTTTTCGAGAGAATTCTGCCATCCAATCTTCGTTATTCTTATCAGGATTTGTTACTGGATTTTCAAGTCGTATTTTCTCTAATCTTACCCTTCTGTCTCTCAGCGATTTGTTTATCATCACTCCGCTTGCGAGAATAGCTAACAGAACTAATTTCCAAGCCCAGATTGTTTTCAGAGCGTATGATATTCCAGATGAAAAAGCATCGATGACAGAACCTTCACTACCTGCTTCTTTTTCAGCGGCGCTAAAACTTGAATTTGCTGAATAAATGAAGGGATTATCCTCTGCAAGGCGACTATTTGCTGTAATATTTAGGTAGAATTCGTCACTTGAATATTGGTCGTCAGGTAAATCTGCCCATCCACGGAACGTAAAGTTGGCTCCAACAGGTATGTCAATAATTTCAAACGATCTAATGTTGCCATTTGTATCTTCGAATATGGCTTCAGTTGGCGGTATGAATGACATGTCTGTGTAATAAGAGGTCGACATCTTTACTATCAAACCATCAATTATGTTACCCTCATTTCTGAGTGTCATAACGACTTCTAGTCTACCATTATTAACATCGTGCGCAGAATCTTCCCAAATCCAGTTAACATATGGAGCAGTGGTTGATGTAACTACTAATTGGTCTAAAATCTCCCCTTCTAGATTTTCTAACAATAGCGTGACACTGCCTTCCTGGAATCCTACTGCATTTTCTAAAGTTGATATGTTCAACGGTATTTGATTACTGATTTCCCCTTTTGTTAGCCCCGTGTAATCAGAGGTAATCTCAAAGTTCATTCCACTTTCATTCACTAGAGATAATTTGAATTGGTCAAAAAAATTGCCAGAATTTTGAATGGTTACCATGCTTTGACATACTTCATTTGCATCAACCATAGGACAGGCTAAATCATTTATCGATAGACTTGCGGAACGAGATAACTGAATTTTTGAAGATAACGTAATCGATTCTGCTCTTTGCGGGAAGTTTAATGGTTGTGCGATAAGGGTGATGTCGAGTTCGCTATTAGGAACGTTTGGAGAATCAAATCCAATCTCTAATGTCCTTGATTCATTCGGAGATAAGGGAATTAAATCGAATGCATTAAAAATTGCGACCGTCCAACCATTTACTTCAATTCTATCTGCATCTTCAGAACCACCGATACTCAATGTTGTATCCAAGTAAGTGTCGATGTTTCCGTTATTCCTTACCGTTACTTGTAGGCGTCCATCATCACCTGGATCTAATTGTAAATCATTTTCCGCGTGGTCAATTGAGATGTTGTGGAATGTTTGCATCTTTAAGCCGAAAGTCCAAGTTTCAATTCTTTTATCGAGTTCAGATTGGGCGGTAAGGGTAAATGTTGGACCTGTCCCAGCAAGAGGTGCTCCATTCAAAATCAGAGGAGTCTGTATGAAGAAATATATGAATTCATCAGAGTCGTTTTCCAATTGAATCTCCAGATTCTTATCGCCGTCGAAATCTCCTACGAAACCATAGTCCCAATTTGAATCTGTTTCCATAGAAATAGTAACGTTATCCATGTAGCCTGCCGTGTTTGTAATATTTACTGCTAGAGATGTGTTTACATTTTGCTGGACAATAAATGTTGAGCCATCATTTGCTCCGAAATTAAGATTAGACCACCTCGAAACTTTAACGCTTAACTGATGGGTTAGCCTATAATTTACGTCTTCTAAACAGGTAATGTCAAATGAAATATTTTTTACACCATATGGTGAATTTTCATCAGCTGTAAGATTTAGGTTGACTTCACCCAACCTACCTGATGCAACACGTGTGTAATTAATTTCTAAATTACTAACCGTTATGTCCGAATCTGATTGATTCAATTCGATTTTGAAATGTCTTTCATCATTTGCAATGTTGTGGTATGCAATCCGTAAATCAATCGTCTCTGCGGGATGAATTATTACTTCTTCGTCAATGTAAAAGTTGAACGGATGTTCATCAGCGCTCACCGAATAGTGAAATGGCATTAAAATGAACAACACCACCAAAACCATTCGGCGCATGGCCTCTGTAAAATGTCTCATCTATCAAATCCACCCTGTTTGAGCATCAACCCATGTTTAGAAACGAAAGTGTATATACTCGAAAAAATGGCAATAAACTAATGCAATCTAAATTTGTAGTAATTTTGACAGCCCTGTTGATCGCTTCAGTAATTCCGTTTGGTGTTACTGCTGAGGAACCGACAGATAACATAACAACAATAGCGCAAAACACCGGAGCACACAATACGCTCGTTAGTGCCCTGATCCACACTGGATTGGTTGATACCTTGAATGAGGTTGGACCTTTCACGGTTTTTGCGCCAACAGATGAAGCCTTCGAAAATATCGACTTCAATTTGACAGATTTTGAAGACGAAGAAAGCAACGAGACGTTGAAACTTATCTTGCTTCACCACGTAGCAATCGGCCATGTCAACTCTTCTGATATTACAGATGGCATGGTTGTTACAATGGCCAGCGGATATGATGTTGTTCTATCCGTTACTTCCGCAGGGGTAATGGTCAACAACGCTACAGTGACCACTGCAGACGTTCAAGCCACGAATGGAGTAATCCATGTAATAGACTCCGTCATTGCGCCAACCGACGAAGAGGTTGAGTCCTACCTAGGTCTGCGAATGCTTGATACAGACGGCGATTCGATGGTTTCCCTCGACGAGTTCTTGTCAGCTTGGGAAATGGAAGAGCCATTAGACAACAATACCAGGGATTACCTTACAGAACAATTCAACGAATATGACCTTGATATGGATGGCTTGCTAAACTCTGATGAATTAATTGATTTCATTGCTTCCTTTGAAGATGACTATGACGGTCCAACCTACATTTGCGATAACGGTGAAGAAATTCCAGCAGATTGGGTTAACGACGGGGAAGAAGACTGTGAGGATGGTTCTGATGAAGGTGTATCCGATGGTCCACCCGGCGAAATATGCTACAACGTAGTTACCCACTCTGTAGATGTACTTGCAGACCAAGCTACATGTGAGTCTTATGTTTACTTTGAAAACTATTCGGGTAACGGAATGGAAAACTTCACTGGCTGTTACAACATGATTTCTCACGCAACCAGTTTCGTTTCACAGGACGCTTGTGAAGGATACATGTGGACTCCAGCAGTTTCGATTGCAATGACTGCTGGTGCTACTGGTATACACAATTCACTAGTTGCGGCTCTGGAGCACGCTGACCTAGTATCGACACTTTCGGGAGATGGAAACTTTACTGTGTTTGCACCAACAGATGATGCATTTGCTGAGTATGGACTAGATTTGGATGACACTAACGTAGTAGCAGGTAGCGATGGGCCACTTGCCTCAACGTTACTCTATCACGTCATACCCTCAAAGGTATTATCTGGAGATTTACCAGAAGGTAATACTACAGTTGCTACCGCAAACGGCGAGAATATCACAATAACAGTTACTTCTACCGGAGATGTAATGATTGGTGATGCTAAAGTTGTAATTGCTGATGTTCCTGCAAGCAACGGTGTTATCCACGTAATTGACAAAGTATTGACACCACCAGTAGATGAACCTGTTGAACCAGTAGGGCCAACTTGTGACCTAACAATTGGCATTGCATCATCTGGGTTCGCTTTCTCTCCAGCATCGGCCTCAATCGAAGTTGGTCAAACAGTATGCTGGGAATGGGTTGATTCAGAATCAGCGCACAACGTTGTTGAAGTTGATGGATTCAAATCTGCAACCTTGACAGATGGCGGAATCACCTCTGGCGCATCTGCTACAACCGTAAGTTTCCACCACACATTTACTGAAAACACCACTTTCTATTACGCATGTCAACCTCACATCGGAATGGACATGTTTGGAAAGATTGTTGTTGGAGATGGAGGAGAATCTGAAACTAATGAAGTAACAGAGGATAAGGTAGTCGAAGAGACACCTGGATTCTTAGGCATCACTGTTATCATAGCAACTCTGGGAGCAGTCCTATTTGCAAGGATTAACCGTGAAGAAGAGTGATAAATTGGAAAAGGAGAAAAAATCAAACCGCACTACTATTATCGGAGTAACTTTAGCTCTGTTTTTGGTATGTAGTGCGGTTTGGTACTCCCAAATTGTCGGCTATGAGTCAAATCTTGGTACGGATAATGTGGTTTTAGTTTCTATTGAAGAAGGTAATCATAGTAACGGATCTGACGATAATATACTCTCGATGCAATTCGAGGAAGGAGGTGAAAACCTTTCATGGTCCTCCTTAGAAATCTCCATCTCGAGTGGTGAATCTGAATACATGTGCACGTTTGGAGCCCAATCTACCGATGGCGAAGAGGGTGGGAAAATCCTGTCCAAACTTAGTGCCGACGCTAAGACATTCACAGCTGTGATAGACGCAACCTCAGAAGATGAATTCACTGCTCTAAACATACCTGAAATGACCGAGTCCAACATGTCAGAACACTGGATAAAGTTCTCGAAAACCGATGTATTTTTTGCTGAAGGTTTAAGTTGGAAGTTTTTTACAAACGCTGATTTCGACCAAATAAATTCTGTCAACACGTCAGATTTTTCAAATAATACAGATGACAGAATAGAGTGGTATGAGTATGATTTTTCGGTTCATCGAGTAATTCCAATCGATGGAATATTTGTTATCCAAAACGGAGAATCACTGTTCAAAGTGCAATTTATTTCCTATTATAACTCGGATGATGAAAGTAGATTTCCAACAATAATGATTGCTTCAATTAATGATTCTGATTTTCCAGCACTTGAAAACCCGGATTTGGTAATCCCCTCCCCTTGTAAGATTGTAGTAAACGATTTTGATGAGAACAATTGGAACTACAATGAAACTGTAGTCCTTAAAGAAAACGATGTGAATATATGTTTTTCAGAGTGTGACTTGGAGATTTTTGTTCTTTATGAAAAGCAAAGAGTTACCGTGAAGTGACATGTTCAGTGGACAGGATCTTTTATTTGGTTAATCAAAATACTCAAATCGATTTGAGCACCGCTCATTGGAACATTCAGGTCGAATGACTCAGAAACATGGGGGTTTAATTCACCACATTCTCCCACCTTAGTATTATTAACCAAAATATTAGCTGACCTTCCCTGTAACCACGGACCTGAATTGTTTTCTTCCAAATGCCAGTTTTCACATCCTAAGTCTCGCATCAACGCTTGAATCCTTCCTCGAAGTGAGGCAAAACCACCAGAATTTTCAGCGACTAAGAATGCGAATCTGTCACGGTTTTTGTGGTCGATAACAACACTGCCTAGTTCATACACGCCCTGAGGAAGGTCGTGATGCCTATTTGCTGCAAGCAAACGCAATAACCCAGGAAGGATGTTCTGTCGTAGAATTGTATGTTCTGTTGTTATCGGATTAGTCATACGAGTAATTTCTCCGTCAGGTGACCAGTTGACCAAATTAAACTGGTCATCATCATTTGAAAGCGTAAGTGATTGGATCTGCATCAATCCCAACCCCTGCAAAGCATCCCTAATCCTTCTTCGCAAATGGCCATCACTTCTTGGTAATCCGGTAAGTGGGGCTTTTGGTACATCATGTGCTAAGTCATCATAACCATGGCCGATTGCGATTTCCTCAACTAAATCTATTGGATGTAAAATGTCAAATCTCCACCTTGGCATTGAAATAGAGAGGCCAAGTCTATCCTCGCCATTAAAAATACCACCCATTCTTCTTATTGCGAAATTTATTTCCTCATCACTGAATGAGTTACCCAATATCGATTCAACCATATCTCTAGGGACATGATGTTCAATTGGACTACCATTTAGATGCCATTCTTGTCCTTCACATGTGTTAACTCTTACAGATTCTACTCTTCCTCCTAGAATTGACAATTGTAAACATACCAGCATCAAAGCGGATTCACACGCCCTGATGTCGAGGCCAGTTACATCGATGAATATGTCCTTTGTTTGGGTTGTGACGGTAGTATGGTCCCCGTTTATTATTGGGGGAAATGAAAGTACTTCCCCATTTGAATCGAATATGATTGGAACTTTATCCATGCCGTTCAAAAGATGGGCATAATCTATTCCTTTGGGATGGTTTGTTAATATCTCATCTATCGTCATTTCATTTTGCATAGATAGAGGTGTAAATTTGTAACTTCTGTCAACAGCTTGTACATTAAATGGTGGAGATATTTTCTTCAGGTCATGCACTCCAATTGAGGCTCTCTTCCGGCCTCTACCTAAGGCGAAATGTAATTTTTCTTGGTGGTCCATTAAGCGTTTTATTACGTTATCATCTATGTTTAGACCTCTAACTACAGCGCCTAAGATAACTGGCCTGATGTTTCTTAAATCTTCAGATACAGTCATTGAAATCGTGCCTGGCTGAACATTCAGTCTTGGTCTAGGGGGGGCGTCATGCAAAAATGGCAACATTCCGTGAAACAAAGTTTCAGCCGATAGCAAATCAGGTCTATCGGGAAAAATTTCAATTTCAAGTACTTCATCGTCACATTTGTCAATATCTGTACCCATAAGTGGAAGCCGAAATGCTAGATCGTCAACGTCATGTTTTCTTCCTGAATTTACAACAAACTCTCTAAGAAGCTCTTGGTCGACGCTTATTGTAGGAATAATCTCACCTCGCAAACCAGTGTGGCATTGGCCTGTCATAACCTGCAAGTCTTAGGCCACTTACTGCCGCTGTATCTTGGTCACAAGCTCTTAGATTTCCTCTAGTAAGTGAATCAATCGAATTGACTCCTATTCTGTTTAGATGAGCAGAAAGGTCTGCTGTGATTTGGTTAAGCCATCCCGACAAATTGTCATCTGGTGGCTGGCAAATAACAAAGGAAATGTTTGAGCTACATGCTACGATTAAATCTTCACTTGTTGCCGACCAAGGTAACCAAATTGAGGCGAGCGATTCTTCCGTGAGGGACGATGCTGATTTACCTATTATTGGCAAAGATGCGGCGGCACTGATTCCACTACCATCGTCTAGTACAGAAATCGATGCATCACAATCGTGGTACTTCGCTTCGTTATGCAACGAGAGAGTTTGGTTTACGCTTCGGATAAGTAATGCCTTTGCGTTAGATTTCGCCATACATCGCAATGCCACTAACAAACCATCAAGTGCAGCGCTATCCAATCTGGGTAGCGAGTCTAAATCAATCGCAAATCCTGCACAATTTTCGACAAGTTTTGCTGCATCTGGGAAGTTTTCACAATCGAGCAAGGCAATGTCACATTCGCGAGGGCTCTTTCTGACTAAGCAGGGATGAAATAAATCATCTGTAACACCTTCTGGCACATACGGCAATAGTGGAGTTGGTAATGCCAAGCTATTTTCCTTTCCAATAAGGGTTACAGTATCACAAGTAGAATGTAATGGATTGTGATTGGTACTTGTTGGAACTATCGAAATTCCACTGAAGTCCTCCGTGCATGAAGCCATCCGACCCTGTAATAAACTACCATCTGATTCTAGGCATACTGCATCGGCAGGGATATGGAGGTCTTCCTCACCAAGTAGTTTGTTAATCTCCTTTAGTTCATCTTTCTCGAGTGGCCTAAGATTTACGCCGGGAGGGGGGGTTGGACACCTACCGTTGATGATAATTCTACCACCATTCATTCCAGCACCTGGGTCACTACCAACATCGCCGTGTACAATAATGTCACCACCGGACATTCCACCGCCAATTCTGATTCCAGCACTTCCTCTAACTATCAGTAATCCACCACTCATCTTCGAACCCGCATCATCACCTACGCCATCAAGGACTGTTATACGTCCAGAGCGTTGAGCAAATGCAACGCAATCTCCGGTTCGACGCTCGCAAGTAATTTTGTTTCCGTCGTTTCCAGCACCGAGGAAAGAATCGGTTTCGCCTTGGTGAGTAAACGAACCACCACCTCCAAAAGCGGCTGTGAATGATCCTAGATATCCCAAACTTCTGACCTTGGAACCATCGGGTAGATTTGGGCACAATCCCAACTCTCCTTCTTTGGGAACAGGTTCGCCACTAGTGGTCCAACCTATTCGTAGCACTATGTTTCTTTCAAGAGCTTTCTCAAGTTGAGCAGGGAGTCTTGAATTGATACTCATCGAGCTCGCTACCAATTCATCCACGCTTGCCATATGTCGCCGGTGAAGTTCTCTTTCATCAAAAGTTTGCTTCTTTTTCCCGATATTATTCCATGACAAGGTTCATTTGAGTCACGCGTAGGGGCAAGTTTGAGAGACATGTCAATTAAGGTTGCAATAAATGGTTATGGGACAATAGGAAAGCGAGTTGCAGATGCCGTTGCATGTCAAGATGACATGGAGATAATAGGAGTAACAAAAACAAGGCCTTCCTTTGGTTGCGACCTCGCTGTAAGAAAAGGATATCCTTTGTATTGCACATTTGATGATGAAGACAAAATCTCTGCATTCGCAAATGCAGGGTACCAATGCCAAGGTGGATTGAGCGATTTACTCTCTGTAGCAGATATAGTCATAGATTGTTCCCCTGGCAAACTTGGCGCTGAAAATAAAACAAAATATCAGAGTGCTGGAGTAAAGTGGATATTTCAGGGAGGAGAGAAGCATGAAATGACAGGATTGTCTTATACTTCTTGTGCAAACCATTCTGAGAATTTGAATAAAGAAGGAACAAGGGTTGTTTCTTGCAATACTACTGGATTATCGAGAACACTCGTTCCGCTTTATGATGCATGTGGCTCCCTGAAGGTTGAATGCACAATGATTAGGAGAGCTGCAGATCCAGGAGATTCAAAGAAGGGGCCAATCAATGCAATCAAACCTGTTTTGAAAGTTCCAAGTCACCATGGACCTGACGTAATGACGGTGAAACCGGAGATTGAAATCAATTCATTAGCAGTTGCAGTTCCTACAACAATTATGCACGTTCATTCTATTGTCGCAACTTTACCCGAAGGCCATGGTTTGACAACTGAAAGCATCATATCTTTGTGGAAATCAAGCCCGCGAGTTATAGTAATGAATGGTAATGAAACCGGAATTACAACAACAGCAGAAGTCATGGAATTTGCAAGAGACATAGGCAGAACTTGGGGTGACCTGCATGAGATATTTGTATGGGAGGATGGTGTGAAATTAGTTGGTAACACTCTATACTATTTCCAAGCAATCCACCAGGAATCAGATGTTATTCCTGAAAACATTGACGCCATAAGGGCATTGATGGGCACAGAAACAGATTGGGAAAAATCAGTTTCCAAAACAGATGCTGCAATATCTGCTATGTTCAATTGAGCCTTCATAATCAAATCATGCTTGCATTGAAGTATGGAAAGTATTTCGGGATTATTATGTTGGCAAGTAAGAGAGCATTATTCTTGGTCTCTATCATGCTTTTATCTCCTCTTGCAAGCGCTATTCAAACCGAAGATAAATCCCAATCCATTGATCTGGCTGAAGTAGCATCTAACTGGCGTGTAATTGAACCGATTGATACCTTTGAATCTGGACTGAAACCGGTTGATTACAATATATACTTCCAATCAGCATCTTTTGACCCTGTAAATGATGAAATACCAAAATCAAATTTTGACAAATCAAACGATTATTTGGATACGGGGATGGCTCTTATCCAATTCCACGACCATACACAGATTACTTTTGATAACGTGGTCAAAAAATTCAATCTATTCATCTTAGATAATCTAGGTTCATCAACTTGGTTAGTCCGATTACAATCTCCCAGCGATTTGATGAAAATACAGCATGAAGAGGAAGTAAGATGGGCCGGTCAAATGATGCCAGGATGGCGAATTTCTAACGAGATAGATTCTCAGACTGAGTACATAGCCGCTATCCCTGCTCCAGATTTGAAGGAAGATGCATTAGACGGTCTAGCCTCAGACCTTGTTCTGAAAGGTGCAGACGAAGTTTGGTGTGGCTTACATTTGTGTGAAATCAAAGGAGCAGTAGATATCAATTATCTAGCTCAGGACGGACGAATTATTTGGTCACAACCCACTGTTGACTTACGCCTTACTAATGCAGTGGCGGGGGCAATAGTTGGGATACCTGCAGTTCTCAATTCATCTCTAGGATTAGATGGCTCAGGAGAAAAGATATCGTTTATAGACACCGGAATCGATCAAGACCATCCAGACATATTTGGAAGAGTCGCTGGAGTATATACGCAATTTGGACTTGACCCAAGCCCCGCTGATTCTAATTCAGGACATGGTACACACGTCGCTATAACTTTGGCCGGTGATGGTTCAGGAAGTTCAGACGGAAAGGGAATTGCGCCTGGTGCTTACATTGTAGCATATGCACTCGAACATGACCCATCAGGGGCATTTGGTAGGTTAGGTTCGATATATGATATGCTAAAACATGCAGAACAGGAAGGTTCCCGCGTGTCTGTGAACGCATGGGGCCTGAACGGTTATTATGGGCAATATACTCCTGATTCAAGGACTGTTGATATTTTTGTAAAAGACAACCCTGACCTTCTACCTATTTTTACAGCAGGTGATGATGTTAATCAGCAATCCTCCAAGGTCATGGCACCTTCTACTGCGAAAAATGCTCTTTCAATAGGTGCGTCAACGACTAATCCATCCGGAAGCGTTGCTAATTTTTCTGCTAATGGATTATCCGTTGATGGAAGAATTAAACCCGATTTAGTTGCACCCGGAGTAATGATTTGTTCAGGGCGTGCACAAGAGGCTACTATCGCATTAGGTGGTTCCTGTGGTAGTGGAACTCACGCAAATGGCAACGGTATGTACATGACCCTGTCAGGAACTAGTCAAGCTACCGCTGTGGCAGGTGGGTCCATTTCACTGATAAGGGAATTCATCAGAGAAGAAGTGGGTATCAGTTCACCATCCGCCTCTCTATTGAAGGCGGCGAGCATAAACGGGGCGATAGATTTGGGCGCCCCCGATATTCCAAATGGCGTTGAAGGATGGGGTCAAATTTCAGTATCCAATTCCGTAATGCCAATGAATGACGGCAATCAACTACAGACTTATTTTGAAAATTATAGAGTCATTTCAGCCGGATTTTCAATGCTATATCAGTTTGATTTGAATCCAAACTCAGGATTGGATATTACCCTAGCTTGGACAGATATTGCAGGTAGCGCAAATGAAGACCAGAATATTTCTAAACTGGTCAATGACCTTGACCTTGAACTGATTTCACCAAGCGGAGTGGTCTTTAAAGGAAATGTCTTCGCTTCAGGAGAATCAATTCCAAACGGGGTTAGCGATTCACTAAATAACGTTGAAAGAATTAAATTCTATCCCAATAATACTCTCACTTCTGGTAAATGGCAGATTAAGGTGTCTCACAAAGGAGGTCTTGACCAATCGTTCTCACTCGTAGTTACTGGCGATGCAACTATTGATATGAAATCTGATTTAACCACCTTTGATGGGTCGATATATTCATCATCAGAATCTCCTCTCGTTGATGACTTGATTGTCTTAAGGTTGTCATGGTTAAACCAAGGTAATACCGATACTGGACAGTTTAGAGTAATTCTTGAGGATTTGACAGAAGGAACAACTTTGTTTGACGGATTAAGACCATCGGTAGGCCCAGGAGAAATAGATTCATTCAATCTCTACCATTCATTTGATTCAACTGGTGATCATGATTTACGATTATCCGTTGATGTAGACGATGATGTCACGGAAATTAACGACGAAAATAACGGAGTAAATAACAATGTAAAAGATACAACGATTGTTGTTTCAGCACTTGGAGTTAGGTTGGTAGCATTAGATGAAAATGGTCAGGAAAATAGTGATTACGTAAACCAATCTATTAGTCCAAACCAAGCTGAAGGATATACATGGCCTGTGGTTTTGAAACATGAGGGCACTGGTGATCAATCCGTTAGTTTACATATTTCTCAAGTGCAGTCGCCAAGTCCGCTAAGAGATGATGTCTTACTTCCAACAATTGACACATGGTCAAAATACTCAGACCAATCAGGGCCTTTTGTAATGTCGCCAATGGGCGAAGAGGGAGACAAATTATATCTCAACATTACAATGAATGATGACGATGCAGACCTCTCTGGTCAAACCCCGAGGTTTGCTATGGCAGGAACCTTTGTCATGGACGTAACAGCAAAATATTCGAATAACCCGACTGTCAAGCACGTTATTCGATTGAGATTAGTCGTTGAAGAGGTCAAGGATGCCCAAGTAGCGCCAGCAGGTACAAGCGGGTTAGAAGCTCAGCCCGGAGGATTCACCTCATTTTCAATTTCGGTAAGGAATGTTGGCAATTCTCCAGCGATTTATGATTTGGATTGTTTTAGTGAAAACAGGTGGCAGGTCCAATTAGGCCAATCAAATTCTTCTTCATATTCGTTTGAAGCTTTAGATATTCTTGAATATTTACCGATGCAGGTTCGACTTTATGTTCCGTCAGTAAATAATGGGACACCTCTAGCAGGAAGCACCGATTCAATTAGTTGCTATGTAACAAGTGAAGCTGACCCTAGTTTGAATATTAGTGAAACGGTGTTGCTAACGGTAAAGGCGCTAGAATCGTTTGAAACCCACCTATTCGACCAGCGTGGAGTCCCCGTAGGGCCCTCATCTACTGCTAGAGATGTAAATGTGGAAAATTCTGAGCGACTAAATTTAACCTTGGACATAAAAAATACAGGTAATGCTCAATTATCCTTGATTGTCCGAATCTCTCCAGAACTTACAACATGGACTCTACAAGTTCACCATGATGAAGAAACCAAAAGTAGAGAGGTAGAGGTAATCCTACAACCTGGCGAGCAGTCCTCATTAAAAATTGAAGTGTTGGTGTCACCAGTCGCCGAACGTAATGATGAGAACCATTTATCGATTAAAATCAGCCAAAGTCCGTCAAACTTCATTATCAATCAAACAACTATGGTAGTTAGGGATGAACTTAGCCTCACAATCAATAATCCAAACGACGATCGTTTGGATGTGAATGTTAATGGTGACTTTTCCTACACCACTCTTAAAATCGAAAATACAGGTAATTCTCCAATCAGTATATCGTGGTCGAATTCCATCGCTCCTGACGGTTGGGAAATCGGTTTTTCAAATCCACCTTCATACTTGGAGCCAAGAGAGGAAGTTAATCTTGAAATTGGAATTAAGCCACCGGTGAATCAACCTGCAATTGGAAACGCCTTTGAATTGGGAATTTATGCTACGATTGACAATACTTACGATACACTGCAAGTATCGCAAAATTACATTATTCGCGTCTTGGAATCATCCGAGTGCCAAATTGCATATGATGAGTCAATCAAGCCATTGCTAGGCATAAAAAGAGGAGAAACATCGTCACAAGATATTGTTGTCACGAACGTAGGGAATGTTCCATTAGACGCCGTATTCGGATTAGAAACGGACGCCTCTAATTGGAATTTAGATCTCGATACTGACTCTGTAAGTGGACTTGTACCTGGTGCATCAGAATCTATTACCATATCAGTTACTTCCGAGGAAATAACCAAAGCTGGAAAAGAAAATCTACTGTTTTCCTGTGGTAATTCTACAGTTTCACTTGATATGAGTGTTGAAAATACTCAATCTCAAGGAGGGTTATTTGGAGTTTTACCTCCTGCCGTGGCCTACTCAATAATTGGGGCTATTTTGCTCATTGTAGTTGTAATAGGTTATCGCGTGAAACGCTCATCGCCTAAGGATTATTCCGGAGAAGAATTGGTATCCCCTGATGCTCATGTAATACCCGATGATGGACAAAGGATGCGCGATGTTATGGATTCAGTTGTAGGTCAGGAATCCCTTGCTAGTGGTGCTGTTTCTGCGGACGAGATAGCCCAAGCACTTGCGAGTTCAATGCCGAGTTTGCCGCCTGCTCCTGCGCCAGCGACTATACCACAAGGTCGACCACCTTCCGCTGTACCAGCTGGGACTCCACCATCTGTTGTACCAATGGGAAGACCCCCTGCACCCACTCTTCAATCTCAACCAGCTCAAGGGCCACCTCTGCCACCTGGAGGATTACCTCCCGGATGGACCATGGAGCAATGGCAATATTACGGACATCAATGGCTTTCGCAACAAGGCCAACAATGAAATCTAAGACTATCAACGCCTCAATATGGACAGCATAGTATTGTTCGGACCTCCCGGTGCTGGAAAAGGCACACAGGCCCAACGAATTATGGATATAACGGGTATGCCCCAAGTTAGTACTGGGGATATGCTTCGTGCTTCGGTTGCTGCTGGGACTGAAACCGGAATTAAGGCTAAAGAGTTCATGGATGCAGGTAAACTGGTACCTGATGATGTGATTATTGACCTCATTAAGGACCGGCTGTTACAGGGCGATGCCTCCAATGGAGTAATGTTTGACGGATTCCCGAGGACTATTCCTCAAGCCGAGGCCCTGTCACAAATTTGTAAGGTCAGCCACGTCATTGCAATTGAGGTTCCAGACGACAGAATAGTTGACAGAATTTGTGGAAGATTTACTTGTAGTGGTTGCAGTTCAGTATATCATGATTCTTTCAAACCAACTAAGGTTTCAGGCGAATGTGACAATTGCGGGTCAACAACTTTCAATAGAAGAGATGATGATAATCAAGCAACTGTGTTAAGCAGATTGAATGCTTATCACGAACAAACGTCCCCCCTTGCCTCATGGTATGAATCCAAAGGTATTCTACATACAATAGACGGCGACCGTGCGATCGATTTGATCACTTCAGACATTATATCAGCATTAGAGTGAGTTGAAATTATGGGGGCTAGAAGAAATCGCTCCAAAGCCAAAAAAGTTCGTAAAAACAATGCTATCATGGCGCAACAACACCTATCTGATGTTGTCAACACAGTTTCTACTCCACTAATAGTTAGAAAAAATGCGGTCAAACACTTGGTCAGGACATCATCAAGAAATCGACTTAGGTTACCTAAAAATACTTCACTTAGAATTTGTAAAAAATGTAAAAATTTACTGTTAATAGATGGCGCCTCACGTGTGAGGATTAAAGATGGTCAAAGGATTATCACATGCCTAAATTGTAATGCTATTAGGCGATACGGTGGAGGGCCGAAGTACAACGGGGGTGTTCTCAATGACAAAAATCCCAGATAAAGTGAAAAAAATCGCTCTTGACAGAGATTTTCAACCTAGCGTTAGAATCGGTAAAACTGGAGTTACCGAGAGTATTATTCAAGAAATAAAGGATCAATTGGCAAAACGAAAAATTGTCAAAATCAAAATAAACAAGGGTATCTTTGAGCGTTCTCAAAAGGAAGAGGTTTGGAGTTATATTTGCAGTGAAACAAAATCTACCCTAGTTTCCGCAAGGGGAAATGTTGGCGTTATTTGGCTTGAAAAGTAAGCGAATCCTCATAAGTTGGATTCAAATCCACCAAACATGGGGACTAATAGGCTATTTCTGAGGAGTAATTCAAATCGGATTGCTTTCATTTCTTTGATATTTGCTGGTGTAATGGTTTTCATCAATAGTGTCAATGCAGGTGGTGGTGCCACAATCGACCTGGGAATAGAACTCAAGGATGGATTAGGAAAAGAACCGGTTTGGGTTGGCTTGGGGATTTTACTATTCGTATATGCCTTAATAATTTCAGAGGTAGTTCACAGAACATTAGCGGCTGCTATCGGTGGTTTGTCCGCTTTGGCAGCCCTGAATTATTACAAGAAGGGCGCAGCGTTAAGTCTCGCTGAAACTACTGCTTTGATTGAATGGGAAACTATTGGATTACTTCTTGGTATGATGATAATGGTAGGAATTATTGCTCATACTGGTATCTTCGAGTGGTTTGCAGTACAAGCGTACAAACAAAGTAAAGGAAATGTATGGTCATTGGTAGTAATCCTATGCGTAGTTACTGCAGTCCTGTCTGCATTTTTGGACAATGTAACTACAATGCTTTTACTAACCCCCGTTACGATACAACTCGCTAGGGTGCTCGACCTAAACCCAATACCTCTGTTAATATCAGAAGTTATATTCTCAAATATTGGTGGAACTGCGACGATGATTGGAGACCCGCCAAACATTATTATTGGTTCGACTATGAGTGAGAGTGCAATAGCAGGTAATTCAGACCCAGCAATTGCCGCATTGGCATCTGAGGGAGTTTCCTTCACCGACTTTATTGTCGAATTAGCACCAGGTGTTTTGCTGACAGCAGTACCTTGTTTGATGATGATTAAGTGGATGTATGCTTCCGAATTTGCTGGTGAAAGAATTCGAGATGTAAAGGAACTCGAAGCAAAGTACGGAGTTAAGGACGCAAAAATGCTGAAAATTTCAGGTTCCATTCTCGGTTTAGTTATCCTCGGGTTTTTCCTTAACCCAGTACTCCACATCCCAGTATCTTGGGTCGCATTGGTTGGTGCGGTTTTGATGGTTTTGGCTACTGATAGACATGAATTAGAAGAACCACTTGAAAAAGTAGAATGGACAACGTTGATTTTCTTCGCAGGTCTATTCGTTTTAATCCATTCTTTGATGGAACTTGGTGTAATAGATTGGATCGGTGAACAGGTTAAATCTGGAATTGAATTTTTCAGCGAAGAATACCGCTTGGTTGCTGCACTAGTAATTATTCTATGGGTTAGCGCAATTGCGTCCGCCTTTATTGATAACATACCTTACACTATTACCATGGTTCCCGTTATTTTACAACTATCCAGTAGCCTTGATCTAGAACTAGGTCCACTTATCTGGTCACTTGCTTTTGGAGCATGCCTAGGTGGAAATGGAACTCTAATTGGTGCTTCAGCAAATGTAGTGACAGCAGGTATGAGCGAAGAAGCAGGTTATCCAATTTCGTTCAACGAATTTTTCAAAGCAGGTTTCCCTGTAATGCTATTATCTGTTGCAATTACTACAGCGTATATAGTAATGGTCTACTGGGTCGGAGCTGTTTGGAAGTTTGCTCTCTTGGCAGTAGCACTAATGGGAATCATATGGCAGTACTCTAACGGAAAAAAGAAGGGAAAGACCTGGTCTGAAGCATTAGTAGATGATGAAAGCATCATAACCTATTTCGAAGAAGAATGACATAATCATTCGAGCGGTGTCTTCAAAGACTTGACCTCATTGTGCCATGTGGGGAGAGTATGCAGGAGTGCCAAGTGTGTGGACTAATGTTCCTTGGGAAAGGTTCCTGTCCTTCCTGCGGTTCAAAGGTCGCAAGTGACATAATTCTAGATGATGTAAACGTGGATGATGATTATATTCCTGGTCTAGAAGATGTGGTTGAATCATTAGGTAGTACCGAAGATGAAGTTACAAAGAAAGAAATCCTTCCTTTTGGCCTCGGCGCTGTAGCGGAGACAATTGAATCTAGTCTTCCTTTCGATGTGGGCTCGTTCACAGATGAAAGAGTGGAGTACGTAAAACAGGAACAACTAGTAACCATTCAAGAAGATTTACCCCTAGAAGGTGAACTTCCTGTCGATGAAGTATCCCTTCCAGAGGAACAAATTTTCGAACATCAACCGGAAGAAGAAACTCAGTCTGAAGAGTTGTCGGAGTTACCATCTGTACACGGTAATGATGATGAATTAATTCCCGGAATTACAATTCCAGAAGTTCAGATTCCAGTGCCCGAGGTTCAGATTCCAGTGGCCAAAATTCAAGAGAATCCCTTGGTTCGCCTCGACGCAGAACCGATATCTGAGGGTGTAACAACTACAGAAGATACATTACTCAAGGATGAAATACCTGATATGTGGAAAATTGACGCTGCAGAGGTAGATATCGATGAGATTTACTCGCAAGAAGAAAAAATTGTAGAGGTGTCATATGATGATGACCAGTATACGTCAGATGTCGAAGTTTCATTTGACGACTTCCATTATTCACCTAATGAAGAATCATCAATGTCTATGGATGATTCTCCTCAACTCCATCCTGCCAAAGCATTAGCAATCGATTCTAGCGCATCTCCAGAGTTCCAAGATTTAGTAAGTGAAGGATTTGATATGATGGCAAATCAATCATGGATACAAGCGGCACAGGTATTTTCAAGATTATCAGCCGGAATGCAAAACGATGCTAATGTTTTGAACAATTTAGGATTATCAATTCTTCAATCAGCCCTCGAAATGGATGCAGACGGGGACACGATGGCAGATTCTCAATACGAAGCTTCGATTATGGCTTTAAGACAAGCCGCAAAAGTAGATCCAACAAATAATGTAATTCTTCTAAACCTCGCTCACAGTCTTCTTGTAAGTGGTAGGGCAGAGAAAGCTCTTGGAATAGTTAATGTCGTTCAGTCTAGATTGAGTGGTGAAATCGAGGTTGAAAACCTGAAAGCCTCATGCTTCATACAACTAGGTAGAAACGAAGAAGCGAGGGCTATTTTGCAACCTTTTGCACATGACGCTGTTGTTGCAGGAAATCTGGCTCTTATTTGAAAATTCATATTATCGATAAAATATGGATTTTTTTAATTACAAAAATTAGTCCAAAAGGCTATACTGAGGCCCACCGAACTTCAATCTATGAATGGTTAGCGCATACCTTCAAACCCGATGACTTGATATATGGGGGGTAGGTCGGGTGGTTGCTTATGCACTTGGGCATGCCTATGTCTGAGGAAGATTGACTAGAAGGGTCGCCCTGCGGGGAGACGATCTTTCAATGATGTCTAAATTGGCATGACTGGATACCGAAGGGTTACTCGCACAGGTGTGGTACATACACATTCTGTTGCTACAACCCATCTGGGGGATCGCTCGGCTCGAGTACCGAAGAAGGTCGTGACAAGCTGCGATAAGCTGCGGGGAGGCGCATGAGTGCCTCGGATCCGCAGATAGCTGAATGGGACTTCCTATCCCTTAGGGGATAATCGCTTATGCGATAGGGAACCCCCCGAATTGAAGCATCTTAGTAGGGGGAGGAAAAGAAATCAAAGAGACTCCGTGAGTAGTGGCGAACGAAAACGGACTAGGACAAACCGAATCTCGACTGGAAACTGAGAGACATGTGGTGTGATCATTTTTTGCCTAAATCATTGAAGTAGAAGTCGTCTGGAACGGCACAGCCATAGAGGGTGAAAGTCCCGTATACGTAAATGACATGGCCACGTAATGAATCGAGAGTAGCATGCGTTGGATATCGCGTGTGAATATGGGAGGCAGAGACTTCCAATCCTAAGTATAACTCGAGACCGATAGTTTACAAGTAACGTGAGTGAAAGCTGAAAAGAATCCTTGGCGGGATGTGAAAAGAACGTGAAACCAGATGGGTACAGGCTGAATGGGCGTGAAAGCGAAGATATGAGCAGCGTCTATTCGTGCGTTTCGAAAAATGCCCCAGGGAGTCTTGTTCATTGGCGAGGTTAAGGAGTTGATCTCCGTAGCCGAAGGGAAACCGACAAGTCCGCAGCAGTTTACTGTGAGGGACGAAGTG
>CAZGJD010000002.1:114234-173241 GCA_964526385.1 uncultured Candidatus Poseidoniales archaeon | reverse complement strand
CAACATCACCATCAACGACCAGGTTCCGAATGCCTTGGGCTACACACCCGAAAACCTGACTCTCACGAATGGTACAACGATGACTACCAACACGCCAAGTGTCAGCGGAGGGGCTGTAACAAGTTGGGAGATTAGCCCTTCTTTGCCATCCGGCCTTTCCTTCAGCACTTCGAACGGCGCCATCAGTGGAACACCATCCGTGCTTCAAACATCAGCGACTACGTACACGATTTGGGCTAACAATTCAGGCGGATCAGCCTCAGCTCAAGTCAACATCACGGTTTTACACGAAGCACCGATGTTTACCTACGCATCTTACAATTTGACCTTGGTCAACAATACGCAGATGACTGCCATGGCGACTAGTATAACTGGTGGAGAAATCACTTCTTGGGAGGTTGAACCGAATTTCCCAACCGGCTTGAACCTCGGTGGCGTTAACGGTACCATCTTCGGAAATCCAACGGTTGTTCAAAGCACCACCCAATACCGAATTTGGGGTAACAATTCTGGCGGTTCTCACATGGTGTACGTGAACATCACAATTTACGACCCCGTTGTTAATGTACAGTATAACCCCGAAAATTTGACCCTCACCCGAGGCGTCGCTATGGCAGATCTGAATCCAAATTACACAGGAGTTGTGGACACATGGGCTATTCACCCCGCACTACCGACGGGATTGTATTTAACCAACGGCGTGATTTCAGGCACGCCAAGCGTTAATATGACGCAAACAACCTACACGGTTTGGGCAAACAATTCTGGTGGAAGTTTTATTCACAGCATAAATATCACAATCTTGGAACCTGCTGTGCAAATTAGTTACAATCCTGACACAGTATTATTGGTGAATAATACTGAAAATAGTAGCATACCAATGATTCCAGTAATCCAAGGAGATGGAGTAGTAGAGACATGGGAAATTTATCCACAACTTCCGGATGGCTTAGAATTCGGCAGTAATAACGGTTCTATTTATGGAATCGCAAGAGAGTTGCAAGTAATTCCAATGAATTTCACGATTTGGGCAAATAATTCAGGCGGTACAGGGGTCGCAAACATTACAATAACGATAGTTGACCAATTACCTAATATTACGTACTCAGGAGATTTGGAATTAATCAACAATACAAATAATTCGCAATTACCAATGATTCCAATTATCAATGGTTCAGGTCTTATCACAAGCTGGGAAATTGACTCAACTTTACCATCAGGTCTGGAATTTATCCCGGAAAATGGATCTATAATTGGAATTGCAAGGGAGTTGTGGAATGCCACGCAATATACCGTATGGGCTAACAATTCAGGCGGTTCAGTTGCAATTAACTTCAATTTGACCGTGGTCGACCAAGTTCCACAATCTATTGATTACGGTACAACAAATATCATTGTTCTAACAAAGGATTCCAATAACTCTGGAATAATACCAATTTCACCAGACATAAACGGTTCTGGTGAAATCACATCTTGGGAAATAAGTGGAACATTGCCATCTGGATTGAACTTTAGTAGTGAAAATGGAACGATATTTGGTAATCCAAGTGTTCTAATTCTTACTCCTCAAAACTACACAATTTGGGCCAATAACTCAGGAGGTTCCGTGAGTGTTGAAATTAGCATTAGAGTAATTGACAAAGTACCCATCATCGACTATAATGTATCAGAAATAATTCTGAAAAATAATACTCTAATGACTCCGATTCACCTTGTTGTAGATGGTGGATTACCGGTAACTTATGAAATACACCCCGGACTCCCTCTTGGGATAAATTTCGGAGAAAACAATGCAACAATATGGGGGTTGCCAATAAGCCTGTCTCCACTATCTCAATATACAATATATGCTAATAATTCAGGTGGAAGCGCATCAACAGTCATTTCCGTTGAAATACAGGACAATGCACCTGAGTTTAGATACGAAGTATCCTCGCTTGTTTTGTTTGCTAATAATGAAATGCAAGAATTCCCCTTACACCCAGATTCTTATTCTGGCAAAATTGAGAATTGGTCAATAGCTCCAGCCCTACCAGAAGGCATCTTCATCGGAGAATTAAACGGAACCATCTGGGGCATACCTGTAAAATCTATGCAAACTACACAATTCAACATAACAGCTTACAATTCGTTTGGAGGGTACACCGTCAAGTTAACGATGGTGGTTTACGACTTTGAATTCAGAGGCGAACTTGACCCAGTATACATCACTGAAGGATCATTTATGCCAGTGTTAAGTCCTGAATACGTTGTGCCCGGTGCGAGATATTCTGTATATCCACCTCTACCATATGGACTCTCAGTAAATCCAAACAATGGAGTGATAAGTGGAATGCCAAATGAGACTATGGAACTTACAGCATACACACTGTATGCTAATGTGAGCATTTACTCTATGAGTGTCCCACTTAACTTTGGAATAATTTCTGATTTCGATAAAGATGGACTACCTGATGAATTACCTCAAGGTACTAATTATTTGGGATTAGAAGAAGATTTAGATGACGACAATGACCTTGTTGACGACATATCGGAAATTAAGTGCGAAACCGATACAAAAAATTCAGAAAAAACCCCAACTTTCGATTCGAAAAATAATTGTTTACCAGAAGATGAAGGCGGTTATAATTTCATTATTTGCCTACCTATCGTTCTGCTGTTATTACTCCTCATTCTCGCCATTGGCGTGAAATTCATCAAGGATAAGGATGAAGAAGATGAAACTGGAGATGACAAGGACAAAGCAGATGACGAGTCAGATGATTGATAAAAATCAATTTTTAACAAAACCATAATTTGAGGTTAAACTTGTTATTCTTCTAAGGTCCTCTGATTAAGAAAACCACCCACAATAGTGAGAGAACGGTTCCACAGATTTTGAAAATTATTTGGCTCTTCTTGTCATCATTGAACGTGCTTGATAGTTTTGCTCCGAAGAATGTCCATGCTATCATAGCGACTATACAAATGCTCAACGTAACTGAAATAATCGAAAAAATGCCTAACAAACCCCCTCCTAGAGGCTCAATAAATTGGCTCATTATTAGGATGATAAAAGCCCATTCTTTTCCATTGACAAATTGCATTGCAATACCAGTTTTTATTCCTAACTTACCTTTATTTTCTGAAACAGTAGTTTTACGAACATCAAATTTGAAGATTGCAATAGTCATTGCCAACAAGAACAGCATTCCAATCCAATGAAGGATAACCAGTGCAACATCGTTTTCAGTCAGAGAATCAATAATCAATCCAACTGTAAGTTCCATAATGAACAAACCAATTGCCATACCGGTTATTAGAGAGATGTTACTTTTCTTCCCGAATAGGCCACTGTGGGCGAATGCGGTTAATGCATTGGGTCCAGGAGTAAGCAATGCAATAGCGATAATTAGTAGCAACTCAATCAAAGCAGTTGCTACATCCATGCGCAGACCAACCTATCATGATAAATAATTATTGAGCAAAGACTGCTAAGAAATCTAAATCACATGTTGCGTCTGTATTGTCCACCAACGGCAAACAAAGCATCTGTGATTTGTCCTAAAGAAGCAACCTTTGTGGTTTCCATTAATTCCTCGAAAACGTTTCCACCCATCCTTGCAACTTCTTGTAGCCTGTTTAGGGCTTCTTCACTTCTTTCAATCGCCTTAGTTCTCTCCAAACATGCCTGCTTCTCCTCTGGAGTTGCTCGAGCAAGTTCCATATCGAACTCATCTGCAGCACTCTCATCGAAGTCCTGTGCGTTTGGGTTGAGGAATGTGTTAACGCCGATAATTGGTAATGTGCCGTCGTGTTTTAGGTGTTCATAATACATGCTTTCATCTTGGATTTTCCCTCTTTGATACATTGTCTCCATAGCGCCTAATACGCCACCTCTGCGAGATATTGCTTCGAATTCTTGAAGCACGGCCTCTTCGACTAAATCAGTCAATTCCTCAACAATGAATGAACCTTGCATTGGGTTTTCAGTTTTGGTCCATCCGCTTTCCTTGTTTACAATCAATTGAATGGCGAGTGCTCTTCGAACCGATTCCTCGGTCGGGGTTGTGATCGCTTCATCGTATGCGTTAGTATGAAGTGAATTTGCGTTGTCTTGAATTGCAAGAAGGGCTTGCAATGTGGTTCTAATGTCATTAAAATCAATTTCTTGAGCGTGTAGACTTCTTCCACTTGTCTGAATGTGATACTTGAGTTTTTGACTTCTCTCATCAGCAGAATATAGGTCACGCATAGCGACTGCCCAAATTCTTCTAGCGACTCTTCCAATAACCGTGTATTCCGGATCAAGGCCATTCGAAAAGAAAAAGGAAAGGTTTGGCGCAAATTCTGCGACATCCATGCCTCTGCTTCTGTAGTATTCTACATATGTGAATCCATTTGCTAAGGTGAATGCAAGTTGTGTGATTGGGTTTGCTCCAGCTTCAGCGATGTGATATCCCGAAATAGAGACAGAGTAGTGATTTCTCACTCCGTGGTCGATGTAGTATTGTTGGACATCACCCATCATTTTTAGAGCGAAAGGAGTAGAGAAGATACAGGTATTCTGGGCTTGGTCTTCCTTTAGGATATCAGCCTGAACAGTTCCTCGCACGGTTTGAAGGGTCTTTGCCTTGATTTCAGCATATGTTTCTGCATCGACAAGTTCGTCTCCTCTCTTACCTACTGTTGCGAGACCAAACCCGCCATGGCCGTCAGGTAATTCTCCCCGGTAGCCACTCGCATCTAACTTCATTTGCAGGTGCTTCTCGACTTGCTGGTCGATTGCAGCATTTAGGAAGAAGGCCAGAATAATAGGGGCTGGTCCGTTTATTGTCATTGACACAGAAGTATTTGCGTCACATAAATCGAAACCTGAGTAAAGTCGCTTAGCATCATCAATGCTAGCTATTGAAACTCCAGAATTGCCGACCTTGCCCCATATGTCTGGTCTGCGGTCAGGGTCCCTTCCATACAGGGTTACGCTATCGAAAGCGGTTGACAGTCTAACATAGTCTTGGCCTTGCGATAGAAGATGGAATCTGCGGTTTGTTCGCTCTCCTTCCCCTTCACCTGCGAACATCCTTGCGCTTAATTCATCGGTTCGCTTGAACGGGAATACTCCTGAGGTGTATGGGAAATAACCTGGAGCGTTTTCTTTCATTATCCATGAATAGATGTCACCATTATCGCTCATCTTTGGAAGTGCGACACGAGGGATCATCTGATGTGATAGAGACTCGGTCACGGTTGAGACAGTGAATGGTTTGCCACGAACGTAGTATGTGTATTCCCCGCTTGAGTACTGTTCTGCTAAATCTCTGAAAGCGGTAACTGAATTTCTTGCTTCAGCGATTTCTTCCTGTAGGTCTTTGATGTGTTCATCAACCGAATCGGATATTGATGGAACTTCGCTCTTTGCTGTTTCAAGGTGTTGGACTAGGCGAAGTTTTGCTGCCATCTCGCTATTGGTTTGATGATATTCACGTACTGTTGCTGCGATTTCAGAAAGATAGTGAACCCTCTCTGGAGGAATAACGCCCTTTCTCTCACCGATATTTCCGATTGGCTCGCTTGCATTGAATCCTACCATTCCCGCAAGTTTTTGCCAAAGGACGTCCACACCTGGGTCTGCGAATTGGCTAGCTATTGTAGCGACGACTGGTAGGTCTTCATCTGCAACATCGAACATGTTTCTGTTTCGTCTGACCTGTTTTCGAATCGCTCGAAGGGCATCTTCGCTACCTCTTTTTTCGTATTTGTTTAGAACTACGACATCTGCTACATCGAGCATCTCGATTTTCTCTAGTTGTGTGTGAGCACCAAATTCAGCCGTCATGACGTAAAGTGAATGGTCTGACACCGTGGTGATAGCATCGCTACCCTGTCCGATACCGCTTGTTTCACAGAAGATTAGGTCGAATCCAACCGCCTTTGCAGCCTCGATTGCACGGTCTAGGTTTGCGCTGATTTCTGAACCACTTCCACGGCTTGCTAGGGAGCGCATGAAGAGGTTGTTGTTGGATAGAGCATTCATTCTAATACGATCGCCAAGAAGCGCACCACCAGTTCTCTTTCTTGTCGGGTCAACACACAATAAGCAGACTTTCTTGTCTGGGTTATCACGCATTATTCTCAGCATTAATTCGTCGAGTAGGCTTGATTTTCCTGCACCACCAGTTCCGGTAAAACCGATTACTGGTACGTCTTTGTCGCTAGAGCGAACCTTTTCCAAGGTCGCATTGAAATCGGAATCATTTGCAGATTCGGAGAGAGTTAGTAGTAATCCTACCTTTGCCATGTTGTCAGGTGTGATCGGGCTATCCATTGTGGCAAGTCTTTGGGATGAGATTAAATCAACATCACTTGCAGTTCCCATCAAATCGTGAATCATACCCATCAGGCCCATCTTACGACCATCATCTGGAGAATAAATTCGTGAAATACCGCTCTTGTGTAAGTCTCGAATTTCAGGAGGAGTGATTGTTCCACCACCTCCACCAAAGATTCTGACATGTTCGCATCCTGCCTCATCAAGAAGTTGGCGGATGTACGTGAAATATTCCATGTGGCCTCCTTGATAGGAGGTTAATGCTACTGCGTGTGCGTCTTCCTGAACTGCGCAGTCAACGACGTCTTTTGCTGACCTATCGTGGCCAAGGTGGATAACTTCTGCTCCGCTGGATTGAATTAGCCTTCTCATTACATTAATTGCAGCATCATGTCCATCAAACAGGCTTGCTGCTGTTATGACACGAACTGGGCCGGTCGTGGTTTCGAACACCGCCTCCTCATCCGACATAGTCCTACGGACTATGATTTGCTTCATCATGATACCGTTCAAATCAAAGGCTGATTTTGACCTCAATATTTTATGCGACCGAGGTGGATAATGAGTCCGGAGGAAGTCGCAATTCTCGATGCTAATGCAAAAGCCTTGGGCGCTGATATGGATGAACTGATGGCTACAGCCGCCGAGCATTTGGCTAATGCTTTGGAAGGTGCTCCAAGCCCCATATGGATTTTATGCGGTCCGGGAAATAATGGTGGAGATGGGTTTAGACTTGCTAGTATGCTTGAGGAATGCTTTGTTGTCGCTACACATAGCAAACAGAAGACAGCCTTAGCACAGAGAGCAAGAGATGATTGGAAGGGCCCCATCTATTCGATAGAAAATCTTCCAGATCCTTCTCCAGCAACAATAGTCGATTGTTTGCTGGGCGCAGGAACTGTTGGAAAACCCCGTGGAGAAGTATTGCGATTGATGGAGTTGATTCCAGGCAGACCGATGGTATTGGCTTGTGACATGCCTACTGGTTGTGGCTCTGGCTTGTCATTCAATGCGTTTCGAACAGTTACTTTCGAAGCACCAAAGACCACTATGGTAGGCGAAGGAGGGAGGTTATTGTCAGAGGTCGGAGACCTCTTTGTAGCTCCAATCGGGTGGCCGGCAGGTACCCTTGACCCGGGCCCGGGAGACTTACTGCGTTACCCTCATCCTAAACAAGACCAAATCAAGGGAGATAGAGGTCGAGTTCTGATTTTAGGGGGAGGCCCGTATCACGGGGCCCCATTACTTTCCGGAATGGCCGCTGCAAGAATGGGTTGCGACCTTGTTCATGTCGCCATGCCAAAAAAAGCCTCTAGCAGAGCAAAGTGGCCAAGTGAAATAATACCCGAACCAATGGTTGATGAAGACATAATTTCCAACATTGATGCCATAATCAAAAGATGCACGACAGGCAGAGGAGTTCAAGCACTCGTCATAGGACCAGGAATGGGAGATGACCCCGCATCTCTAGAAGCAGTAAATCGATTGATTGAGGCAACACCCGATATTCCAAAGGTGATAGATGCAGACGCAATCAAAGCCTTAAACGGTTGGCCTAAATCATTGACTGGAGTAGTAACTCCGCATCAAAAAGAGTTGGATAAATGGATTTGGGACTTTGCAAATATACCTTCTATGCTTGAAGGGCATGGCGAAAATCGAGTAGTAGTGAAAACAGGGGCTGAAGATATCATCTTCGGTGCAGGTGGGCGCGGAGGAGTAGTTTCAGGTGGAAATCCGCGCATGTCGATGGGCGGAACAGGTGACTTGTTAGCAGGATGTATCGGCGGTCTACTCGCTTTAGGGCTAAGTCCGTGGTCTGCTTCAAGAGTTGGTACTTACATTATGCGAAGAGCAGGAGAAATGGCGGGAGAGGAAATAGGACCGGGGATGGTCGCAGAGGATATTCCTCCCTACCTATCTAAAGCTTTGATCACAGGACCGGTTCTTCTCCATCCACCAGAGGAGGAAGACCCTTCTTCTTCCTAACATAATCGGTATAATTCCCGAAATACTTTGTGACGACTCCGTCCTGTAATTCCCAAATTTGGTTCACAACTTGGTCGAGGAACCACCTGTCGTGGCTGACTGTAACAATTGCGCCGTCGTATTCTACCAACGCTTCTTCCAAGGTTTCTTTAGCGTCCATGTCAAGGTGGTTTGTGGGTTCATCCAAAAGTAGCAGGTTGTTTTCTTCTAGGAGTAATTTCAATAGAGCAATCCTTGCTCTTTCTCCACCAGAAAGTTTGCCAAGTGGCGTAGTCACTTGTTCTTTAGCGAATTGGAATCTTCCCAGTGCGGCTCTAATGTCGCCATACTGCATGTCAGGTCGTAGGATTTCGACTTGTTCTACGGGGTTTAGTTTGAAATCTAGTGTTCTATGGTCTTGATGATAGTATCCTATTATTGTACCCGGTGCGAGGTCCCTTTCCCCAGAATCTATCTCTTCTTCTCCAATGATTAGTTTGAGTAGTGTGGTCTTTCCTTGACCGTTTCCACCGACAATTCCAATTCTATTTCCCTTTGAAATCTCGAGATTTTGCTTATCTAAAATTGGTCTTTCTAAGCCGTCGAATTTCTTTGATGCGTCTTTTAGTTCGATAATATCATTGCTTGATTTATCGGCTGCTTCGAGGTTGAATCTCAAACCCTTGCGCTGTTTTGGTTTTCTGGCTTTCAGTGCTTTCAATTCTTGCTGATATCTTTCAATCATCTTGTGTTTTGCTGAAATGGATTTGTCGTATTTGTTAGCAGACTTCATTGAGCGAAGAGCCCCTTGAGTGCTTGAAATCTTCTTTTCAATCGTCTTGATTCTATCATCAAGGGCTGCTAGGAAATTTTCTTTCTGTTTGAGGTATTGTGAATAATTACCTTTGAAATTCCAGTTCCTGAGGTTGTCAATTTCGACTATTCTTGTGCAAACTTGGTCAAGGAAATACCTGTCGTGAGATACTATTAATTGTGCTCCGACGAATTCTTTGATAAAATCTTCAAGCCATTCTGTAGTTTGAATGTCTAGATGGTTCGTAGGCTCGTCTAGGAATATGACGTCGACCCCGGCAAGTCCAACTAACTGTCTTGCTAAAGCGAGTTTAGCTCGCTCTCCTCCAGATAGGGCACTGACTTTCATGTCCATTGGGTGTTGGTCTAGGCCAAGTCGTTCTAGAATCGCCTTAGCGATATTTGCCACATTAGTTCCACCAGATTGACCAAGCATGGTTTGGAGTTCAGAATATCTATCCATCGTAGGTTGCCAATTTCCTTCATAGAATGCAGGGTCAGCCATTTGGGCTTCAATTGACGCGATTTCTTCCTCGATTTCTTGGAATTGCCGGCCTTTTCTTGAGAGTTCTTCTTCGATAGTTGAATCATCTTCAATATCTCGTATCTGTGTCAAATATGCGATTCTAATACCTGAAGCATAGTCAATTTCTCCGACATCCTGCTTCTGTTCTGAAATCGTGTTGAGCAAGGTGGTCTTACCAGCGCCATTATGCCCAACAATTCCTATTCTATCTCCTTCGTTGACGATTAGATTGATGTCTTGTAAAACGGTAACTGGACCAAAGGCTCGGTCGACACCTTCCACCTTGATCAGTTCACGTGACATAACCCAAGCCGATTGACTCTAACTTATGGAGTCACCGTTCAAAAATTTTGACCGATTTTAATTATCGCAATATTGGAAATACTCGGCAAAACGCCATATTTTGCTTCTCATCCGACCGAAGACAATATACCCTCATATCTGCCGTGTAGGCGGAGAGAGTATTCTCATCCGGTGGAAAATGTGGAATTGAGACACGACATACGTCGTGTTCCAGCCGCTCGCGACTGGAACACTGAATCCGACCTACAGGCTCGTCTATCCACAGGTGCAAAGATATGGATAGTTGGTGATATCCACGGGCATTTGGCTACGTTTAGGGCTTTGATTCATAGATTAAAACTCCGGGATGAGGACAGAGTGGTCCTTCTTGGAGACATGATAGATAGAGGGCCAAATTCTGCAGGAGTAATCGAGTATGTCAAAAATCATCCACAAATCATTGCCATCAAAGGAAATCATGAGCAGATGGCGGTTAGGTCCTTACAGGGTAGGGCGATAGAACTAGACCCTACATGGTTAGCAAAAGGTGGTTCCTCAACCTGGGGGTCATACATAGTTGCAGCAAAAGGTGATCTACACCAAGCTAAACTAACCTTCGCAGAAGATTGTGCATGGATGGCTGATTTACCAAGCCACATCGTGTTGGATAAATGGCGCTTGGTACACGCTGGATACCATCCTGAAAAGGACTTAGATACTCAAGACGAGAAGAATTTACTTTGGATTCGAGGAGCATTTTTCCGTCATGATAAGCCGATAGATGAACAAAGAACCGTCATTTTCGGCCACACGCCCACAAAGAAATTTGGCAAGTGTGGTTCAATTGCTAATTCGAAAATAATTCTTGATGACGGCAGACCTTCATGGAAGGCTTTGGATGTTTCAGCTTTCAACCATCGAGCTCCTGGAATTGTAGCATTCGATTTACAAAAAGAGGTTGCTGTAAAGCAAAAAACTCTCAAGAGTGAGTATTGGTGGACAAAGACGAAAGCGAAAGAAGCGCCTATCTCCGAGTTTTACGGTTTAGTTGAATTACGACGCAGGTCGAGATATTATGAGATTACAGAGGAAAAATTCTCACGAAAATTACACGTGGCCGGCGCCACCCATCAAATTAAATCACCAGTTTCATTCAGAATAGTTCCAATGAAAGATAAGGGAATCAAAACTGATTTACCGCTTTCCGGTAATAAATATACTAAATATGTCAAAAAATACGCATGATTATCCTTGATGCATCCGGACAAAGGTAAATAAGTCTAAATGTGTATGTCACCACATGGCGAGAGAAATCACCGACCAAACCAAAAACGCCGCTGAATCTCTAGTCAAGGCGACAGTGATCGTTTTGGACAGAGTGAACGTACAAGCTTACCTAGACAGGGCGTCTAGAGAAACATCAGTTATGCTAGGTGGAAATGGCATCGTCATGGTAAGTTAAATCAGTTCAGTAGCAGATAAAACGCGAAGCAGAACTGTTGCGGATGTGTCTTTCACCACGAGTTATTACAAATTTAAACGCACAACTAACCCTAAGTTGGTCAATGAATTTTGCAACCCTTCTGCTGGGTTTATTTCCTTCTTTGTTAATCATGTCGAAAATTTCATGCGCAGCCCAGTAAGAACCGAGAATAATTATGCTTTGAATATCGTATGAAAATCGTGTCAAAATGTTCTGAATTTCAGTCAAGGGGTCTATTCTATTACCCAAAACAGGGTCATCCATTAATTCTACAATGTCTCCAAACATGCAAATTAAATCATCCAAATAAATCACTGCTCGTCTTGGTGATGGCCCATCCCAATCTCGGGGTGGCCAATTGTCTGGTACGATAATAATCGGGTCGCCGTCACCATAACATTCGAAATCACTTTGATTGCCTGAGATAAACTTCTCTTCCAAACACAAACTATTGAAATCAAATAGACTCGTGACGCTCTCAAAATACTCATCATCCAAGTTATCTATTGGCGGAGTTTGATATTGTCCAACTTCATTGTCACTATTTATCGATATATTTCTGACCATACAACGAACATCAGGGGAGGTCCTTTAGAAGGTTGACGATTATTATCGAAGAAATTTGATAATATACCTGATGTTACTATCCAAAGTATCATTGCTATTCACTTGTTGAGTGGAATATGGACATTGCTACAATCTCGGCTGCGACTGTCATGTTCATCCTCGGAGCAACCTCTCCTGGTCCATCTCTTGCGGTCGTACTGCGAAATACGATGATCGGTGGAAGGTCGAGAGGGTTATCTTGCGCAATAGGGCACGGATTGGGTTTTGGGTTCTATGCTGCAGCTGTCGTTTTTGGATTGGTTACAATAATGGTGGAAATGCCGGCATTATTCACCATTCTACAAGTAGTAGGAATCTTATTTCTATTGTATCTTGGATATGGTATATTCAACTCTGAAGCGTCTAAATTAGAGTATGAAGGTGGGAATAGAGAAGGCTTTGTAGAGGGGTTTTTTATTGCCTTTCTGAATCCCAAAATCGCAGTATTCATGCTTGCCGTTCTGTCTTCAGTTCTAGAACCTGGAATGTCGAGTGATACGAAATGGGTAATCGCAATCTTGGGAATGTCAATAGACACGATTTGGTACGTGCTTGTAGCCTTACTGCTTTCGAATTCAAACATTCTTACCAAGATAGAAAATAATCAAATTTTCATGAACCGAATAACTGGTGTTTTGATGATAGGTTTAGCGTTCTGGTCGATTGCTAAACTGCTATTTCTATGACAATCAATACTATTGAGGTCTTGCTATTGGCAAGTTCATGCCAGAACTGCCCGAGGTCGAAACTGTCCGCACCGGACTTTCTTCGTCATGGGTTGGCAAGCGTATAGATGGGGTAGATTTGCGTCGTGATGGTCTAAGGTTTCCATTCCCAGAAGGACTCGAAAGCAGACTTACTGGGAGAACTGTAACGGCCGTTCGGAGGCGTGCTAAATATCTGCTAATCGATTTGGATAATGGAGACATCCTTCTATCTCATCTCGGAATGAGCGGTAAGTGGACGCTTGACGCAAGTGAATGTGAAGGCAAACATGACCATGTTGTGATTCTCTTTGATGATGGAAGTATGTCTGTCTACAACGACCCAAGACGATTTGGTGTCTTGGATATATTTAGAGGAAATTCACACAAATTACTAGACCATCTTGGCCCCGAACCCCTTCAAGAATGGACAGGCCAAGACCTCTATCAAAAACTACAGAAGAGAAAAAGTGCCATCAAAATCTGCATTCTTGACCAAAAGGTGGTGGTCGGAGTGGGCAATATCTATGCGTGTGAAGCACTGAACAGAAGCAAGATCTCCCCAACAAGGATGTCAAATAAGGTCAAGAAAAAGGAATGTGATATTTTAGTCGCAGAAATAAAAGAAATACTTGCTGAAGCGATTAGAGTAGGCGGTTCCTCTTTGCGAGATTTTGCGGGGGTTGACGGAACTCTTGGTTATTTCATCCATCAATTCAAAGTCTACGATAAGGAAGGCGAAGAATGTCAATGCGGGGGAACTATCGAGAGACTGGTTCAAGGTGGTCGCTCCACTTTCTGGTGTAAATCTTGCCAGAAGTGATCAGTAATTTTCAATCACCGTTCGTAAATCTTGCAGGAATAGGTCCGTTGGGAAATCATAGTCAGACCAAACTACTCTACCAAGGGTGTCTGTGTCGAGAATATATGTGGGAGATGGGTGAGCTACTGTGTACCCTTCGCTCGAGTTATCCTCTTGTTCGACAGGGTAGACGCCGTATGTTTCATACACCATGTCAAGGGCACTACCAGAGCCAGTCAGATGAGGCCAGTCATATCCCATGTCCTCACTCCAGTTTCTTAGTCGCTCTGGCGAATCATGTTTCTTGTCAACGGTTACCGAGACGAATGTTACGTTTTCAAGTTCAGATTTGGTAAGGCTTTCCTTTACCATTTTCAGATTCTGACTTGTTACTGGGCAGGTGTTGTCACATCTAGTAAACACAAATGCGAGAACAACAACTTTGCCTTCTTCATCAGCAAGGCTCCATAAATCACCATAAGCGGTCTCAAGTGTAAATTCATACACTGGGCTACCGTTTAGGTTTCGACCGTTGAAAGAGATTTCTTCTTCGATTGATTCTTCAGAAAAGCATCCCGGAATGATTAAAATTAGACAAGCGAAAAGCGCCTGGAACTTCATTTTACCACTCAGTATTCTCTCCAACCCTTTCCACAATTCTTGCAGGTTAGCATCCTTGTTTCGGGTTCATCAGAAGATCTTGTTTGTTCAAGATAGGAGAAAACTTCGACTCCGTTACACTTAGGGCACATGTAATCACCGGTAGTTAGTACTCCTTTCATCTGGTCGGAGTCCTTGATTACCTCATACTCTCTGGTTTCGGCTTTACTCGAAGATTGAACATCTCCAAGGTCAATCTCTTTACCTTGGATTTTCATTTTACCAACAGGGCCATTGTAACCACATTTGTAGTTTGTACACTCAATTTCTCCGTTTATTGGAAAAGCCATCGTACCGCATTCTGGGCAGAACATGACCAATGAAGAATAACTCTCTTTATCAATTTTTGTTCTATATACCAAACAAATCATTCAACAATAGGGTCCTTTTAGACCATCATATGTGGCTCTGGTATGATTGGAGGTCGGCTGCAGTTTCGGATTCCGATGGTAATCTAATCGATGTCGAGGAATGGGACGGTTGGAAGGATACCGATTCTGTCTGCACTAGATTAGACATGATTGTTCATGGAGCGATGACGCCCGAAGCGGAAAGATTGGCTGAAAGATTCCCATCTGCTCGAGTTTTAGTTCACGGTTCAGAAGGTCTTCCTGAAGCGGACTGGCCTCTGCCCTCTGATGAAGCACTTCAGGCAGTAGACAAAGCGGCCATTCTGCTATCAAAGCGTGGCGTTGACGCCGCAGCGGGCGACCCTGACAGAAGATTGGAACACATATTGAGGGCCTCGGATGAATTAAGGTCAGCGTATGTAACAATCGAGGGCAGGCTAGTAGAATGGGTTGGCCTTTTTCTTCCTGAAGCACGGTTTGAAAAAGACAGGACTGGTCTTGCAAAGAAGGTCATTGATTCCTCTTCATTAACAGAACTAGCAGATGCGTTACAAATCGGTATGCCACCGGTTGGGCCTACTGATGCTGAGTGGAATAGCTTGCATGATTGGGCAGTTAGCGTATGGGAAATCAAGAATCGTCTAAACGCCATGGAAGACGTCGTTAGGGAATTAGCATCATCGCACTTACCATCATTGTCACTTTTAATGGGACCTATATTGGCTGCGAGATTGTGTACCGAAGCACATGGTAGGGCTAGACTTGCACGCTTACCTGCTGGGACAATGCAAATTCTAGGAGCCGAAAAGGCATTTTTTAGTCATTTGAAGACTGGTGCCCCTTCACCTAAGCACGGACATATTTTCATGCACCCTTGGATTTCTCGGTCCCCAAGGTGGACTAGAGGGAAAATAGCGAGAATGGTGGCTGCAAAAGCAACCATAGCGGCAAGGTGTGATGCTTACGGAGGTGCCGTTTGGGACCAATCAACTGTAGATGCTGTAGCGGCTAAAGTTGAAACAATTAGAAGTGAAAATTCTCAACCTAATCGAAGGTGATAGGTTGGGCAAACAACGCAGACTTTCTTGGGCTGTCCTCGTTGATGGACGGGCGATTTGGACCAAGAATGCAGTTCCAAAGACCTCACAGTATGGAGAATCACTTCGCAGGTTTAGGGGAACAGAGTACAGGAGATGGGATCCGACGAGGTCAAAATTAGGAGCTGGCCTTTCTCGAGCAAGACAGACTCAATACGAGTTATTGCCCAAAGAGGGTGACACCTGCCTATACCTTGGAGCAGGGCATGGAACATCACTATCTCATCTTCACGACCACGTGTGTGGGGAAGCAAACGAAAAGAATGGCAGAATCATTGCTGTAGACCTATCTCCTAGGTGTCTCAGAGACCTAGTTCATCTATCCAATATTAGGCCCGGCCTAGTGCCAGTTTTGGGAGATGCTCGTAATTTTTCAGGGTGGGGCGTCATGGTTTCAAGGAAGGTGGACTGGTTGTTTCAAGACGTAAGTCAAGCAGGACAAGCAGAGATTTTCATAAAAGCGGTCAAGAGGTTCTTGAAACCTGGTGGAAAGGGTTTGCTTTCCCTAAAGGCCGCCTCTGAAAGATTAACAGAAGGTGGGGAAAAAGCCGTGTTTAAGCAGGTTAGAGAGCAGTTGGATAACGCAGGTCTAAACATTAGAGAACAAATTGACCTACACGGTTTAGAAGACAATCATTGCCTCTACTTTGTTGAGTATCAGTAGTCGTTTTCGACCCTCGGGGCGAGGAAGTACTCGACAGTACCTGCGCCGTCAGCGAAGTCGAAATTGAGTTTCAGAGGGAAATTCTCTCCAAACCTGACGTTTACATTTTCAATACCTTGGAATACCTTTGATAGCGGAATCAGGTAAGAAAGTGAGTATTGAGATTTTGCTGCTTGAGAGCAGTCAAGAGCTACAAGGTCGTCCTTGGTGAATTCAACATGAACCTCATCGATTTGTTTGACGTTGACTGAAAATTTCTTATCATCGAGTGAAAGTGTTACCAATTCGCCAACTTGCCTACCCGCTCTTAGTGCTTGAGCGAGTTCTGCTCCGGAGATTGTTACCCCACATGGCAGTTCAAGGTCTGGAACATTAGGAGGGTTCAATGTGGAATTGTCCAGTGGTCTGATGTTCCTATCAATTCTTCCGATGTTAACAGTAGCAGTGCCTGTGTCGTCGTTGTAAGTTAGGTCAACCATATCGGTTGCACCCAAACTTAGCATGTCCTTCAACTTCCTAATCTCCAATCCAAGATTGGTTTCGTCAACTTCCCAAGTATCGAAAGCTGCACTATCCACTTCCATTTTGATCATCGCTACATGCGACGGGTCAACAACTCTGACGAAAAGGCCGTTTTCTTTGAAGTCTAATCTTGCTTCTTCAACGACTACACCTAGTGTTTCTACGATGGTTTTCATCAGGTCTTGACGGGCTGTAATGTTCAACATGAGAGCACCCCTACGGTTTCACTGCGATTTCGGAGGCTTATGAACCTTCTAATCCTTTAGCACCCCAAAACGCGCGGTTTTAGAGTATTTTATTTAGTCAAAAAACAATGAGATGACTTCATCAAGGGGAGGTTAGTAGGCGTTTCATGGCAGAAGTATCCCCCCTGCTCAAAGAAGATGGGGAACCGTTCAAAGTCGCCGTCCTGATTCCCACCATTAACAATGCAGAAGAATTAGATATCGTTTTGGGCAGACTATCCAAGCAGACCTACCCTCACTTTGAAATCGTAATCTCCGATTCAAAATCAAAAGATAACACGAAAGAGGTCTGTGAAAAATATGGCGCAACATGGATTGATGACCCTTCGAGGAATCGTGCAGACGCTTGTAATTTCGCATTAAGGCAAATGGACCACGACCTCGTATTGTTCACAGATGATGATACAATCCCTCCTCTTGATTGGGTTGAAAAATTAGTTCGTTGGTTCAAGGACCCTGAGGTAGGTGCTGTAGGTGGTCCAAACTTCGCACCTGACGAGGACCCGTTCGGAGCCAAATGTGCGGATGTCGCATTCTGTACGAAGTTCATGACCGCCGGTACAAGATATGGTGCTCAACCCAAAGGTGAACTGGTTCCAATTACCCACAACCCCGGCGTTAATTGTGCCCACAGAATGGCTAATCTCAGAGAGGTTGATTTCTTTGAAGAAGGATGCATTGGAGCGGAGGACGTAGTTCTCGACGCCAAGATACAGAGAAAAGGACACAAGTTATTCATCGACCCTGAAAACGTAATGCCCCACCGAAGAAGAAGACCGTTCAAACCTTACATGAAGCAGATGAGGAATTATGGTTACACCAGAATGGTAGCAAACAAGCGGTGGCCTGAGATTGCGGAATGGTCTCATACCGCAATTGGCTTCTTCCCCTGGTTGGTGGTACTTGCTGGTATTTCGACAATATTCGGAGCCTTAACAGGTGGCGCTGCTGCTGAAACTTGGTTCACTTTGAGTGGAGAATGGGATGTCTCAAGAATAGCGTTCCACATACCGTTAGGACTTGCAGGCCTCTATGTTGCAATTTCATGGCTTGGGGCAGCTATTGGAACAAGTCCGCACCGAAATATTGGGACCGTATTCTTCGCACCGTTGTTCGTATTCCTTGCCCATTGGGCATATGGCGCAGGTGTTAACAAAGCCTGGAAAGAGATTAGACAAACCGGCGGTAAAGCTGGAGTCGGCGAACAAATCGATGACAGGGTCCGTACCGCTTGATTAGGATTAAGCAGTGCAAAGAATAGCGACTATCATGGCGCAGATGGATAATACACATTCCAGTAGCGCTGACGATGCTAGAGAAATTTGGTTACTGATAAGAGGGTGGCTTGGAATTATTCGGGTCTTAGTCATTATTGGAATAATCATAATCGCTGAAATATTCGAAGAAGCCATTGTTTTCAATCTCTCACTATCGGTGTGGGCAATAGTTGTAGGTTTCCCACTTTTCCTACTGATTTCAATCGTAATCATTCAGGGTGACAAGCGTTTTGCGCCCGACCTAGAAGAAAAGCGCCGGGACAGGGTTAGGAAGACAGCTTGATTACAACTCACCAGTCTGAATTTGCCACTGACTTGCATATACTCCGTTGTTTGCGATTAGTGATTCGTGGTTACCTCTTTCAACGATCGCACCATCTACCATTGAGATGATTTCTTCCGCATTTCTGATGGTTGAAAGTCTGTGAGCAACAGCGATTGTTGTTCTTTCACCGCCACTTGCGATTAGATTTTCTTGGATTCTCTTTTCAGTCTCAGCATCAAGTGCGCTTGACGCTTCATCCAAGACTAGCAGGCTCGGATTTTTCAATAATGCACGAGCGAGTGAGACTCTAGCTCTTTGGCCTCCCGAGAGCATGGTTCCTCTGTCGCCAACCATCGTTTCAAGACCCTCTTCAAATTCCTTGACAAACTCTGCGGCTCCAGCCATTTCCAGCGCCTTCATTATTTCATCCTCATCCGCTTCCCGGTTGTATGCCACATTTTGCTTGATTGAGCCAAAGAATAGGAACGGTTCTTGACTGACGAATCCCATGGCCGCTCTGACTGAATCCAAAGTCAAGTCTTGAACATCGATTCCGTTGACGAGAACTCGTCCCTCTTGCGGTTCGTAGTATCTCATCAACAACTTCAGAATGGTTGTCTTACCTGCTCCAGTGTGCCCCATTACACCTAGGAATTCACCCGCAGAAACCTTGAATGATATATTCGCTAATACTTTTGTTGAAGTCCCAGGATAAGTGAAAGTCACATTTTCGAATTCAACGGAGTTGATAGGGCCATCAAGGACCTTGGCATCCTCCTTGTCAGCAATTGTAGGTACCAAATCAACCAGTGCGAATACTCTCCTTGCACTCGCTTCTCCTTTCTGTAACTGGTTGATTAGCATACCAAATATGAACATAGGCATTGTCATCCTTGTTGAAATCAAGAGGAAAGTTACGAGCTGTCCAGTGGTTATGTCGCCCTGTTTTGTCAGGTATCCACCAACTGTCACCAGAAGACCAAATGCTATACCTGCGATTGCGTAAAGTCCAGGAAGGTATCGATTCCTATCACGGCTTGCACCTATCGCTTGTTCTCTGTAGGCAACAGATTCCTTGTCAACTCTTTCTGCTTCCCAGTCCTGAGCGTTGTACGCTTGGACAACAGCGATTCCAGATATCACGTTCTCTAGAACGGCCGTAATGTCACCAGTGGACTCTCTCTGCTGTCGATACTTTCTCTGAACCCTCGTAGAAAATAAGTAAACGAGTGGAATGATGAGTAGGAGTGGTGCGAAAAGGACCGCTGCGAGTTTCCAACTCATTAGAATAAGAATTAGGAACGCAGTTCCGAAAGTGACGACGATTCGAATTATTGAAGTTGATGAATCGCTAATAACATCCTCTAACTGATTTACATCAGCGGATAGTACACTCATCAATTGGCCAGTCTGGCGTAGATCGTAGTAAGAAGCCTCCATATCGATTAGAGATTTTGTAGCGTCCAAACGCAAATCGTGTTGAACCTTGTAGCCGAGGGTTTGCCAGCAATATTCGCTTATGCCTTGGAAAATTGCTAGGCTTGCAAACCCGAGGAAAATTAAGATGCCATATCCGTATGCGAGATTATCGCTTACGATTGGGAAAAGAGAGTTATCAAGGAAATCTCTGAATCCGCCAAAAAATCCTTCTGTGGAAGCGCCAGAATAGTAATCGACAGCGAAACCGATGAAAACGAATGGAAGTAGGTCTGCAAATCTAGCCATTCCGTTTGCTAAAATTCCAACCAGAGCCCTTTGTTTGTACTTCATTCCGTATGGAATTACTCTCCAAATCTGTTTACCAAGGATGTCCACTTTTTCTGAATTTAATTGTTCAGGAGACAAATGTTGATGTTGTGCTGAACGTGGATTTCCTGCTCCCATATCTGTTGCGTTCCCGATTTAAGTTATGAACTTGCGTTAGATACTTTGATGTTGAACCCTTTACAGTGTATCAACATGCGAACTGCCGTTGTCGCGATTCTGTTGGTTTTCTCGTCATTATCTGGCGCTCTTGCGTGGAATGTTGAAGTCGAAGAAGGACTTCCTATTAATTTCAAAAATGGTGTTGTGAATAGCATTCCAATCGAGTTCGTTCCAGAGGATAATTATCACGGCTTTTACGTGCTAACTCACGAATATCCGGTTCCCACCGAATGGGTTTGGGAACTAGAGGCTGCTGGAATTGAGTGCTGGACCTTTGCTCCACCCTCTGCGTTCCATTGCGAATTAAACGGGCACACACCCTCTCAACTCGAAAGATTAGAGGTTGAAGGTATGATTCAGATGCCTGAATTTACCAAACTACATTCAGCGGTTATGCCGTCTATGAAAGGAGAGATGGACTCCTATCTTATAGCGGAAGGAATTGGAATTTTCAACGTGGTTTTGTCTGGTGAAGAACTTCCAGAGTATATAGGATTGCGAGGAGATATTGAGGTCCTTAGCCATAATGACAGATGGGCACAAGTAGAGGCTAGGACCAGTGGAGTTGAATGGTTGGTCTCACAATCTGAAGTCGAGTGGATAGAGCCAACTTTTGAATTCATAACAGCTAACGACGAAGCGGCTGATATCATCTCCGCAAAGGTCCTCTGGGATGCGACCCAGATGGCTGGCGTAAATCCTTCATGGAATGCGTTGGACGGTACAGGAATAGTTGTCGCAGTTGCAGATACTGGACTTGATAATGGGATAAACAACACAAATATGCATCCCGATTTTAGAGACCACATCCAAGGTATTCATGCCTACGGAGTTCCCTCTTCAATGCAAACATACGTAAATGCTCCATACAACGATGGCGCATCTGACCTTGATTCGGGACACGGCACTCACGTTGCAGGTTCAGTTCTAGGAGATGGTACTCAATCATCTGGCTCTATCAAGGGAATGGCTCCAGAAGCACAACTGTACATGCAAGCGACTGAGGTTTACGTAGATTGGACTACATATGCTGAAAACACTTACGGGGTAACCGATGGGTACTCGCTACAGGGAATACCCACTGATTTGAATACTCTATTCAATGATGCTGCATACAACAACACGCACATCCACACTAATTCTTGGGGGTCCGTAGCAGCGGGTGAATATACTGCTTCATCGATGCAGGCTGACTATTCAGCAAGAAACCATTCTGAAATGTTAATCCTTTTCGCTGCAGGAAATGAGGGTGAAGATACCGATAATACTGGCGACGGTGAAGTTGACTTGAATAGTCTAATGTCTCCGGCATCTGCCAAAAATGTGTTAACAGTAGGTGCTTCAGAAAATGATAGAACTTCCTTTACTGCTACATACGGTGCATGGTGGGGTAGCACATACAGTAAGAATCCAATCAGCTCTGATAAGATCGCAGATGATTCAGAAGGAATGGCCGCATTCTCGAGTAGAGGCCCTGCAGAAGATGACCGCATCAAGCCAGATGTCTCTGCGCCAGGTACATTCATCCTATCGACAAAAAGCCGTTCAACAACAGATACGGCCTGGAGTGCTTACTCAAATTCTGATTATACTTACATGGGTGGAACTAGCATGGCTACGCCAATAACTGCTGGTTCTGCAGCCTTAATTTACCAACACCTAATCGATAACTTAGGCCATTCCAACCCCTCAAGTGCGCTTGTAAAGGGCATCATAACAACTAGTGCTCATGACATGGCTGGCCAATACGGTAGCTCCACAAACGGTGCTGGAGAACCGGCACCAAACAATCACGAGGGTTGGGGCTTAGTAGACTTAGATAGAGCAATCAATACTACATGGGTTGATGATGAATCGGTTAGCACCGGGGATTCAAGGTCTTGGAAATTTACCGTACCGAGTAGCGCACCCGACCTAAAAATTATGGTTTCATGGACGGACCCAGCAAGTTCACCATCCAACAGCGTTCATTTGGTGAACGACATTGATTTTGCACTAAAGAGCCCAAGTGGAGTTTGGACCGAATACGGAAATGACAGAGACAATTTGATTGGAACAGTAATATCTTCTCCTGCGTCTGGGCAATGGGAAATCCACGTAAATGGTAGTAGCATACCTACCGGGCCACAACACTTTGCAATGGTTATCGATGCACCTTATTCCATGATCAACCTGTCCGCTGACGCAGACGGGGACGGATTTATCGACACTCTCGATGACTGTCCAAATACTCCAGGTCAATCAAACCAAGACCAGGATGGTTGTCCTGATGGAGATGGCGATGGTTGGTCAAACACCGGTGATGATTTCCCTAACGATGGTACACAGTGGTCAGACACAGACAGCGATGGGTATGGCGATAATCCAAGCGGAAATAATCCAGATTCATGCATTTCCTCGTTTGGAAGTTCTAGTTTAGACAGATATGGTTGCCTCGATACAGATTCTGACGGATGGTCAGACCCTGACGGCGTATGGTCGACATTCCAAGGCGCTGATGCTTGTTCAACAGTTTGGGGTAATTCTAGTCTAGACCGAAACGGTTGTCTCGACGATGATGGCGACGGTCAATCAAATATCAATGACATATTGGTAAACGACAATACTCAATGGTTGGATTCAGATGGTGATGGATTCTATGACAATCCTAACCCTGCTACGAATTGGGATGATTGTCCTTCTGTTTCAGGGACTTCCACAGTTGATTTACAAGGATGTTTAGATTCCGATAGCGATGGAGTTTCAGACACTAACGACCCTTGGCCAAATGACCCATCTCGTTCAATAGATACGGATAATGATGGGTATGCAGACAATGAGGACGATTGTCCTAGCTTTGCAGGTAATTCCACCGAAGGGTTGGTCGGATGTTTGGACGCAGACGGAGACGGAAGACCTGCAGAGTTTGATGCATTCCCGCAAGATATCACTCAGTGGGACGACACTGACGGCGATGGTTTTGGAGATAATCCAAGTGGCAATTTGGCAGATGATTGTCCAAATGTGGCAGGGACCTCATGGCAAAATTCGACATTAGGATGTCTTGACAATGATTCTGACGGTTGGGCTAACCATCAAGACCGATTTGAAAACGATAGCACACAATGGCATGATGTAGACAATGATGGCTTTGGCGATAATCCTGGAGGCTCTACTCCTGACGCTTGCCCGTCTACATTTGGTAATTCTACGGGTGGAGGAGTCTACGGTTGTCCTGATTCTGACGGCGACGGTTGGGCCAATTCAGGAGACGCATTACCAGATAACCCTACACAATATCTCGATTCAGATGGAGATGGATACGGTGACAATCCGGATGGTACAGATGCTGACGATTGTCCATTGACTTTCGGAAATTCAACAATTGACAGGACAGGATGTTCTGACACTGATGGTGACGGAGTTTCAGATTTGAACGACCATTTCCCCTACGACCCTACCAGGGTCAAGGATACTGACAATGATGGGTTTGATGATTTGGAAGATGATTGTCCAACCACCTCCGGTACCTCTCTAAATGGCTCGGTAGGATGTTTTGACGCCGACCAAGACTCTTGGGCTGACCAAAATGACTCATTCCCAATGATTTCTTCACAGTGGAATGACACTGATGGAGACGGTTATGGTGACAATCCTAACGGAACCCAACCGGATTCCTGTCCTACGGTTTCCGGTACCAGCTCCGCAGATATGTTCGGATGCTTAGATAGTGATGGTGATTCTTGGTCTAATACAAACGATATTTTCCCAGACGATGGGTCTGAATGGATCGATTCAGACATGGATGGCTTTGGAGATAACATGGATGAGTGCCCAACTACCGTTGGTACTGCGACTGATGGTAATGTCGGATGTGTCGATTCCGACGGGGATGGTTGGTCTGACAGCGCAGATTTCATGGTGAATGATGCGAGTCAGTGGCAGGACGCTGACGCTGATGGTTATGGAGATAATCCAGATGGATTCGAAGGAGACGACTGTCCAGCAGAATACGGTTTCTCGTTTAGAGATAGAACTGGATGTGCAGATGACGATTACGATGGTTGGTCAAATTCTGCTGACGCATTCCCAGACCTTCCAACCCAGAATATGGATACTGACGGCGACGGTTATGGTGACAATAATTCGGTAGGAGCAGAACTACCCGACCACTGGCCATTGGACGCTCAGAGAAATGTCGCAGAGATATTGTTCTCGTGCAGTCCAGATGAATTCCAAGTCGATGTCGCTGGAGATAATTTGCTCACATTTACCTGTTCAATTACTAATTTAATTCAGAATAACCTAACACTTAGAGTAGACTGGAAGGCTCTGAATTCCATCGATGCCGGATTAAGATATCAAGTGCTTGTAATTGAGGGCGAAGGTGAGAAAACCGTAGCGTTCTCAGGAAATGTGATAGATACTGGAACTATTCTTTCAGTCATCGAAGCGAAAGAAATTGGAGCCAGCGCCTCACTTTCATTTGTTACAATTTCGATAGAATCGATTAACTCAACTAAGGGTCAAACCTTTTCTGATGCTGAAAAAGCATTCGTGTTAGAAGATCACGTTCAAGAAATTACTGCCGTGGGCGTCTGCATCGTACTAATCGCCGGTTTGGGCATAAATTCAATCCGCTCTTCTAAGAAGAAACGGGCTACTAGAAGGAATGAATTGTTGCAACGTCGCTCCAATAGTTACAATCACGAACAGAATCTGTTTGGCAGAATGCCACCGCGAATCTGACCGAATTGGCTAAGAATAAGACGCCCTCGGAGGGTTTGCTACGCGGATATGGTGAAGTGGTTATCACCTGAGGTTTCCAACCTCATGTCGTGGGTTCGATTCCCGCTATCCGCACTCTGAATCAACAAGAAACCGGTGCGTTCAGCTAATCTCGAATACAATTCTGAATTCTCGATTCCCGCTATCCGCACTCTGAATCAACAAGAAACCGGTGCGTTCAGCTCATCTTGAATTCAATTCTGAATTCTCGATTCCCGCAATTTAACTCAAAGCAATTGGTGCGGTTGCTGACCATTCTGCAGAGGGCTTGTGCCAGTCTCTAACTTGGTCTGTTTCTAATCTTAGTTGAATGCCTTCTCCGTCTTCAAATTCTAAATCCATCAGTGAAAAATCGACTACTAATTCGTTACTTCTAAATGTGTCATCGAATAGAACCTCTTGTCCAACGACACTTCCAGATTCAGTTCTTTCGAGGATTACTCTAACATGGCATTCTTGCAGAGGATTTCTTAGAGTGCATGATTCACTACTTCCATCGTGTTCGACCTTTACGTATCCTTCCATGGACATCTGCCCTTCTTGAGCAAGTAGTTCGATGATGGTGTCTTTTGCTGTTGGCGCACAAACGCATTCCATGTTGTCAACTTCAGCTACTGCTTCCAAATCCACGGTCACTTCGATTTGGCTTGTTTTCACATCATCAGCCGAAATTGAGGTCGCAGTGACTGTGTAAATCCCCGGATTTTCGAATTTATGGCTGGTAATTGCACCAGTTCCTGTTGTTCCGTCTCCGTAATCCCAGGTAATCGCACCGTTTTCGTCGTTGACACTGAATACGAATTCATGAGAAATGACCGTAACGACCTTTTCTTCATTGTTATCTCCTTCATCGACTTCTACCAGCGTGTAATAATTTACTCCTTCAGCGAAATCAACGTTCGCAGTAAAGGTATTTTTATCATCTGAAAAACCAAGAATTTCAAGAGAACCAAACACTGCTGAGAATGATATCATTGTCAGTAACAAGACACCTATGGTAATGCCAATCATGGTTCGCATACTTGAACAACAAATCTTCCCCTTTTGAACTAATGTTTGTTAACAAGAGAGTAATTACAATATTATGGGAGATTTGTGATGATTAAATTTCGAATATCCAACTTGTAATTTTGTAATCAGCAAACGATGTTTTGAAGTCCTCTGTTATGGTGGACGTGTTCATGGAGACAAAATATCCTGTGCCTGCAGATGTTCCAGATGAACTAATTGAAACCTATATCGATAACATGGATGCTGCAACTTGCGGAACAGGAAAAATGAATCTGTTCGCATGTGACCAAAAAATCGAGCACTTGAATGACGATTTTTACGACGGTGGAAACAAAGTCCCTCTTTCTTCAAACGACCCAGCTCATCTGTTTGAGATTGGCGCAAAGGCACATGCTGAGGGGACAATAGGTGTCTTAGCGGGTCAACTCGGTTTGATAAGTCACTATGCAAGAGATTATCCTGATGTTCCTTATCTGGTAAAACTCAACTCAAAATCCCATCTTGTAAAAACAAGCCAGAGAGATCCTATGAGTCAAGCACTCTGGGATATGGATGATGTTGCATCTCTTCTTCACAACGGAATTAACGTTGTGGGTATTGGATATACGATTTACATAGGTTCAGAATTCGAGCACGAAATGATGACAGAAGCATGTCAATTTATCCGCCAAGCACACGAATTGGGAATGATTGCCGTTGTTTGGATGTACCCAAGAGGAAAAGCGGTTTCAGATGAAAAGGACCCGCAGTTGATTTCTGGAGCGGCAGGAGTCGCTGCATGTATCGGAGCAGACTTTGCGAAGGTAAACTATCCGCGAGCATGGGAAGGCATGACTCAACCAGAAAGTCTCGGCATCGCTGTAGAAGCGGCCGGAAGATGTGGAATCATTTGTTCTGGAGGTGGCTCACTTCCTCCTGATGAGTTCCTAGGCCGCCTTGTCGACCAAATGCAGGTATCTGGATGTAGAGGTGCGGCGACTGGAAGAAACATTCACCAAAAGGGAACAGAAGATGCGGTTAGAATGACTGCAGCTTGCAAGGCAGTAATTTGTGACGGGGCTACTCTAGAAGAGGCGCTTGCGATTTACAATGGTCAGTAATCATTGAACCATTCCGCATGAAGTGCAAATACTTCCTACTACTAATCCTCCGCAAAACATGCAGATGTCTGCGGAAATTGCGAAGATTTTCACCATGCTTATTGTCTCTTGATGAGGTCGCTTGTCTGGATGTTTCCTTTGTCATCAAGGATTAGTGGCTGGCCTTCTGTCCATCCTGGGCAGTTGTCAGCAACCCATGTTCGAGTAGCCCATTCGCATATGTCGTATCCGCCGGATAGAATTCCTGATCTCTTGATGTAACCTACTTTGACTATATCTTTGTCTTTGGAAAGAACATTACCCAGTTGTTGACTGGTTGTACCGTGTCTCATTGTGCTGTTTATGTGTTCAAGAATCTCAGCTGTGTTTCTTGGTCTGTCACCTAGGAACTTCTTGATCTTCTCTCGTATTCTTACTGTTTTCATGCATCTTTCCTCCTGTCATTTTTACGCAGTTCCCCGGTTCGGAGTTCCGCTATAATGAAGGAGCGAAGCAACACATATAACTATTGCTGAAAATTTCATTTGAAAGTTACATGAAATACCGTGTTTAGAGGGTTAATTGGCAGTTTATTTGTTAAACTACCTGTAATAATATCAAACTCCAGTGGAAATATGTAACTATTTGTAACTAAGAATGTGAAATATAGTGAAAATGTTGATAAATCTGTGTTACCAGCGAAAACTGGTGACAATGGCCAAACCCAAGCGCATTCGTTCCAATTACCAAAGAAGGGTATTGGATTGGTTAACAGACGGTGGTGGCACCGTTTCGGATGTGGCTAATGCTCTGAACCTTCGAATGCCACACGCTTCTGCTGCATTGAAGCAATTAAGAGAATCGGGGGATGTCGTGAGAGATGAGGAAAACATTAGGGGTTCATTTTACCGAGTAACCTCACAGGGTTTGTCGAGAATTGAATCCGATGAACTCTACCGTTTGTTGGATTTAGTTCAGTGGCCACCTCCCCCAAATGCGGCGGGGATAGTTCTCGGTAGAGACGGTTCTATGCTACTACTTGGTTACGCTTCTAAACCGTCAGGACCGCTTCTGGGACTGCCTGATAGGCCTATGGACATTGAAACTGAAGGAGTGAATATCTCCACTGGAAAAGAAGGGGCGGGCAAGATTTGGAGATGGGCTGTTCAAAGGGAAGATGAACCGAGATGGTGGGACATTGGGTCGAAAAGGAAAACTGATGCGCCAACTGAATCTACTTCTCTGACACTTGCCGCCTGGATGGAGCGACCAAAAGTTATGGGTGTTGTAAAAGCGAGGCTACTCGATGAAGAATCCGCTTGGCCATTAAGCGTAGGTAGTTGGTTCGAGGAATTGCCAGATGGGTACTGGCCAGAGCTACCGAAGATAATGACAGAGGGTGAATTCACAATCGGGAATGCTGGAAATTCAGGTCCTAAAGTAAGCCCAAGGGGCGCGATTCTAGCAAAGATTGGAAAACGGAGCGATAAATCTAAGATTTTGTCATCGATTCCAAATTACACTGTGAAGATTGCCGATGCCTCAATAGTCGGCAAATCACAACAATCGCTACCTTACGGTGTCCTAAGGAACTGGCTGAAATCTATTCATCCAAGGCTTAGCGATAAAAAATTACAAGCAAAATTCGAGAAATTGAAAAAAGAAATAGGAACGGTTTCCAACTCGATAACGAGAAAAGTCCTCAACGATTTTCCTGGTAAAAAATGGACGAGGTCGGGAGTCGATTTTTTCGATACGACCTCCATAGCAGTTAAGGGAGCAAAAGCAATAGTGGAGTATGCTCTTGAAAATTGTACGGCCCCAATCGCTCTAGATTGGAGATGGTCTTCTGACGAGGGTCTACTGCAAAGATTTGTCAATGATAATAATGGAAAATTGTTGATTTCTGATAGAAGTAAAGTTGAAACTCATTTCACATTAAATCCCACTTCTGTAGAAGGAAAGTTTGAGTTGATAACCAAGGACAGACTCAGACTACCAATAAGCATGGGCACTAGACTTTCGCCACCTCTCGATTGGTCGCCACCAAGAGGGCCTGCAGAATTAGTGCGGGGTAAGAACAGATCAGCAGTTGACATTGAAAATGAAATAGATGCAATTTGGCAGGCTGTGAATCTTGAGAATGGAGATGACAAATGGGCCGACAAACATGAGAATAGATTTCCATTAGCCTCTTGGATTGCTTCAACTAAGGATACCCATCAATCGAGATGGAGGCGAATTGGTCACCTACTGAAACCAGAATGGGCTGCTATCGCAAATTATTCCACATTCGATGACGAGGATATAGCCGAACTAGCAATTTTTGAAGAGGACGCACTTGAAGATTTGATACTAAGAATTCGGACTAATCCGTTAATTGTGCAAAATCTTAGTTTGGAAAACCCCGCAGTAGCAACAGCTATCTTGCTTTCAAAGGAATGGTTTGACTATGAATTAGACGTAGTTTCTGCATGGTTGGAGCATCCGATTAGGACAGATGAAGTTTTGACTAAAAACTGGAATAGTGAACATATTACAAAATTGGCAATGGTTTCGCCTCACCACAATCTGTTGTTGAATAACTCAACCTTCTCGAGAAGTGAAATGCTTGCGATTATGGAGGATGTGAACCATACATTGTGGAAAACTAAAGCGAAAAGTTGGCTTACTTCCTGTATTTCTTCCAATGTAGGAAGAACCGCTCTAGCAGAATTAGAATTGCCCTGGCCGGTTATTTTGTCCCAAACCGATATTAAATCTGAGGACCTAAATCTGATATTTCACATGCCAGAAGGAATTGGAAAGGATTCACTGTTGGACGTTTTTGAAGGGTTAGAAGCCTTTGAATCCGGAAAAACTCCCCCTGTAGGTAGAACACATCCATTTGCGGGCTGGCTTTTCCAAGACCATGTCCCAGTGATGCCGTTTGAATGTGATTCAAACCTCGAGGTCCACATTGCGTTGCACCGTCGTATTCAAGGATGAGTACTCTTTGCGCAATTTAACCGCACATGCAACATCACAGGGAGAACGTGCTGTTCGATGAACTGTGATACCAATGATGCGGCTACGTGCCATCGTCGAAGACCAGGGTGACTCGAAAGGGAATGACTTCTGATGCAAACCGATGGACTATGTGGTCGGATATGGGTCCTCGCTGGACGAGAGAATGAGAGTGAGACAACCACCCGGCTGCACAGACGCCCTGACCCTGGGTCAAGCCTCCGAGGAAACGATGAAAGGGGCTGTTACGGGTCGGGGCACACTTCTTTTAGCGATTTATTGAAGTGCCTTTGAAACTCCTATACAATCATGGCGAAGTTGGAGAGGTGTCTTGTTGGAGGCACCTTCGATAGATTCCACGAAGGCCACAAGACACTTTTGAATTCAGCTTTGGACAGGGCGGAACTCGTTGAAGTATGGATTACGAGTGATGAAATGTGTTCATCAAAATCCCCTATTATCGAGCCTTTTGAAGATAGAAGAGAGGCGATATTGCAGTGGGCGGGTGAGAGAATATCTACCCACATGTTAGAAGATAATTTGGGACCAGCTCCTTACAGAAAAGACTGTGATTCGATAGTCTGTACTCCAGAAACTCTTGGAAATTGTCAGATGATCAACGAAAAAAGAGTTGCAAGTGGTTTATTGCCATTAGAGATTATCGAAGTCGGCCACGCTATTGATGAATCTGGAGGGATAATTTCCAGTTCAAGAATTAGGGCGGGATTGATAGATAAAGATGGTTCATCTTGGTTGAAAGATGGACAAAAAACAGAGACATACTATTTCCACAAAGCACTAGATGAGGAGTTAAAAACTCCTTCAGGTCAATTATTTAGCGGTCCGGAAGAGCACCCTGAGGTTGCTATGTCTTCAGCGATTGAAGATTTAATGCCTGGGTCTGTTATCGCAGTAGGAGATGTATCTGTAGCCACACTTCTGGAAATGGACATGGTGCCAGACATAGGAATAATTGATGGTATGACTAAACGAACCGAATTATCCGACAAAGTAGACACGTCGGTATTTGATGTTCTGATATCTGCAGAAAATCCAGCAGGCCAAATTACACCATCGCTAATTGAATCAATTGAAGCGGCTCTTCACAATGATAGCAGAACCTGCATCGAGGTTGAAGGTGAGGAGGATTTAGCTCCTATGATAATTCATCTTTTAGCTCCCATCGGAACAAATGTCTTGTATGGTCAACCAAATGTAGGAGTGGTTTTAGCGGTAACAGATTTGAAAATGAAGAGGAGATGCAAACATCTCCTTTCATTATTCGAGGTGAGAAATTGACTTCGGTATCCATAGCAGTTTGCGTCAGAGATGGTAAAAACTGGATAGACGGTTGTATGGACTCTCTGGTGAATCAAACCCATGATAATTTTGAAGTAATTCTCGTCGATGATGGTTCAACCGATGGAGGCGAGGAATTAGTAAAGAAATGGGAATCCCACGAAAAGGTTACAACGATTAATCAAGGGAAAAAGGGACTGTCTGCTGGAAGGATGGCCGCTCTTGAAATAGCGACAGGTGAATGGTTTGCTATTACCGATATCGATGTTAGACCGGAATCTGACTGGTTAGAGAGGCTAATTGAAGAATCTAATTCACGAAAAGGTGAGGAAATAATGGCTGTTACTGGAAGGACGATTTTCCAACAAGCAGATGACACAATTTCCAAGATCCGTTCTATTGAAATTCAATCAAAGTACAGATCCAGGCCGAGGTTGACAAATTTAGCAAACGGTCCGTGTTCAATGTTTAAGCGGAGCAGGCTCTTAGAGATTGGAGGTTTTGACCCTGATTGGTATCACGCAGAGGACATGGAGGTTTCGTTGAAACTTCTTGAACTTGGTGGAGTCATAATATATGCGCCACATGCGGTGGTAAATCACGTTCCTGAAACAGGTCTGAAGCGATTCTTACACAAGCGCAGAAGAGATGCAAGAGCGCACGTGAGAATTCACAGGCGATACAAGCAAAAGAAGTATGATTTCATAGGTTCTTCTTGGACCGTTCTTTGGTTTACACCGATGCTGGTGCTATTGGCATTGGGGCTATTCGAGTATTCTCAAAACCTAAGACTCTTTGATGATTATCTTTCAATTGATGCAATTTACAATTCTTTGACAAAGGAAGTGTTATTGCTATTGATTGGCCCATTATTTTGGGGCTTTGTGTACTTCAACAGTGATATCCCGAAATCTGGCATTAGGTCCAAATTTGTTTTACTCGCCTGGTCGATTTACCTTTGGCAAGGTATTCTTCTTGGTTACATTGACGCTTTACTCAAGAGGAATGGTCACTAGATCATTCTTCAGCAGGTAGTGTTGACATCTTTCTAAATGTCAATCCGACTGCAAGTAGCGCGATAGAAATCGAATAAACACCCGGGTCTATCCAGCCTGTGTACATGATTCCCCAATAGAAGTAGAAAATCATGCTTAGCATTGTAGCCCATGTTCCAATAATCAAATTCCATCCGCCTTCTTTTCCGTCGACTAAATCATTATACCAATCTGACTTGATCATCGAAGTCAACCATTCGCCCATTCCATCTTCAGCGGACAAAGTCTTGGACCCTAGGTAGATGAATCCAGCACAAATTAGGATGAATATTGCATCAGATGCAACAAATAAAGGAGCGGTGTCTTTGTCACCAAATGCCGCGTTTGTTAATTCGAATGTAAGTAATCCGCCCCACGAAACTCTGTAGTTAGGGTGTATGTAGCCAAGTATGTTCAGAATCGCCAGCAATAGACCGAGGGAACCCAGCCAGAAATACCAGTTTGCTAGCGCCTTAGATGGATTTGATAGAATCGAGATGAAACTCTCATTCGCATTCTCACCGTCAGTGCTCATGGGCTTTGCGAATTTGGTCGCGGTTATGAGGCTTCGGATGATTTAAAATCCGAAAAATACCTAAAGTTGTGATTGGTATCTGTATTTTGATTCAAACACGTCAAACAGAATTGGTTCTGATTTCGCCATCACTTCAATAGGATCTATGTTGGTTGGAATACACGAATTAATTTCCTTACTCCTTCCATATCTGCCTCTTGAAATTGTCTTTGCTGTAATCAATCCCAGCATATCCAAATTTGAGATTAATCCAGAAACTCTTCTAGCAGTCAAAAATTGCTGACTCACATGGTTGCATGCTTGCTTGTATATGTGGTATACTTCTCCAGTCTGAATGTTTCTTAGGCCGTGCTTTTCGTTGATTAAAACGGAAGCGAGTACCAGTTTTTGTTGAGTTGGAAGCGTCCTAATCACCGGTGTGACTTGGTCTGATTCTATTTGGGCTTGAGCAATCCTAACGTGAGATTGTTCAACTACATCGCTACCTTCTTGTTCAGCCTTTTCAGTTGATACTCGAAGTAGGTCTAACGCACATCTTGCATCACCGTGTTCTTGAGCTGCTAATGCGGAACACAATTCGATAACTCCCGGAGAAATTGCATCTTTAGATATTCCGACCTCCGCCCTTGAACGAAGAATGTCTTGTAGTTGCTCCGCATTGTATGGATTGAAGACAATATCTTGTTGGCCAAGACGACTTCTTACCCTTGGGTCTAGGAAGTCTGTGAATTTTAAGTCGTTTGAGATTCCGATAACACAAGCTCTCGCATTGACTAACTCTGCGTTTAGGTTCGTCAAATTGTATAACAAATCATCGCCTGACTTCTTTACCAAGTGGTCGATTTCGTCAAGGACAAGAACGTATACTCCACCTTTCTTGTCCATTCGCTTTACTAGTTCTGAAAATACTTTGTCGGTTGGCCAGCCAGTAAATGGGATGTCATCTAACTCGTAATCTTCCAATAGCGCATTGCCAAGGTAGGATAGGACCCTGTATTGTGTGTCGATTTGCCGACAGTTCACCATAATTGGGAATGCATCTCTTCCAATTGATCTTCCCTTCAACTGAAGTTGCTCGCACACGTATCTTGTGACGGCGGTTTTTCCGGCTCCTGTAACCCCGTAGAGAATCATGTTTGATGGGATATGGCCCTTCAGGGCTTCAACAAGATTGAACGATAAATGGTCAATTTCTGAATTTCTGTGAGGAAGTTCTGCAGGTTGGTGAGTGTGGCGCAGTACTTCCTTTTGGATGAATAGAGTTTTTTGGTTCAATATTCCATCGAAAATATTTTTGCCCAAAAAATAACACCTGCCCATTTTATCTAAATCGTTTCAACTGATTCCGTCACCATGCGTGATGCCTTCGGGGAGGCCGAGTCCACCATATAAGTATACTCCCACATCAAAGGAAGGGAGGAAGATTTTGCCATAGTTTGCATTTTCAATTGGAGGTATAAAAAGAAACACATTAATTGCCGACATTATATATAAAAAAAATACACTGGGAACCTAAAATTTTCAATTATGGCCAAGAGATTTTTTTTGTTGCGGGAGAAAAAGATTCTTGTTTTGGTCAGAAATTTACGCTAATCGTAAAGTTTTGTATGTAAAATTCTCAATTCCAATTGGAAATGAATAACAATTCAATAATGAATCTAATATTTTTGACAGGCGGTGTATTTTTTACATCAAAATCAATGTTAATTAATCTTTAGAAAAATTAACAACTTCTCCATTCGCGTCAAATTTGAAATTCATTCCATCGCTTCCGTGAATTATGTTTTCGGGGAACTGCGGTACATCCGTAGTCAAAATTTTATATCCGTCGTCGATAAATGTATGAGTCAACAAAATTTTAGTATTCACGCATCGTTCTCCAAGAACAAAAATATCCTTAGGTTTGTGGTGGTGTTCAGTATCTACCCAATCAGGAACTCCCATCTCAACAACTGCAAATTTACATCTCTCAACACGAGTCCAAAGTTCTTCACAGGGGCCTGAGTCACCAGAGTGTAACATTGACCACCCATTCTTGTGATTTAGCATCCAGCCATGGGGGTCAACCTCTTCATCATGTAATACTTCGAATCTCTCAAAAGTCCATGTGTCTGAGGTTGGTAAATCTACCCAGTTGATTGTCTCAACCATTTCTTCAAGTGAGCCAGGGTATGCGAGTTTGCACAATTCAGTCAGCCTTGCTCTTACTCCTTCAGAGCCAGCTACCGTGAGAGGTTTGAGATTCTCTCTATCGGAGATGTATTTTCTTTCGAGCAACAAAAAAGGAAATCCAAAAACGTGATCGCCGTGAACGTGAGTAATCAAAATAGTATCGATATCTGCGGGGCTCACTCTTGCTTTTCGCAGGCTTGCAAGCGCAGTTGGAGGACAATCCACGATAATGTGCTTGTCGATTAATAGGAATGAATGCATTCTTTCAGACGGAAGGAAAGCATTACCACTTCCAAGTAATTCAACTTCCACCATAAGGTAGGGGAGGGGAATCCTACCTATGAGATAATCGCACTAACATTCATGAAGCCGATGCAGGTGGGCGTGATATCTGGTGAGTACCATGTCCAATTGGAGCGCAAAAAATCCATACATGACTAAAGTCACTGAATGCTACGTATTAAACGGAAAAGGTTCCAAAAAAGAAACCCGGCACGTTGTTTTCGACCTCGGAGATTCCGGCATGGACTACAAGGTAGGAGACGCATTGGGTGTCCTGCCTGAAAACCCGCCAGAAACTGTTGATTTGTTAATCAAAACTGCAGGCTGGGACAAGGACCACAAAGTTACAACTCACAACGGAGAAAGAACTCTTCAAGAAGCCCTGAAGAAGGATTTTGAAATACACAGAGTTAACAAAAAGTTCGTCAAGTCTCTTGCTGGGAAAATTAACACAAGTGGAATCAGAATTACGGTCAAACTGATCGACAGATACAGAGAATCCGTTGCTGGGAAAGGAGGTTCATGGATGTCCGGTGACTCAAATTTGGAAACAGAATTACTTCCTTCAATTCCTGGTGATGACCCACTAGGTCGTGTTGAATTGTTGACCTCTGATGAAAAGTCCATGGAGGATTACATCTGGTCAAGAGACTACGTCGACGTGATTAGGGACTTTGATGTTTCATACTCTCCAGAAGAATTCCTTGACTTGGTTGACAAATTGAAACCGCGATTATATTCCATCGCCAGCAGTCATGACGCTCATCCCGGTCTGGTTGAATTGACAGTTGGTATCGTAAGATATTCACACCACGGAAGAGATAGAGGAGGGCTTGCAACTGTATTCATGGCTGATGAAGTCAAAATCAAGGATACAGAAGTTGGAGTATTCATGTCTCCAACAAAATCCTTCGTACTACCAGAAGACAAGAGTACTGACATTATCATGGTTGGTCCAGGAACTGGTATTGCTCCATTTAGGGCCTTTATGGAACAGAGAGTACATGATGGTGGTGGCGGAAAGAATTGGTTATTCTTTGGTGACCAATCCGCAAAGACCGAATTTTACTACAAGGATACGATCGAGTCATGGTTAGACGAAGGGCATCTTTACCGATTTACAACCGCATGGTCGAGAGACCAAGAAGAGAAAATTTACGTTCAGCACAGATTAAAGGAACACGGCGCGGAAGTTTGGGAATGGTTTGAAAACGGCGCCTACTTCTATATCTGTGGCGACAAGCAATACATGGCAAAAGATGTACATCGTGCGCTAATTGAAATTGCAATGGAGCACGGAGGAATGTCTGAAGACGATGCTACTCACTTCATCGAGAAAACGATGATGAGAGAACAAAAGCGCTACTTAAGAGACGTATACTGACCTCAAGGCGTTGGGATTTCAAAAGTAGGAAGCCCTCTTTGTTGGGCCTTTTCCAAGACTATTCGTGTCCATTTTGTTTCCTTACCTGGAAACCCAAGAACGTGTGTCGCGTGTTCTAAGATCTTGTCGACCAATGCTTCTGGAGCCTCCGGCCTACCAGAATCTTCCAAACCAATTCGAGGTTCATTCCATTCTTCAGTGAACACAGCTATCTCGATTGCATTATTATCTGCCCATCTTTCAGCTAGGTAATCTACCCCACTTGCTCCACCGCAAATTATCAAATCTGGGTGGTCATGCCACTTTATCCACTGGTCAAGTTGTTCTTCAAGCCATTCGTAATCGTAAAATCTTGAGTTTCCACTGATTACCAAATTCACAACTTTCCCGTCTTTGTTCAAATCCTTGCCTGCAAGGGTCCGAATTTTTTCACCACCGCCCGTACTATTTCCGCTCATGGTGAGAGAACTACCGGGTGACATATAAAACCCATCAAAAAATTGCGGTTTTATGGCCTTAAAACGGCATCTTGCTTCCGTAAAACCGTAACAAAAAGCCCAAGGACACGGTTCTTTTTGACCGCTTTCATCATAGATTAGTTCGGCTTGGATAGTGATATGGGATTCAAGCGCGTGTTGATTGCAAACCGTGGAGAAATCGCTTTGAGAATACTTCGAACACTTCGAGACATGGGTATAGAAGTAGCGATTATTCATGGCAGGGAAGATAGATTATCACTCCCAGTAAGAATGGCAGATGTCGCTTATCCAATCATGAGGACAAACCCACTCGATTCTTATCTCGACATAGAAGCGGTTGTTTCTGCAGCAAAAGAATTGAATTGTGACGCAATACATCCAGGCTACGGATTTTTGGCAGAAAATGCAAACTTTGTAAGAAGACTCGAGGAAGAAGGGATAACTTTCATCGGTCCTTCATCCGACGTTATTTCCCTTCTTGGAGACAAAATCGAGGCAAGGGCCGCAATGGAAGCAGCAGGTCTCCCTACCGCAAAGGGTAGCAGTGAGCCCATTTCTTCAGCGGACGTTGCATCATCACTCGCTGATGAAATCGGATATCCAGTGATTATCAAAGCAGCAGCTGGCGGTGGAGGAATCGGTATGCAGATTGTCCATTCGGCTGGTGAATTCGAGAGTGCTCTAAAGTTATGCCAAAGCAGGGCTAAATCTGCATTCGGAGACGACCGAGTATTCGTTGAGAAATATATTGAAGGTGCTCAGCACGTCGAATTCCAAGTCTTGGCTGACGGGAAAAATGCAATACATTTTGGAGAGAGGTTTTGTTCAATCCAGAGAAGGCATCAGAAATTAATCGAAGAAGGGCCTTGGCTTTCTGATGAGAAGAGAGCTGAAGTCGGCGCATTGGTTTGCGCTGGAGCAGAGTCTGTAGGATACAAAGGACTAGCAACATTCGAATTTCTGAGGGACAAAAACGGTGATTTCTACTTCCTCGAAGTCAATCCAAGAGTTCAGGTCGAACATACGGTTACTGAGTTGATCACTGGATATAATCTGGTAGAGTTAGGAATTCGCGTCGCTCAGGGTGAAAACCTACCCCTAAGTCAAGATGACATCAAGATTCGAGGTCACGCAATCCAGTGTAGATTAAATGCAGAAGATACCATCAATTTCGCCCCGTCTCCTGGACGACTATGGGAATGTCACTTCCCGTCAGGGTTCGGGATAAGATGTGACACACATGCCCATCCTGGGTATGAAATGCCGGGCTGTTTTGACAGCCTGCTAGCGAAATTATTGACATGGGGCCACGACCGTGAGGATGCAATTAGAAGAATGCGTACTGCACTTGATGAAACTATCATAACCGGCGTTGAACATCTAATTCCTCTACATCGCAGAATAATGGACGAGAGCGATTACCAAGCAGGAGACATTACGATTGCATATATCGAGGAACATCAAGAGTTACTGGGTTGATGTTAATGGATGTACTAATCGTAGGCAGTTTAGCATACGATTCACTCAAAACTCCAGTCGGTCAAAGTGAAGATGAGCTGGGTGGATCAGCGAGTTACGGTGGCTTTGCGGCTTCTTTTCATAATCATAGAAACTCAGGGAATGGCGTCTCAATACTTGGTGTAGTCGGTGATGATTTTGAGCCTGAACATCTGCAATGGTATGAAGAATCGAAGATTGATATTTCTGGGATTGAGACTGCAGAAGGCAAGACATTTCGCTGGACAGGTTCTTATCACGGTAACATGGCTGAGGCGATAACCCACGAAACTCAACTGAATGTTTTCGAATACTTTGAGCCAAAAATCCCCAACTCTCACAAGAGCCCAAAGGTATTGATGTGTGCCAATTTGCTACCTTCGATTCAAACCGCAGTACTCGACCAAGTTGCGCCGTCGAGACTGACCGTACTTGATTCGATGAATTTGTGGATTGAAATCGCAAATGAGGAACTTCTCAAGGTGATAAAGAGGGTCGAGGTTCTTATTTTGAATGATGGCGAAACCAGAATGTTAGCGGGAGATGACAATTTATTGTCCGCATCTCAGAAAGTCTTGGAATTGAAAAACGGGGGCATATTGATTGTGAAGAGGGGTGAACACGGAGTCATTGCATTCCACCCTGATGGAATTATCTCATTACCAGCATATCCTACAAGGAATCTCGTCGACCCAACAGGTTGCGGAGATTCATTTGCGGGAGCATTGTGTCAACATCTATCAAAACAAGATGGTTTACTGGACCGCGATGAATTGATTGAAGGATTAATTCATGCGACGATTACAGCATCATTCACTATCGAAGATTTTGGGGTAAAAAGTCTCAGGAATATCCAGATTTCTGATTATGACTCTAGGTATGAGGAGTACAAATTTATTTCAAATCTTAAATGAAAACATCATCCTCAATAATGATTTACAGGTCGGACAATCATGACGGTCCTCAATATCGCAATGATCGGGAGCGATGAATTGGCAAAATCAGTTGCTAAGGCTACGGACCAAAGAGATGTTCACACATATGTTCACAAGGAAAGTGGGCCAGATGGCGCTCGAATTCTATCTATAATAAGGCCAGCAAAAATGCCAGAAAGGATCAGGCCATTTTTCAATTCACTCTGCGCCGCAAGAGTTGGATTACTTGAGGTAACAAAAATAGATGCCACCTTCGGAGAAGTTCTGGTAGGTTTTGCATCTGCAGGAGTAGCCAAAGGAGTTTACGTGATAAACCCTCAAAACGGAGACTGGATTGACGAAGACCAGGTCAAGGGATTCATGACGCAGGCCGGTCTTACAGGATGGACTAAAGCCGGTAATGACGGTATAGAATTACGCTCAAGTTTGTACGGTTTGATGGATGAAATTTCAGGGGAATTGGAATCAGCAAAAAACGAACCGCTGGTGGTTCCAATCGACCAACATTTCAACGTCAAGGGAATTGGACTTGTCGCCATCGGGTATGTGCAATCCGGCTCGGTAAAAGTTCACGATGACCTGCACTTGCTACCAGCTTCTGGCCCTGGAACCGTGAAAAGTCTGCAGGTAATGGACGACGATGTGGATGAAGCGGTAGCAGGAGACCGAGTCGGTATCGCTCTTAGGAATACCAAAGAGGACCATCTCACAGGTGGATCGATAATCATCCATCCAGCGATTGAAGATAAGAACAAGGGGATATCGATACCACTTTGTCTCGAAAAACATCAAAAAAGCAGTTTGAATTTACAGGTTTCTCCCTTCCAAAAAAGAAAATTGGAGGTTGGAGATGTCATTCACATCAGTGTGGATTTACAATTTGTAGTTGGTAGGATAGAGAGTATTGGCGATCACCTAACGGTTACATGGGATTCTCCACTTTATATCCGCAAAGAAAATCCTCCTGTCGCACTTGTCGCACAACTCGATTCTAACCCAAGAATCATGGGAAGCGCGACCCTTTCTCGGCTAGAATAAAACCTTCTCGAAAAACGGTTGGTTACAGCGTCAGAAAACGGTGGATTCTTAACCTCAAGCAAAACTGAACGATATAGGGATGCTAATGGACACAAGGCCAGATGGCCCCAGTGTCATAGGAGCGGGGATTAACTTTCGTTCCTTGTCACTTGGGGGAGTAAAGGGTAAAGTCAGAGCTACTTTGACTGAGAACCAACTCTCTTTTGAATCCAAAACAGGGCATGCCTTGGACCTAAGATTAGACGCAATACGTCGAGTTCATCATCATCACACCACTTTGATTCCGGGATGGTTAGCAGTTGTTGGAACCATATTCATGTGGGTCGCTTGGAGAGGAGTAGCAGGTAAACTTCAAGCATTATTTGCCTCCCTTGGAATAGTTCTCATAGCATCCCATTTCATAACGAGAAAACCAACGATTACAATAGACACCAAAGCCAACGACAGTCACACAATTTTTGGTTCGGATATCTCAATGGTTAGACTAAGTTCGTTAATTCAGAATATGCAAAATGGTATGAGTCTCGATGAAGCAAAAATGAATATCGACAACATGGTTAGCGATTCTGATTACCCAAGAACGAGAGTACTTGAAAATCTTGAATTTGAACCTCAACCTGTGGAGTTGATAGCATCCCCTGTTATCACTCACTTCATCGATTCAATGAATCATGAGGAAGATGACGTTATTTCAGCAGAAATCATTAGCCCTGCTCAGAAAATTGACGACCTAGATATCGGAGTTTGGGACGAAGAAGAAGCTACTGAACCTCAGATATCTGAAGGTCTAATGGAAAGAGCCAGAGAGAATTTGCACACTCAAAGAAATAACGTTATGGAACATGGTTGGCAACCTGAACAGCAAAGGCAGCAACCATACAATCAGATTTATCGTGGAAGTTTCCAAGAAACATATGGGCAATATCATAGGCAACACGTACCAGCACATCCCAATTTAGTCCCTTCGCCATCACCTCCACCTTCTGAATTCCTACCATCGTTTTTTGGGGCAAACACCGCTCATGCGCCAATTCCGCAAACCCAGCCATTTACTTCACCAGATGCACCCCTAAATGCTCCGGATTTAGACGAAGAAAAACCATCTTTAGTTGCTGCTGCTAGAAAATCAGTGGAAGAGCAACCAAAATTAATTGAGGAAACTCCAGAGTCGTCAAAACAAAAGTATCCCGGGATGAGTGCTATGACCAATAATACCGGTAGGGTTTTGAAATCACGAAAAGGTAGGTCTGGAAACTTGAAATCTGGTTTCGTACTCTCAGAATTAGTTCGCCCTATGAAGCGCAGAAGAAAGATATCCCAACAACGAAATCAGACAACTGAAACAACAGAGGCTCTTAGGGTACAAGCAAGAAACTCATCCAACGAGGAGATTGCCCAGAATATTCAGAATTTGGCCAGAAGCAATGGTGGAAATGTTGACGATGAAGAGGTCGAAAGGATGGCTTCTCATCTCGATAGGAGAAGAGAAGTTCCTACCACATTCGGCGAATTGGTAAGGTCAGACAGAAGCAAAAGCGAAGCAGTCAACGCAATTAAAAGAATAGAAGATGAATCATGATGACTTCTTTTGAATCATCAAGTCTCTGATACTTTTTGCTAATTCCCAATCATTTTGTTCTTCATCGTTACTAGGAACAAATTGTGGGATTGGGATTGGGCGCATCATGGAGTCTATTGCTACCATGAAGAAATAGCCTTGGCAAATCTCAGTTTTTGACCAATCCGATTTACTCATTGCGTATGCTGTGACCTTCGTACAGGCAGTTCGGTTAGATGTAAAAACAATTTTTGCTGTAACCTCGATAAGGTCTCCTTGCCTGGCCGGGGCTTTGAACTCTAATGTGTCAATAGAGATAGTAACAAACTCTCTGTGAGCAAATTTAGCACACATAATTCCAGCGGCTTTATCCATTAGCGATAGCAACCTTCCTCCAAATAGAGTATTGTATGAATTAGTATCCTGAGGAAATACTTCTTCGATGAGCGTTACCGGTTCGGTACTGTAAGGTTCCATGCACTCCTCCAGTTCCCAATAGAATTTGAAATCATGCTTGATATCTCATCAAAAGGTGAGATTTCATGAAATAGGAAACAGACGGGTTGTCATGTCAGGCGTTTGCGTTGCTCTTGTGAGCGGGGGGATCGACTCTCCCGTCGCTGTAGCGCGGATGTTAATGGAAGGGTGGAAGATTTACCCAGTACACGCATCCCAGGAACCTATCACCGGTCCAGAGGGTGAACAAAAAGCGATTGCCGCCCTTAAACATCTACTAGAAAGAGAAGGAACTTTAGGTGATTTAGCTAGGGAAAATTTAGTGAGAAAAATGACAGTTGTTCCTGTAGCAGATGCCCTTTCGCAATTTACCAAAAAATGGAATCACCCAGAGTATTTTATTCACATGAAGAGACTGTTTAACGAAATCGCTAACATCGTAGCGGAAGAATGTGGAGCAACTCATCTATTGACTGGAGAAAATTTAGGCCAGGTTTCGAGCCAAACATTGGGGAATCTTGGAGGTGTAGAAATAGTATCAAATCTCAAACCTCTGAGGCCACTTTTGGCTATCGACAAAGTTACCATAATGGGCATGGCAAGAATGTTGGGAACTCTCGAAATTAGCGAAGGTCCAGAAATTTGTGATGCTCTTGGCCCAAATAAGCCAACAACTGTTTCGAACAAAGAGTGGCTTGAAATGTCGGAAGAAAGGTTAGGTGGGCTTCAGCAACTTGCTTCTAGTTGTTATTCAAATAGAAGATTCGTTGATTTTTGATGTTTTTCCCCCCCTTTAGGGGGGGATTCACGAATGAGACTAGTTCCCGTTGATATTTTATGCCCGTCCCTATTGGACATGAAGAGAGGGTGTAACCTATGAAGGAAAATAAGAATGCAATAACCGCCTTGGTTTTTACTTGTTTAATGCTAATTTCCCCAATTGCCGGAGCAGCAAGTATAACCACATTTAGTGGAGGAGATTCCGAAGTCACAGTTGAGGTAAGAGACGGTCCAGATTTTACAAATATAGTGGACGGTACTGTTTCTTTGCCTTCTGGTGACACGGTGACAAGCGCAAGTGTAACCGTTTCAACAGACTTTGCTACTCATGAGACTTACACCACAATTAACAGTGATACAGCACAATATGTATGGGACCCTTTTTACAATATCGGACAAACCAATTTCTCTAATCAAGATGATTTCACTTACACCGAAGATTCGATTCAACTAGTCGGGACTGGTTTCACAACCGATTTCGAATCAACCGACGGTGGCTTCATTGACGCATCCCCTCCTAACGCTCAATTCACTACGTGGAGCCATGGGATCCACAACGATGGAACATACTTGAACAACGACTGCTACTCTGGAAACGAGTGCTGGGGAACAAATGCTTTCGACATTGACAACGATTATCGAAACGATAACGATAATTCAAGCTTCGAATACGAAATGATTTCACCCGTAATGGAAGTAGACCCGCTGTCATTCATTGCTAAGTTCGAAAGCTGGCACGGACTTTACTGGAATAAGTCTGGTACGTCAACTAACCCTCTAAGTTACTACTATGACTGTGCATATGTCATGGTAAAATCTTCATCAATGAAGGATGATGCAATATTCAACGACCCGAATATGGGAACTTGGACATTTCTACCATTTGACGCTCAAAACTCCTCGGGTGTGAATTATGCGAACGGTCTCTATCAGGTCGGTTCTGGTAATGGAAAGATTCAGACATGTGGTTCACTTTCGGGAACAGACTACGCACTTGGTGGAGAATCTACTCATCCAACAACTAACCCAGACGGCTGGGCGACTCTGGCTCTAAATCTGAAGGATTACATCCAGAGCGGAAAATATGTCCAACTAAAATTCGTCATGGAACATAATGCACAGATACCACCAAAGGTTCCTGAGAATTCTTCTCTTCCAGGCTGGTTCATCGATGATTTCAGACTTGGAAATCTATTGCCACAATCCGGTTGGATGACTGTGAAAAACTTCATGCCGAGGTCCAGTCCTAACCCAGGATTCCCTGATGGATATGGTGTTCTAACTATCGAGCAAGAAACAACCGCAACTAACTCGCTAACCCTAACAGCTATGAAGAGTGGGACCACAGAAGTCGTAGTTGACACAAATGGAAATCAAATGACTGGACTTGAGGGTCCAATTATCGAGTTGTGGGATATCGATTCCTCAGTTTACCCTGCCATCGATTTGAGATTTGATTTTGATTCCGGTACAGGAAGACTGTCAACCGCTGTTCTGCATGGTATTACAATAGGAACGAGAATTGGAACTGGATTTAACGGTAGTGACAACCCAGAAATTTTCAACGGTGTTTGGAATTCTCCGGGAATGGGTATGCTGATAGAGTACTCTCCAATGCTTGTAAATCAAAACGTAGGCAACGGCATGCAGACGAATAAATTCTCTCAACCAATTATCGCTATGACGCCTAGAGTTCTTGATGACTGTTCTGAATCCGCTGCTGTCCAAATCATCACTAGGACCGGACAGATAATGAACCTAACAGCTGACTCTAAGTACGTATTTGACGAGCCAATATTTGGATTCAATTCATTTGCATCATATCAAAACCCGTGTGGTATGTCAGAATTATGGTTCGATATAGAATTTGGTCATTCGGCTACTGGAGTAACTCTTGACGTAGCAAACGATGGTGATGTGGAGTGGGGAATGGACGACCCTGCCTTCGGAGCATTCGGTCGCCAAACAAAATTCTGGGCTGGAACCGTTGACGGAGTAAATTACGGAATGGATGAGGCTACTATGACATTGAACGTAAACGGTCAAGCAAATGGTGGTACATTCATGCTTCCAATGGGCGCAGACGTAGTGCAGAGTGAGATTGTCTTCGACGGAAATACTGCAGGAGATTTCGACATCGAGCTATCCTCCAGTGGCCAAAATTATGACTTTGGAACTATGCCGAACACGACTACAATCGCTTATGACACGGTTGGATCAGTCTTCAATTTCACAGATGGTTTGAACTCTTTATTGAACAACCCACTTCTTCAAGTCTCTCACACTGATGAATTTGGGAATGACTATGCTACGTTCAGATTCAACATTGAAAACGTAAATGCTGCAAGTGGTACACAAGTAACCGCAAAAGAACTTGACATTGTTTACAACTGGGAGAAAACACTTGGAGCTGCAAACAACATCGATAGAGAAATGAACCAAGGTATCGCCCTTGGTACTGGTACAACCGTAGACGTTCCATTTGCGCTTGATGCTTCTAGTGGCGGAGCTGTCAAACTATCATCACTTTCGCTCACCACTGATACGGGATACGATTCAACTCTTACTCTAACAGGAAGTCCAGAGGGATTGTATCCTAACGGAGACATTGTCGAAGCGATTTCTACGCACACCGTACAACAATCAACTGGTACATCTTTCGCAGAAGCAAGATTGAGAATGGAATCATCCAGTGGGCTTGTTGAATTGCAATTCTCCGAATTATCACTATTCGGTGAAGCATATGACCCTGATAACCTCGTAACAATGGAATCCTCAACATATCAGGTTTCTGGAGATACTATGGAAGTAACTTGGAGATTCAGAATTAATACCGCATGGGAGGACACTCCTGAACTTCGCATGTATGCGAGTCTTATCGCAACAAATGGTGTAAAGGGATTGCCTGGCGCAATTGTTTTAGCGCCTGAAAACGGAAACGCTATCGAAAACGACGCCGTGATTGCGTCCTTCGAATTGCAGAACAATGCTGGAGTTGTTCAGGATTTGACTTCTGCTAGTTCAAATCAGAATATTAGAATGATCGGAACTGTAAGGTTAGAGGGACTTAACGTTGCACCTGACCCAACTTCCTACAACTTGAGCCTACAAAAATGGGACGTTCAAACCATTAATGGGTCCGTTGTATCTCAATGGATGAACATTACCAACCTCTCCAATATTATTGGTGGAAACTTCGATTGGAATGTCAACCTTGGAATAACAGCAGCAGGTGTCGCTACATACAGAGTTTTGATTGATGGTTATAGTGGCGGAGACACTCTGTGTCCTCCTACTCCAATCGTCGCAGATGCTGACTGTGCAATTCCGTTCAATTTGTCTATCGATACATATTCTCCAACGCTAATCAACATCTCGGTTTTGAAGGCTTCAAATTACGACCCGTCAATTTGGTCTAATTGGAGAAACCTAGTCGATGATACATGGGTTCTCCCAAACCAGCAACAAAAGGTGAGAATCCTCGCACAGGACATACCTTCGCCACCGACATCTATCGATATGTACTACTGGATTGAATATGACCATGACTACGATGGAGATGGATTAGCAGACCCTGATGAATACACAATGGTTACGCTCAACAGTGACGGGAATGCTCCGATAGCTAACTACACCGGAACCTTCAGTGATGATGCAAACAAGGGACAAGACCCACCAGGTAAGGTCAGTATCTATGCTATTGGTAGTGACCTAGGTGGAAATGCAATCGACGGCGGAGGTCCAGGATTTGACAATGATTTGGTAACATATGTTTCAATGGATGCTAAGACGCCTAATATCAGGAATTTCTTTATCGAGGATAACGATGGAAACAGGTTACACAATCCAAGCGAAGGTGCTCCTTTCTACCAGGGTCCATGGAACATGACCATGTATGCCGGTAAGGAATACCACCTACTCGTAGAAGCAGCGGATGAAAACGGTTGGAGAGATATCAATTATTTCGAAATCGACCTTGGTCCAGAAAACATGGTTGTTTACTACTCGCCAAGAAACGAATCTGCTTGGAGCGATTCTGATGCCATTGAGATTGTAGAAGCGAGCAATACAAGCAACGGCCCAGAGGTACTCAGAATGGATGGAGGGAGACTAATCGATCCGTTCGAGGATGAATTCTATCTTGATTTACCGATAAGGATGAAGTGGGACATCACCGGAATAACAACCACCACGTATGTGCCACAACTCAGGATCAAGGATATGGATAGAGACCCGTCATTGATGTCCGAGTCTGGTGGTCGCCACAAGCAGAGATGGGTATACAGCGACGGTATTCAACTAGATTACAGAAACGGAATAACGCCGACCTTTGATGACATATCTGCTCCGTTCTCCTCGAACATTGAAATTGCATCTGTCTTCCCAGGAGATACTATTTCCTTTACCGGACAGTACGCATACATTGACGGAATCAACAATGGTGTTTACGTTCTACCAGAAGGTGAATTCACAGTTGAAATTACAAGAGCACAAGCGTTCATGGATGGCGACAAAGGATACCTTGCATACCCAGCAGGTGGTGCAGATGGTTCAAAGACGGACGGTCCTACTTTGCACACAATCAATGGTGGAGGATTCAGCATTAACATCACAGCACCTCCAATCTCTAACGATTATCAGTATTCATTCAGACTGGTTAACCTCCCAGATGGTGCTGTTGATTCAACCGATGCCATCTGCTCTGGTAGTAGCGCATATGGATGTGGCTCATTCTCAGTCAAGGTTGATGGAACTCCTCCTGAAGTTAAGGATAATACATGGAATGCAAAGTCTGGAATTAATGGTGAAGAACTTGGAAACACCATGCCATCATCCACCATGCACTGTGTAGATGTGCAGGCAGTTGTTGAAGAGAATGCTGCACTCCTTGCAGGAGAGGTTGACCTTTACTGGTCGTTCTACAGCGACGCAACAACTAACTTGACATGGCCAGTATTCGGTCAAAAATTCGGTATTGAACCTCTGACTGAGGAGTTGGATGTCAAGGTACAGGGTAGCGACTATCTTGTTTCTGCAGAATGTGTTGACCTATGGCCAGACCCAATCGATCCAACCCAAGCACAGATTACTCAAATTGACCTAATAATGTGGATCGAAGGAAGTGACTCCGCAGGATGGTCAATAAGAGGTGGAGGTCCTGATTCATCTGGAGGAATAAGTTCAATTTGGTCGTCTGAACCTGAGCACAATTCACAATACAGACTAGTGCATGAACAGGCTAAATTCTCGATTACTGAGGTAAGAATGACACCTAAAGCACCCGAAGTTGGAGAAGTTCCTGAATTGGAAATTACCGTTCAGAATATTGGTACCCAAGACGGAAACATCACACTTGAGATTCAGTCGGTTGTTGGCGGAGGATTCCCCACTACAGAAACCACTTTGACAACTAATGTAATAGCTCAGGGAACATTGAGCAACGTCTTCATAACAGATCTCGAGGAGTTTGCCTCACCAACAAGTGGTATGTATTTCCTAGTTGTAGACGCACAAACCAATGAAGTTCTGTGGAACGGTTCAGAGAATGGTAAATCATTCAATGTAGCTGTTGCTAGTGCTGACGATGGATTCTTAGCAGGTTCAGGAATGCTGATTGTAGTTGGATTAGGAACACTGATTCTAGTGTTACTCGTCGTTGTTGTGGTTCTCGCAAGAAGAAATTCTGGTGACGGCTCGTATGAATACGAATATGATTACGAAGAAGACAAGGATTATGTCGATATTCCTCAAGCATCTTCCCCAGCAGGACCGCCTCCAGCAGGTCCGCCTGTAGCACAAAATGTAGATCCACTAATGGCCGCGGCATTGGCAGAATTCCCACAATGGGACCAAGCAACTATCCAAGGTTACTTTGACCAAGGATGGGATATCGATAGCCTGAGAGATTGGGTTCAAAACAATCAGTGATTCCAGATGAATCTTGATTGGGAAGATATCCATTGGGAGGACCCAAATGGTGGGGTCATAGTTCTGCACGGAATATTGCCGACAGTGGTTTTGCCCAATAGCATGCGTCCAAGACACCAGTGGCATGGTTTAGGTCTTCTAGCATCGAGTGAAGAAGAAGAAATTTGGGCGGAAGAGGAGAAGTCGGAAGCCAAAGACCCTGGAATAAACCTAGACAGCGCGATTCTCAATGGTGGACTAGATAGTTTGTATCTCGAGATGCTAACATATGTCGAAGGATTGCAAGTAGGCAAGTTCCCAGACCCAGAGCCTCGACGATTACACAAGGCGGCAAGGACTCACGAGAGACCGGTTTTCTTCATAGAGCCTGGAATGGAAGATGATGATTGGGCAGATTTTCTAACAAAAGAAGCCCACGCTATGACGAGAATTAGGAAATTGATCAAGATAGTTTTCACCGCTCGGAGGTGGAGAAAATCAACAAAGAAAGTGAGGAGCAAGATAGTTCCACAACCGAATAGAGAACCTGATGGTCTACAAGCTGCAAGCGCTTTAGCAGCGACATGGTGGAAATTGAATCGGGAAAACTCTGACGAAGAATTGAACCTGCGCAAAGACCTCAGATTTGCTGGTAGGCTTCGAGGAGGTCTTCAACAATTAAGAGATGAACATGGCGAAGATGCAATTCTACTGGTGCCAATTCAACAAGCATGGAGAGAAGACATGGTGAAAGCACTGGATTCTCACCCTGCACCTGAGGAGGTTTCATCAGATAGTTCACTCTCGGATGGAGAGGAGGAGTGAAAATGTCTGCGGGAAATATCGATGTTAGAGTCGAAAATATTCTTGTTAGGTTTAGCGTAAGCCCTCCTATCGACCTAGAAGAAGCAGTCGAGCGCTTAGGTGGGGTTAAGAATGGCGATGTTATTATCAAAACACTTGATGCTCCACGTGCTACTTTAGTAATCGATTCCATGGGACGAATCATCGTTCATGGGACTCATAGAATTGGTGCTGCAAGGGCAGCTGCAAAAGAAATGTTATTGCGGATGGGAAGGGATGAATCAGGTCTTACCACAGAGCTAGGCCCGATTGTAGCATCATTTGATTTTGGAGAGGAAGTTCCTGTTCATAATTTACGTGCAAACTTACAAAGTGGCACTCAAACTTTTGATGATAGACTTGGATGCATGAGGTTAGAAGATACTCGTCACGACCTAGAATTATTGGTCTGGCCAAACGGCAGATGTGTCGCACTCAATGCTAGGCATCCAAATATGGTCGCAATGGCGGCGGTTCACTGGAAAGCGAAATTTGCAGACAAGAAATCGATGAAGGTGTAGGTGATGGATTGGAATGGACCAATCCTAGATGACCATTTCCATCTCAACAGAAACGGTCGTTTCCTCTCCGCAGCAAAAGACTTCCAAAAAGTTGGCGGGACTAATCTTGTAATGGTTCATTGTCCAGATTTTGCCTCTCCACCGACTACGAGAGATGGTCACAAGTCCTCCTATCAAAATACGATAGACATGGCTGCAGAAGTAAGAGAATTAGGGCTTGGTGTTAGAGTTATTTTAGGGCCGCATCCCGCAGCCTTTGCTCACCAATTTGATTCATTAGGTGATAGGGCAGAAGAAAATTACTGGGATAGTATTGAGACAGCACTAGAATTTGTACATGAAGGAAAAGCCCACGGAATTGGAGAGGTAGGAAGGCCACATTGGCCAGTATCTGATGAAATTTGGAGTCGTTCTAATTCACTTCTTTTGGATACGATGTCACTCGCAGCAAAAGAAGGCATACCCTTGCAGTTACACGTCGAAGGAGAATCCGACCAAACATATGGAGAACTAGCTCTGATGGCGGACAAAGCCGGACTTGCAAGAGAAAAATTAGTTCGTCACTATGCTCCACCAGATGTTTCAGCATCGAATACGCACGGATTGACACCGAGTGTTTTAGCAGGCAGTGGCTCGATTGAAGTCATATTGGATACCTTCGATAAATCATCTCATGGCTTCATGCTAGAGACAGACTACATGGACGATCTTCGCAGGCCTGGAGCGGTTTTGGGCCCTAAAACGGTACCTAAGCGAACAAAACAACTCCTGTCTGCAGGCTTGGACGAAGAGATTCTGTATAGGTGTCACAAGGACTTACCTGAGCACATTTACGGTCCCGAGTGACGATGCATTCTTGACCTACCTCTTACTCGCCTCTGCTGGTGGATGAATGAAAAGAGCGATTATTCTCACAATTTTCATGCTCAGTTTCGCATTTCCACTAAATGCAGAGGCCCAATTCGGACCCGGTGTAGATATCGAATGCGCTGACTCAACAATCGAAATCAATGTCCATCCCGAACAAAATCAACCAGTAAGTGTGGTTTGCACTGTGACGAACACAGGGGGTGCTGCTTCTGACATTGACCTTGACAGCAATGTCGATGGAAACGATTTCAGTTTGGTTTTGTCTGAATCTTCGATGTCTTTAGATGCTGGAGAAGATGCAGATTTCATTGCTACATTTTCCGCATCCCCAAGAATTGAAGTCCTTACTGAAGATTTCAACATTTCAGCTACAGTTACCACATTTGGAGGAGCGCCATTATTTGTCCCGGGCACACAACCAACAAATGAGGTTGGTGGGACTGTAAAATCACTTCCTTACTCAAGAGTGGATTTAGAGGTATCAAACCCCTCAACACGAAACATTGATACCGACGGTATTGCTGAAATACAATTCACTATTTTTAATGATGGCAACCGAATTGATAATTTGGAAGTTGAAGTCGTGAATGAAGATGAACTGCTTGAAGCAGGATTCAAATTCGAAACCGACGCTTTCTTCAGGGATCAAGTAAATCCAGGAACATCCTCTAAACAGGGGACAATTACCATTAAGGCTCCTTCCTCTGCTAAGAGTGAGATTACCGCAAATGTCGAACTTAGAGCCTATTCAAAACTTGACACGAGTGCAGATGCGGATGAAGTTAGTATCAGAGTAGTTGTTGCTGCTTCTAGTGGGACTACGGGTTCTATTGGAATTGGTGAGTTAAATTCGATGAGCCAAGATAGCGTTGCAACGATTGGAATGGTAGCAGGGGGCGTATTTGGATTAATCATGCTTCTCGTTATCATCTCGCGACTTTCAAAGAAAGCAGGCAAACAGAAAATCGCTGTCAAGGAAGCCAAGAAACAGGCGAAGGCTGACAGAAAGGCTGCTAAGAGAGGAGCGGCACCCGAAGTAGAAGATTTCGATGACGAATTTGATGATGATTTCGACTTTGAAGATCTCGGGGATGATGACGACTTTGACTTCGAGGATATTTGATTGATTTCGTGACCGAAAAACGGTCTCTGAATCGTATCATTAGGTGACTCAACAACGGTAACAGTCATAGGCGGAGTTGGAAAAGAGACACCTACCCTATAGGGTAGGTGCTTACAATGCTTGGTTTACAAGGTAAAGTCGCATTTGTTTTTGGTGTGGCCAGTGAAGACTCAATAGCATGGGCTATTTGTCAAAGTTTAGCAGAGGCGGGTGTCACGCTGTACCTCGGTTATCAAAAAAGATTCATGTCAAGAGTCTTCCAATTGAAGGATAAATTACCGGCAATTGCAGGCTTCTACCCCCTTGATGTAGCATCAGATGCAGATACGAAGGAATTCTTTGACAGTTTCAGTAAAGAGAATCCCGGTTTGAAAGCGGATATTTTGATTCATGCAATTGGTTTTGCTCCGAGAGAATGTTTTGACAGGCCGATTTTATTTGTTGATGATGACAAGATCAATACCGCATTTACAATATCCGCAAATTCCCTTCAGAGGTGTTTGAAGTTCGCTTTACCATACCTGAACCCAGGCTCGTCAACCATTACTCTAACCTATGCGGCTTCTACAAGATATGTGCCATCATATGGAATCATGAGCATGGCAAAGGCTGCACTTGAGTGCTGGACAAGAGAATTGGCTTGCCATTTAGGTCCAGAAGGTCATAGAGTAAATTCAATATCAAGTGGTCCGATTAGGACTATTGCTGCAAGTGGAATTCCTGGTTTTGACAATATACTCGACCACGTAGCACAAAATGCTCCTTTACGAAGAAATGTTACGCAGAGTGATGTTGCTGGTTGTACTGCCTGGCTAGCAAGTCCACTTTCGTCAGGGGTAACGGGGCAGTGTATTCACGTAGATGCAGGCTATTCGATAACGATGGTCCCATCGAGTATTATGGGGGAGTGAAAGTGTCTTTAACCACAAAAGACGGCAAAGAAGTAGATGGTTTAGACCAAGCTCCATTCGAACCAATCGCAGTAATTGGCATGGCGGCAATTATGCCTGACGCCCAAACAATTGAGAAATTTTGGCAGAACATTATTGACGCCCACGTGTCGATTAAAGAAGTTCCAACGAATAGATGGGATCCTAGTATTTACTGGGAAGAGAGCGGACCAGGCCAAGTGACTGAAGGTAAAACTTATTCTAAAATAGGAGGATTTGTTGAGAATTACGAGTTTGATTGGAGAAGATGGAGACAACCTCCCGGTTCAATTCCTCAAATCGACCCCTGTCAGTTGTGGGCGGTTAGCGTTTCTGCTGATGCACTGGACAATGCAGGATATGGCGAGGGAGGAAAAACCCTCGACCGAGCAAGAACTGGTGTTATATTCGCTAATGCACTTGGTGGTGAAAATAGGTCGGAATCAAATCTCAGGGTGTTTAGCCAAGAGATGAGAAAGATTGCTCTAGATAACGGTGCAACTCCAGAACAAGCAGAGGCAATGGTTCAGAAAATTTGTGAGGGCAAGCCCAGAATCAATGAGGATACAATGCCCGGAGAATTGGCTAATGTTGTAAGTGGCAGAGTTGCAAATCTTCTCGACCTCCAAGGTCCAAATTACTCTACTGATGCCGCTTGCGCTTCTTCCATGGCTGCTCTTCTAGATGCGTGCAGGCTACTACAAAACAGACAGGTCGACACTATGCTTGCAGGTGCCGCTGACAGATGTATGGAGGCTCCCACATACGCTAAATTCAGCGCAATCGGAGCCCTTTCCGCAACCCATTCAACGCCTTTTGATGCAAGAGCAAATGGTTTCGTAATGGGCGAAGGAGCAGGAGTTCTTCTTCTGAAGAGATTATCTGATGCGATAAGGGATGATGACGATATCAAAGCAATCATCCGAGGGGTTGGAGGCTCGTCCGACGGCCGCGGAAAAGGAATTACTGCTCCAAGTCAAAGAGGGCAGGTTCAAGCGGTAAGTAGGGCATATTCCCAAGCAGGGTATGCTCCATCAACTGTGGAATTAGTCGAAGCGCACGGGACATCAACAAAGGTAGGAGATGCTACTGAGTTATCCACGCTATCCATGCTTTGGACAGGATTGGATGGTGGAGACCATATCGCTGTTGGTTCGGTCAAAAGCCAAATTGGTCATCTAAAGGCGGCAGCAGGTATTGCTGGAATAATGAAAGCCTGTAACGCTCTATATTACAAGACAATTCCTCCAAGTGCTGGATTTGTAACCCCAAACCCTACTGTTGAATGGGGGGAAATCCCTTTCTTCGTTCCAACAGAAGCGAGAGAATGGCCTGAGCCAGACAACCACCCAAGGAGGGCTGGCATCTCCGCTTTTGGATTCGGAGGTACAAACTTCCACGTTGCTCTTGAAGATTACGTGCCGGAATATCATTCACAACTTGCTATCGATTGGGATAAGAAATGGCAAGCATATGTGGGAGTAGAAACAAAATCTAATTCTCTCAAAGCAACCATGACTCATGATGAACTCAAAGCTGTTGAAGGTGGAATCCTACTAATTTCAGGAGATTCTACCGGAGATATATTGTCTAAATTAGATAAATTTAGCATCCCTGTCAACAACTTCGACACCGACCCCAATGGCGCTAGATTGTCGTTTGAATTACAAAATCACTGGACATATGATGCGAGTGATTCGGTAAGGATGGCAATCATTGCAACCAGTTGGGCTGAATTATCCAAGAGATGTGATTTAGCAACAAAAGCGGTTGGAGACAAAGAAAAATGGGGATTCTTATCCAGCCAGGGAATCTTAGTCACCGATGAAAAAGCAATGCCTTCCTCGGCAAAAGTAGCACACATGTACCCTGGGCAAGGTAGTCAATATGTGGGGATGACCCTAGATTTATACCAGAGATTTTCCGGTGTGCAAGAGGTTTGGTCTAGGTCTGACGTCACTATGTCCGATGTTCTAGATGGGGAAACGCTTTCCTCTTTTGTATTGAGAGCCAATCTCTCAGATGATGAAAAGAAAGAAGCCGAGCACAAACTGAAACAAACAGAATACACTCAACCTGCAATGTTGACCGCAGATCTTGCCATAGAGTCCGCATTGAACGCTTTTGGTTTCAAACCAGACATGGTTGCGGGTCACAGCCTAGGTGAATATGCCGCACTGATGAGTGCTGGAATTTTAGATATGGATGGCGCACTTCGAGCGGCAGCTGCAAGAGGAACTGAAATGGGTAGCGTCGAAATAGACGACAAAGGACTAATGGCAAGCGTAACAGCGCCCTATGAAAGAATTGCTGAAGTTATCGAGGAAGTAGATGGATACGTTATAGCCGCAAATAAGAACTCTCCAAAGATGACGGTAATAGCTGGTGAAACCGACCCTGTAAAAGAAGCGATGTCTAAATTTGAATCGGAAGGTTTCCAATGTGTTCAACTAGCAACTAGCCATGCATTCCATTCCAAAATAGTCGCTCCTGCAAACGAGCCACTCAGAAGATTCCTAGAAGGACTTGAGATAAGGTGGCCAACAATTCCTATCACCAGCAATGTAGATGGTGGCTGGTATCCAATGGACGATGGCGGAGACTCCAAAGAGGCGATTTTATCTAAACTCGCTCCGCAAATGGCTTCGAGTGTTGAATGGACGAAGCAAATCAATTCGATGTACGAAGCGGGAGCAAGGATATTCCTTGAAGTTGGGCCAAAGCGAGCACTGACCGTGTTTGCGACACAAATTCTCGAAGATATGCCTTCGATTTCAATAATGACAAATCATCCAAAAACGGGAGGGATTTCTTCTCTATTGAACGCCATCGGCACGATGGCTTTGGCTGGAAGAATCCCTGCTAAATTGGGTAGCGATAGCCCCCACCTGACAGAAGCGTTCAGGGCAGGCCCTGTCGAATCAGGTGATGGAATTTCGAAGCCATCCTTGCCACTAAAAGAAAGAAGCAGACCACTACCTTCCAAAGGAGGGCAGGTACAAACCCATACTGTCACAGTGTCTGCGGAAACATCTGTTGACCCCGACACTGCAAAGAAGAATCTGGTTGGTGATTTAATCTCCGCTCACTGCGGTTATCCTTCGAAATTCTGCCAAGGGAATGTTGACATGAGAGCTGTTTTGGGCATGTCCGACAGTCAAATTCAATCAGTTATACAGACCGTACACTCCAGTTGTAAAACAGATCCTGATTGGGATGTTTCACAGGCAAAAACAGTAGCAGATATCACGAGATGGATAGTTGGAGCCCCTACAAAATCAGTAAGCAAAGGGATAACCAGAACCGATAGCAGAGGGCATGACCCATTCGTCATAACTGGAATTTCACTTGGTTTACCCGGCGGAGAGAGAGTATTCGACGAAGGAAACTTTGAGAAATTAGTCAGAGGTGAAACCTGTATCTCTGAAGTTACAAATGAGTACAAGCAAAGATTGCTAGATAAGAATCTGGTGCGTCTAATCAAGGGCAGAGACGGTAGCGTTGGCATGGAAGCTGCCAAGGAATTTGGCGATATACCTCAACTTGCTGGTGTAAAGGCTGCATTTGACCCAGACGCAGAATTTGGAATCAGTACCAAAGTTGCGGCAGCATGGGATATCGCTACCCAACTTGCCTGCGCTTCAGGACTAATCGCTTTGAGAGATGCAGGAATTCCACTTACTCCTGTTGAACAAGTTGGAAAGGGTGGATTAAGATTGATAAAATCCTGGGAAGTTCCATCCATTTACAGGGAAAGAACGGGTATAGTGTTTGCATCTTGCTTCGCAGGTCATCAGATGGCGGCGAAACACGCCAAGAAAAATGGAGATGACGGAGAAGGAAAGTTCGACAGAAGGTATCTATTCCAGATTCTAAACATGGGTCATTCTCAATTCGCTCAGCATGTGGGAATTAGGGGTCCAAATACAACGATTAACCTTGCATGTGCATCTGCAACCGCCGCTTTTGGAGTAGCAGAAGACTGGCTTGCCAATGACCGTTGCGATAGAGTTGTAATCATCTCTGCAGATGATGTCACGGGAGACGACCTATGGGAATGGATAGGGGCAGGATTTGCTTCAAGTGGTGCCGCAGCGACAAATAATGTGGTTGAGGAAACAGCACTACCATTCGATAAGCGAAGGAATGGTCTGATTCTTGGAATGGGGGCTGCCGCATTCGTAGTTGAAAGAAAATCTGAGTCAGATGCTAGAGGTGTCCAACCTATCGCAGAGTTATTGGGTACTAGAATTTCTAATTCAGCATTCCACGGAACTAGATTAGATGTTGATCACGTGGCTCAAACAGTTGATAATTTCATGACAGAAATGGAGAACATGTGGTCTATTGATAGGCATCAAATTGCTAAAGACACAGTATTCTTCTCCCATGAAACATACACTCCTGCAAGAGGAGGTTCAGCTCAGGCTGAGGTCAAGGCTCTCAGGGAAACATTTGGGGCGAGTGCAGACGAACTAGTTATTGCAAATACCAAAGGTTTCACGGGCCACCCGATGGGAGTAGGCATTGAAGACGCTTCGATGTTTTATGGCCTACTGACAGGAAATATTCCACCTATAGCCAATCATAAGGAAGTAGACCCAGAACTTGGTAATCTGAATTTGTCGAAGGGCGGGTCCTATCCTAACCTTCGGTATGGAATCCGGTTTGCCGCCGGATTTGGAAGCCAAATTGCGCTTTCTCTAGTGAGGAAATTCGAAATTCACGGGGAAAGAATCGACAAACAAAAATTGATTTCTTGGAATCAATCATTGGCAGGTACACAGGAATTAGAACTCCGTATTCTGCAAAACAAACTCGTTGCGTACGTAGACGGTGAAAATAATCTGCATGGTGGCGTACAAGGAGACGTCTATGCAGTAGCAGACAAGTCACAGCCATCAGCACCTGTAGTTCAGCCAGTAATAAAACCGGAGGTTGAGCCTCCAAAACCAGCACCAGTCGCAAAACCAGCAGTGGAAACCGTATCCGTCTCGGGAGA
>CAZGJD010000002.1:0-114134 GCA_964526385.1 uncultured Candidatus Poseidoniales archaeon | reverse complement strand
CAAAACCAGCACCAGTCGCAAAACCAGCAGTGGAAACCGTATCCGTCTCGGGAGATGTTAATCAGGCTGTAATCGACGTGGTGGTTAAGCACACAGGCTATCCTGCAGACTTCGTTGAACTGGACCAGGACCTCGAGGGTGAATTGGGAATTGACACCGTTAAACAAGCAGAAATTATGGCTGATATTAGAGAGCAATTCAACTTGCCAGTCGATGAGGATTTCATTCTTGCTGATTATCCTACCCTAAATCACATGATAGGATACATCCACAAAATGACGGGAGGTGAGACGCCTGCTTCTCTAGCAGAACCAGTTCCTCAAACGGCGCCCGCTGTTGTAATAGAAGAATCAAAACCAGAACCTCCAGCACCTACGGTAGGTGCAAATTCTGGAGATATTCAGCCAAAGTTGATCGGAGTTGTCGTGAAGCATACTGGTTATCCTGAAGATTTTATTGAGATGGACCAAGACCTCGAGGGAGAACTAGGAATTGACACAGTAAAACAAGCGGAAATTATGGCGGATGTCAGGGATATTTTCGATTTACCAGTGGATGAAGATTTTGTCCTTGCAGAGCATCCTACACTGAATCATTTCGTCGCTTATATCCAGAAAATGACTGGGGGAGAGGTTTCGATTACTCCAGTTAATGCCCCTGAACCTGTTCAACAAGAAAAGGCAGTTGAAAGCGTGGTGTCGGAGTCCAATGTCTCATCACCAGTAATTGCAGATTCAGGTGACATCCAGCCAAAATTGATTGGTGTAGTCGTGAAACATACGGGTTACCCTGAGGACTTTATCGAGATGGACCAAGACCTAGAGGGAGAACTTGGAATTGATACTGTAAAGCAAGCCGAAATAATGGCCGATGTTCGCGATATATTCGACTTACCTGTAGACGAAGATTTCGTTCTTGCCGACCATCCAACTCTGAATCACTTCGTTGGATATATTCAGAAAATGAAGGGAGGAGCCATCACGACCGTAGTAGAACCAGTCGTGGAAATTCCAAAGCAACAGGCTACGACCACGACACAAAACAAAGTAGGTACAAGAAGATGGCAAGTTGAGGTTGAACCATGTCCAGCAGTCGCAGAAGGCCTACCTATCTCTGGCACCATAGTCCTAACTCAAGATACATGGGGAGTAGCAGATTCACTTGCTGACAGATTATCAGGCAATGGAATTAATGTAGCAAAGATAGGATTTGAATATGGAGCAAAAACGCTAACAGAACAGGTTGAAAACTCTGGACATACTTACAGACTTGACCCGTTGAGTGAATCGCAAATCAATGAGGTTACAAATAAGTTGACAGATGTTTGTGGGATAATTCACTTAGCTCCACTATCATTGACGACCAGTAAGTGGGAATCTGAAGGACCTTCCAATCAGGTAGCGCTTTCCTCTCAGGCATGGTTTGGATTGTTGAAAGGATTAGACAATCAACTTGGCAATCTGAATTCTGGAATCGTAGGTAGCGTAACGGCTTTGGATGGGAGACACGGTAATAGAGGAAGCAAATTCAATTCATTAGCCTGTGGAGCCTCTGGCGTAACAAAATCATATGCGTTTGAGAGAGAAAACCTCAGATGCAGGGCTCTCGACATTCATCCCGAATTATTGCTAGACGCTTCAGCGGCTGCAGAAATTGTCGAAAATGAAATGTTGAATGCTGGTGGAGAAGTTGAAATCGGAATCGATAGAGATGGCAGAAGATGGACAATGGTTTGTTTTGCTGAAGATTTAGTAGAGGATATCCAACCACTGCAAAGTGACGATTTGTGGGTCGTAAGTGGTGGTGGATCAGGAGTTACCGCTGCATCAATAATCGGGGTTGCAAGTGCGAGTAATGGATCGGAAGCTACCTTCATACTTCTCGGAAGAAGTAAGTTGATTGAAGAGACATCTGGATGGCTGGATTGGGATGAAGAACAACTCAATCAAAGAAAGATGGCTCTCAGAGAGGAGTTAATGTCAAATTCTGAATCAGGTAAAGTAACTATGGTTGATTGGAATAATGCCTGGATGAAATTTACTAGAAGCAAGGATATCTATCAAACAATCAGAGAAATAGAATCTACCGGAAACAAGGCAGAATATCATACTGCAGATGTATGCGAATCCACTGCAATTAAATCCGCAGTCGCAGGAAGGACTGTAACAGGTATCGTCCACGGAGCAGGTCTTGAAGAATCGAAATTAGTAGCCGACAAGGAATGGTCTAAGTTTGATTTGATTGTAAGAGTGAAAGTAGATGGCTGGAAAGCGTTGATTTCAACGACTGATGAAAATCTGAGATTTGCCTGTGCATTTACCAGCGTTGCGGGTAGATTTGGAAACGGAGGTCAAACCGATTATGCTGCTGCTAATTCAATTCTTGACGCAGAGATGGCGAGATTGACGGCATCTAAAAACTGTCGAGCCGTAGCAATCGGATGGACTGGATGGAGAGATGTTGGAATGGCAACACGAGGTTCAATAGAGGCAGTCTTCGAGGCAGCGGGAATAGAAACTCTTGCAGTCGATGATGGTGTAGAGATATTCGTCAATGAAGCACTTGCTGGTGGAAAGCGCAGGGTAATTGCATGTGGTTCTCTTGGTCTGATGGACCGCTTCAATGCGTTCAGAGATGCACCTCTAAAATTACCACCAAGCATGGCTGAAATAATATCTGACCCGAGGAGATTCCCATTTATTGACAAACTCCTAGACCTAAACGAGGGTAAGTCGCTTACTTCTCAATCCACACTTTCAACAAAGGAACATCCTTTCCTAATCGACCACGCAATCGATGGAGTGCCTTATCATCCGGGGGTAATGGCGCTTGAAATGTTTGCTCAAAACGCAATGCTATTGCTTCCAAGACACTGTCTAGCAGGATTTGAGGATGTCAAATTTGGCCTACCTGTAAAGATAATGAAGGGTTCAATGAATGTTAGAGTTGAAGCAAAACTCGCTAAGAGTGAAGATGATTTGCGATGGGTAGAATGCCGTTTAGTTTCAGACTTAGTTAATTCAAAAGGTGAAGTATTTGGTGAGCCGAGACTGCACCATGAAGCAAAGGTTCGCCTCGTAGCTGAGTGTGACGATGTTTGCCCATTCCTGCAAAACGAAGTTGATGCTTTACCCGATATCGGAACGCCCGCAGATGGAAAACTACAACATCATTCGAGTTTCATCTACTTGAGATATTTCCACGGCCCGAGATTCCAATCACACGGAGGTGTCCTAAGAGGTATTGACGGAGGTGTTGATGGAATAGCATTGATGCGACATCAACTACCAGCCAAAGACCAATTTTTACATGAGGCAGAAGGAGATGAAGTTCTTCTTGAATCTCTACCAATGTTGATCGAGGCAGGTTTCCAGAACGCCGGCTTGGCAGCAATGGAAAGTGATGGATTCTCAAGTCTTCCAATCGGAATTGAATGGTCGACTATGCTGAGAGTTCCAGATAAAGATGAACGATTACGAATGCGCTCTGTAAAGACCGCTTCAGAGGATGCTGGAATCACGGTCCACGACGTGGTAATAGTCGGGGAGGATGACGCACCAGTTCTCTCTCTCAAGGGGTTGAGATTGAAAGCAATGGGAGAAGTTCCAGAAGACCAGAAGTTCACTCTCGAGAGGTGATTTTTTGGAAATTATGGACCCTATATCGGGACCTCGCATGCTCCTCGCAAGAAAAAAAATCTCAAATTGTGCGAGTAGTCTTGCTGAAGATATACCCCGAGCAACGCCAAAAAGGCTTGCAGACCATAACTCAGGCAGGTCATTATTGGAAGAATGTCTCAAGGAATGGGGAATTCCAGTCGACCTGATCGAAGTATTGCGGACGGAAGAGAGAGCACCATATCTTTCGTGGTTGAATGGGGTATGGAGAAATGAACCGCTTCCCGGCATAAGTATCGGTCATTCCGGAGATTGGGCAGTGTGTGCAATCATCGAGGACGGTTATTGGGTTGGAATTGACGCAGAACCGTTGAATCGTCAAATTCAAGAAAATGCATTCGATATGATGGCTAAAGGAGATGAACTTCAGATGCTAAGGGAGAACCCCGAGACGGCCATCAGAATATGGACAGAAAAAGAAGCGATTATGAAATCGGAAAGATTGGGGATGAATCTAAACCCGAGGAATATTTCAATCGATAATTACCACGTTCAGAGCTTTATCTTTGATGATTTACACGTCTCTGTATCTTGGCGAGATGCAGGTCCAAATCCAAGGACTGCGGAGGATGATTTACTAGATGCTACTCTCGCTGGAATGAGAGATAATCCCGACTTTTCAATTGGATGTGCAACCACGAGAAAAAATCTGTAAGCAAGTACAACATTTGATTAATGAAGTAATACACGTAATATTCATGGACAAGAGTTTGTGGAAGTGGATTTCTTCTTCTGCAGTTCTTGCATCCATGTGTTGTTTACCCTCTGTTGTACTAGTGATGTTTGGGCTTGCATCTGTTTCAACAGCAGCGGCTCTCTCAGATACTCTCTACTGGGGCCCATTCAGATATTGGCTATATCTTGCAACAGCGTTATTCCTAGCCTCTGGTTTGGTACGATACTTCCGAGCAGATGGAATTTGTACCCTTGATGATGTCAAAAGAGAGCGTCAAAAAGTCATCAACACTTCATTATTAGTGATAACTACAACAATTGTTGTTTACCTAATATGGAACTATGTCATTCTTGAGATTCTGGGAATTTGGGTTGGCCTTCCTTGGGAAGAATCCGCCTTCTGGAATTAATTTACAACCCATAGGTAGAATCCAATAATTATCGCCATCGGTATTGCATAATACATGACTCTTAACCAAACGGGGTCCTTTTTATCCTCATTTAGAAAATCAGAATCTTTTGTGATAGCCTCTCCAACAGCCGCAATCAATTCACCAACAGCATCAGGCATTATTCCACCTAAACATTTAGATTTCTTATTTCTGGAGTTTGGTCTGCAATAATGAATTCAAGCATAGCAGCCCACATAACAAATTCGATGCTCTTTTCCAATTCCTCTTGTCCACCGACCTCTGAAACCATGTTATCTAGTGTATCAGATGGTGAGTGATATGCACTGTAGTCTTCGTCATATGCGCCTAAGTGGAAAATTGTTTGGGCTCCTAGATTTCTGAAAGTAACGTGGTCGGACCTGCCGAACGTGTCTTCATGTACATCGAAAACGAGGTCAGAATGCTCATCCCAGTGCTGGTCACAACCAGCGCCATAACTTCCATCGATTCTCAAATCCATAGGTGCTTTCAGTATGTTTCTGTGAACGTGGTCAAGCACCGATGTAATCTCAACATCTTGGACCTCGGGGTCGGAATCAGGTCCGGACCAAGCGTGGTATGGGAACGGGTCACCGTTCTCTTTGTGTGCGGGCCAGGACATACCCATCATGTCCATGTTGATGTAGAATTTCAGTTCCTTATCTGCAGGAAGGCAGTAATCACATTGGTTGTTCGCAAATGCGTTCGAACCTCTTAGTCCTTCTTCTTCGCTTGACCAGAGTGCCAAGAATGTGTCACACTCAAATGTAAGATCAACGAATGCCTTTGCATAAAGCATCATTGTAACGGTTCCAGCCGTGTTATCGTATGCTCCTTCATAGGTTCCTCCTCCCGGCGGGCCACCAGGTGGGGCAATGTCCATGTGCGCACCCATTCCTTGGACGCAGTCATCATTGCGCCCTTCCTTCCATGCAATTACATTCAGGCTTTCGGGCTGAGCAAGATTACCGTGGTCTGTGACTCTCAGTAAGTGGGTTTCATAGCCTAATCCATCAAAATGTCCTTGGAAATATGAAGCCGCTCTTTCATAGAAACCATTACCGGCGCCCATCCAGCGGTTGACATATCCGCCACATTGAGTTGTATCATCACAAATGCTTGTGATATAATCCATCTTTTGGAACCATTCTTGGCCGTTTACTATGTGGGTATGTTCTTCGGTTGGAACCTGTAATATTTCAGTTCGGCCTTCACTATCCATGAAAGTGATGTTAGCTTGCGTAACGTATGGAGTAGTCAAAATGTATCCGTGGACCATGAAATCGTCAACTCTTACACTGTGAGATTTTACGTATGTTCCATTTACGATTAGGAGTACGTCTGGTTCAGTCATAATTGCGTTACCTTCTCCCTCCAACGTAAAGGAAGTTAGATTACCCAATTTCAAAAACGCTTCATTCGGTCTCTTGTAATCAATAACAAAACTTTCTTCAATTATTATTGCGGTTTCCTCGTCATCTCCGAAGCACCCAGCCAGTGGTGCGATGAAGAAGATAGTTGTGAGAAGTATCGCTACCAGTGGTCGGTTCATGCTTCTCCCTACAACCACTTATTCTTCAATATAATGGGGTTATATGTACATCAAATATAGGGAGTTGCAATTACTTAGTAGCCACGACACTTAGACGTTTCATTGCAAATCATACAATTCTTTCAAAAACGCTAGTTCTCTCGGATATGTCATGGAAATACGTTCGTTGTCGCAAATTGATGTTCAATCAATTTGGGATATAAATGAACAAGGTCTTCCCGGAACTGGCCAGGTATCCAAAGATGAAATTTCAACACTACTCCACCTGTCTTCACACTCTATCGGCGCATTCAGGAATGATAGATTAATTGGTTTCGTCATTTGTCTTTCCCCAAGGAAAAATTATGGAAGTTTGAACTATGCTTGGTTTAATGAAAACTATGACCAGTTCATTTATGTTGACAGAATAGCTGTTTTAGAATCATGTAGAAACGAAGGCGTTGGTTCGATTCTCTATGAAATGGTACTTTCATTTTCGGAAGAAAACGCAGTTCCAATTGCAGCGGAGGTTAACTTAGAACCTCCAAATCCCGGTTCGATGCGTTTCCATCAAAGGTTTGGCTTTGAGGAAGTAGGAGTTCTACACCATCAAAGCAAATCGGTAATAATGCTGTTAAGAAAATAATCCACATGGTTAATCATGTGCCCTGTTATATTTTTTATCGGGATATAATTTAATTTTTGAACCCTCCAGCAAAGCACTGTGGAACCTTTTTGGGAAGATGTTGAATTTGAGAAGAAACTAATCGAGATTGTCAATTCGCATCGAAGGCCAGGACAATTGTACAGGGTATTTCTATTCGTGTGCGGTGTCTTTTTCTTTCTTGCTGGTTGGGCGATGTGGAATATTGCACTTCCGGCTGAGGGAGAATCTGCTAAGGTGGGTAAAAATTGGGAGACGTTGTTGTTTTTTACCGGTCTTCTCATCCAATTTATTATCGGCCCGTATTTTGCTTTCAGTTCATTATCGCAGAACGGTCGACTTTCTCTTTTGTATCCAAAAGAAATACGAGAATACTACGCTCTAAAAAATTCAATAAGAAGTAAAGAGATTCAAGAACACTATTGGGCCGCGCTCAAAGATCCCACTCACGAGCATCACAACGATATTATCAGATACAAATGGATGGATAAAATCCAGTGGAAACATCGCCCTCATGATTTTTTTGGAAGAATCCAATTCACGAAAGAGACCGGTGAAGTAACTGATGGCCACATCGTTCCAAAAACTTCCCCTGCTTACATTAACAGTAATTTTACTCTTGATGAAAACGGTAATCCCGTAACAACCTCTCCTTTCACACACCCAACCAGGTACCTAATTTCAATACCAAATTTACTAGCCGTAATTTCATTAATCTCTCTTTTACCTCTTTTACTCTCTATTGCTCTATCGGGGGACATCTCTGCACTGGAGGATGTATTTGGATTAATTCCTATAATATTATTTGGAGTAGTTTATACAATTTGGCGCAACACGCATCTGTTCGATTATTTATTTCAGAAAGAAAATAGCGACACTATGAGTGTCCAGGTATTGGAGGAAAGACTAAGCAATTTGCGAGACAAATATCTTTCGATTCGTGAACATGAAGAAGAGCAAGAGGCTATTGTAGACAGAAATTTAAGACGCAATGAAGCGACTAAAAGCAAAATTTCACCTACTTCTGCGATTATTATTTCGGTTTCCATTGCTACATTATGGGTAGGACTTGATTCAAATTCCCTGCAGTTCACATTGACATTTGGGTTTTCGTTAATGGCCATTGGTTTACTGGCATCCAAACATTTCAGGTTGACCCAAATTGCTCTCAGTTTCAAAGGATATCGCCTCTCGCAAGATTATATCTATCTCCTAGACGGTATTTACAGTAAAAAATTGAAGCGAAAAGAAATTCCCGAGCACTCCTGCGTTCGAATTGTTGACTTATACCCCTCTAATACTGTGAGATACTACAGGGGGCCAAACGTCTGCCTTCACCTCATTCGTCTAGTTAGAGATGAACCCGATATTTTTGGTAATATTGGTCAACAAATAATCAAACCCGGATTTAGGCTGAATGGTCATGATAGAATTTTTTTCGATGGGTTAGGCCCCCGAAATGAGGGTGTGGAATGCTGGGTTGAAGACATAAAAATCCGGTTCGAATTCAAAACTAAGGTCGAGCAGAGAGAATTTGCTGAAAGGCTTGCATCAGACTTATCTTTACCCATTCGAGAGCATTGGCGATGGAGCGAAGAGAAAAAATCTAATCTTTTTTGGGTTGGTTCGGATTGGAAATCTATACCCAAAAATAAATGAAAATAAACCCTAGAGTTTTTTTGAAAAATCTCTTCCGACGGTCGTGGAATAGATGTTAGAAGAATATCTCTACACGTGCAATGGGCAAGACCTCTGTGACGTATGTGTATCCAAGGGTACCTTTGCGAAAGCTCATTGCCCTTCGAAACTTGGAACTCTCTTCTCAACGTAAGCAGCGATTCCTTCCTTTGCGTCACTGCTGTTAAACAGAGCAGCCTGAAGTTCACGCTCTAGCGCAAGGTGGTACTCGAATGGTATTTCTGGTCCAGTTTGGCAGGATCTCTTGATATTACCAACAGCCTTGACAGCCTTGTTAGGTAGTGTGAATTGACTTGCCCAATCCAAAACATCTCTCCTGAAGTCGGTAGCATCTCCTTCCCATATGTGATTGATTAAGTTGCAATCCAGAGCGTCTTCGAATGACATTAGTTCACCAGTGACCATCATCTCAAGCGCCTTTGCTTTACCGATTAAACGAGTTAGCCTTGCAGTCCCTCCTGTTCCAGCTAACACACCAAGGTTAATCTCTGGTAGGCCGACTTTACCCGCATTCTTTCTTGCGATTCTAATATCCGCAGCCATAGCGATTTCAAGACCGCCACCTACTGCGTGACCGTTAATTGCACAAATGACGAGTTTTGTAGTCTGTTCAAAGCGCGATAGTGTCTCGTTTGCGTGCAGACAGAAATTGTACTTGAATCCGGGGGAAACGCTGTTTAGCATTTGAATTGATGCACCCGCAGAGAAAAATTTCGACCCGTTTCCTGTTATTACAATCACGGTTACATCATCGTCGAATCTTGCTTTGATAATTGCTTCATCGATATCTCTCATCATACCGTGTGTGTACGTGTTAGGGCCCATTGCATCTCCTTCGAGGGGCGCACCTGCTGAATCAGATGCTAATTCAATGACTGCGATACCGTTATCTGTTGTACCGTAGTTAACTAGGCGGTTTGTCAATGGTTCGAGTTTTAATCCGTAAAGGTCGCTCATACACCTGCCAAACAGATTCGCTTAATGAGTCAATCGCTGTTTTCAGAGAATGATGTCGTACCGCCACCTCTACGTATTGAATCCCACCTTTCAGCAATTTTCGAAGCCTCTTCAGACTGGGTCCAGATGTCTCTTTTGAGCGCTTTTCTAAACGGTAGTCGTCGAACACCTCGGCCGTGAGCCTTGGGGTCTTTCTTCAAAATGAATGGATTGATGAGATAGTAAATCGCCGTTTTGTAAAACTTAGGACGGAACAACTTTCCAATCCAAACCAAACCATCTTGTCTTTTATGTTGGTCTTTCATCCACGATTTACACATGAATTTGAAGGTCTTGTCTCCAACTCGATTCATCAAGAACCTGTTTGCGACAGAGGTTCTGACATACGGCATTAGTTGCTTTCTAACCTCTTTTTCATAGTTACATTTGCCCAATATGTCTTGAGCAGCAAGATAGCCAGACCAAACTGCCATCCGCATTCCAAATCCCCACATGAAGTCCTGAAGTCCACCTGACTCTCCAACGTAGTATCTATCGTCTTGGAAGTATCTCTTGTTGATTGTAAAGTCACCTTTTCCGCCAACTCTCTTGATAGGTTCCATATCGATGTCTGGATAATGTTCCTGATACCAAGCTATTGTTTCATTGAGGAATCGATCTGTACCTTTTTGTTTTCTCCACAAGCAGGTACAAATCAAACCGACTCCATCTATGATAATTAGATATGAATATGCCCCTGGTGCTAATTTGTCATTCAACTGAAAAGCGATATGGTTAGGATGTTTAGTTTTGAAAATTTCACCGTAGGCAACCGCTGAAGTTCCCTTGGGCCCGCAAGCAATAATCTGACAATCTTCTTCTTTCACCCGACTTTTGTAGTGTAATTTTGCTCCAGCTGCGATTGCCATTCGTTTGAAACCCTGGTCGATTGTGTGTTCAGAAGTCCCTCTCTCTACAATCCTGTATGCTACTTTTGGTGAGAATGTCTTGGATATTTCATCATCTGGATGAATTAAATCCACCTCATTAAATTCCGTATATTTGAATTCATCAGGGTCGAATCCCCATTCGCGTAACTGGTCGAAAAAATCTGCATCCATCGACCAATTTTCAAGTGCTTGAAAATCCCCATCAAAACGCTTACCAGAATCTTCTCTGACGTCGTGGACGTGAACTTCAACTCCTGCTCGTGCGAGTATGGTAGCAGTGGCTAATCCGGACAGGCCTGCGCCCTTAATTTTCACCGGACCCACCTCGGCCATGATTCACACACAGGCAAAGATGGTTTCAAGGATGCGGAACTTGTGCGCTACTACATGGAGGGCAAAATCATCATCAAGGAAGCGATTGAAAACCTAGATGTTGATGCTCTAAGGAACGAATTGGATACAGAAAACTGTGGCGCTATCGTATCGTTTCTCGGAATAACCAGAGGAATGGAAGGCGACGACGAAGTTTTTAGGTTGGAATTTGATGCTTGGCAAGAGAAACTGAGTGCAACCCTTTACGGATTAGCCGAATCTGCAATTGAAAAATTCTCAATTCACTCAGTAGCAATGGCTCACAGAATTGGGTCGGTTGGACCTGGAGAAAATATAGTCGCAATCCACGTAGCAAGCCCGCATAGGAAAGAAGCATTTGAAGGATGTTCTTGGCTTATCGACGAATTAAAGCAACAAGCACCACTGTGGAAAAAAGAAGTGCGTGCAAGCGGTACAGAATGGAAAGCAGGATTGGGTTGATAATATGGAAAAAAGCATACAGGGAGTAGTAGATATCAGCGAAAAACCGGTTGTCGAGCGAATTGCGTCTGCAACCGGAATAGTCACCTTGAATGACAAATCAAAAAAAGCGATAGTCGATGATAATGTTAAGAAAGGAAACGTGATTGAGGCTTCGACAATAGCGGCGATTCAGGCAGTAAAAGAAACGCCAAGAATAATCCCGCATTGCCACCCTATTCCGTTGGAATCTTGCAAAGTAGATTGGTCATGGGAAGGCAATGACTTACGCTGTACAGTGGAAGTCAAAGCGAATTACAAAACCGGAATTGAAATGGAAGCATTAACTGGTGTTAGCGCTGGTTTGCTTTGCGCTTTAGATATGGTCAAATCGTTTGAAAAAGACGAACAGGGCCAGTATCCTGAAACCACAATTTCGGATATTAAAGTCGTTCAAAAATTCAAGGGTCAGTGACCTGTGTTATTATTGAGTTAAAGCAGGTGGGAACAAATATGGCGAGAACTGCAGAGTTAGCACATCACTTCTTAGAAGCGGTAGACCAAGCGGCCATAGCAAGCGCATACTGGCGTGGTAAAGGCGACAAAAATGCCGCTGATGCTGCAGCTGTAGAAGCTATGCGAAAAACATTCGATAAAGTTCCATTTGATGGACGGGTTGCTATTGGCGAGGGCGAGCGTGACGAGGCTCCTATGCTGTTTATTGGCGAAGAACTTGGAAACCAAGTCGGGGTCGAATCAGCATTACAGATAGATATAGCAGTAGATCCACTAGAATGCACAAATAATTGTGCAAGTAATTCACCAAATTCAATTGCAGTATTAGCTGCTGCTCCAAGGGGGACTCTCCTTCATGCTCCTGATTGTTACATGGATAAAATCGCTACAGGCCCAGAATTAGCAGGCCATGTTAGTCTAGACGGTGGAGTCGCATACAACCTTGAACAAGCGTCCGAGGTCTTGGACAAGCCGATTTCAGAAGTCAGAGTTGTAGCACTCGATAGAGAGAGGCACGCCCAGCTTTTCAAAGAGGTAAGGGAGGCAGGCGCTCAACTTCACCTAATGGGTGATGGAGACGTTTCCGCAGCATTATGGGCTGCCAGGCCAGAAGGTCCGTACGATATGTTGTTAGGAATTGGCGCTGCTCCTGAAGGCGTAATTACGGCAGCGGCAATACGTGGCATCGGAGGAGTATTCGAAGGCCGTCTAGTCTTCAGGTCCGATGAAGAGGAAAAGAGAGCCGCGAAGATGGTAAACGATGATTTAACAAGACTTTGGGATGCAAAGGATTTGTGCAGAAGCGACGATGCAATTTTTGCAGCGTCGGGTGTTTGTGATGGCTATTTGCCGGGAGTTGTAATCGGAGAGGATTCTATCAAGACCTTCGCCGAATTAATCGATGTCCAAGCAGGCACAGTTTCAAGACACGACAAGATACACCCATTGTGATACTATGGTAAACCAAATAAGGATCGAGGTTCGACTTCCAGAAGGACACTGGTCTGGAGATGTTTCAAGATCTAGGCCTGAAGCAGTATTGCGAATCGAAGAAACTATGCCACTGGGTAGAGGGAGAGGTACCGCTAGGTTTTCCACAACCTCAAATTTAGCGGACGAATTGGAAGCACATTCAGGCGTAGATGAGGTCAGAGAATTAGGTGGCAACCGCTTCGAAGTAGACATTGCTCCTGGTGGGGGAGGTTATATCAAACCGATTCGTGAAGTTGGAGTTATTCCTCAGTCTCCTTTCGAAGTAAGGGATGGTTGGGTCGACTGGACTATCGAGTGTTCCGCTGAAAAGAGTAGAGAATTGATAAATCTACTTCGCGAAGGCGACGTCCCTTACAGAGTTGTTTCAACAAGATCAAGTGGTTCTCGAATGCTTACCTCAAGACAGAGGATTATTTTTGACACTGCGATAAATGAAGGATATTGGGATACTCCACGAAGGATAACACTTAGTGCGTTGGCCGAATTACTCGATATAAGTAAATCAACACTATCCGTACATCTTCACAAAATAGAGGGCACTATAATCAACACATTTTCGGATGATGTGAGGAAGAACTCCTAACATGTTCGTGCGAACATGTTCGCAAATTTTACATTAGGTAGTTATCCATGCGGTAATCATGGGCGAACTACCTAAAACATGGGAAGAATGGATTTCAAACTTCGAAGATTGGCAAGACAGAGTCGGTTTCGATAGAGAATGGCTCGGCGATTTTGACCTTTCAATATTGTTCGATTGGGACAGAGCTGGTGACGTGATTGAATTTGGCGACTATTCAGGTCGGACAAAGTGGGAAAGAGCATTACAGGTCCCTCATCAAAACATCAGAGATGCACTAATCTCAATGATTACTGTGCAGGGCGATACCGAATTTGCTTCCGTTGAACAGCAGAGACACCTTCTTGCAAGCGCTCCTACTGATTATGATAGATATGCTGCTGCAAGAATTATGGCTGAAGAGCAGAGACACGGTTGGCAAATGGCTTACCTATTGATGACCTACTTTGGACAGCAGGGAAGAAGAGAAGCACAGAAGTTACTCGAAAGAAATGCACAAGATGGTGACAGGCTACTTGGTGCATTCAACAGGCCAATGCCACACTGGCTGGATTTCTTTTGTTACACAATGTTCGTTGACAGAGATGGTAAATTCCAACTTGGTATGTTATCAACCTCCGCTTTCAAGCCATTGGCTGCATCAATGGGTCCTATGCTCAAGGAAGAATCATTCCACCTTGGTACCGGATCAAACGGACTCAGAAGAATAATCAAGGCAGGAGTAATTCCCCTCGACATGCTTCAAAGATACATGAACAAGTGGGTAGCAACAGCACACGACTTGTTCGGAACTGACTCATCAACCTCTGCACACTGGGCATACGTCTGGGGAGTGAAAGGTCGCTGGGATGAAAGGAAGAAACTCGAAGGCGGAATTGATGTTGACAAACAGGTACTAAACGAAGAGAGCCGTGGTCACTATCACGATGAAATCGTTCGTGAGGTTGAGAAGCTGAACGGATATCTGCCAGAAGATTGCGGAGTCAAACTTTTCGTCGCCCACGAGAACTTTAACAGAGATATCGGGGCATTCGCTGGAAAGAAGTGCTACACAGACGGTACGGAATTCGAAGGTAGCGATGAAGAATATCAAGCATACTTGCAAACGGTTCTACCTACTCCTGAAGATGAAGAGGCGCTCAAAGAGATTTTCAAGCAACAGTGGATTGAAGACAAACCGTTGACTCCTCGCCAACTTGCTAGCGGAATCGGCGCAACTGCTTGAGGTGGGAACTTGATTCCTGTCTCTCTTTATGGGGCAGAAGAGGCTCGATTACAGGAGTTTTATTCAGCCCTGCCAGGTTTGGTTAGCGATGCCTATGAGGATAGGCCCTATCAGGAAACATTGTTTTCGATTACCGGAGACGATGTTATCGAGCACATTGGACTATCCGATACCTGGGCAAATCATACTCCGTTCGCTTGGCAAGAAGAAATAGCAATGGAGGTCGATATGGCTATTCAGACAATCAAGTATCCGGATGTTGGCCTTTTAGAGCACTTATTGACTCTGGAAAATATCGATTGTAAGAGAGTTTCAATTTGGATGCATTTTGAGACAAACGTGTACCCGATTTACTCTGAAAAAGCCTGTGAAGGGCTTGCAAAACTTGGTTTGCCCACACCATACAGGCCAGAAGACATTGCATCCTACGGGCTTTATGTCCAACGATTGGAAGGACTCAAAATCCACGCACCTGCTGACGGAATGCCAGAAATCGGTTTGCCAAGGGCAAGAATTCTTCAGTTAGGTTTGGAGCGATTTTAATGCAAAACGCCTCAGTCCACGGCAAGTTATTGCTCGTGGCCTTTATCTGGGGCATAGGTTGGGTTGCTGGAAGAGTAGTAGCACAAGAGATACCTCCATTTACTGCGGGATGGATTAGATACATCATAGCAGTTGCGTGTTTTCTCACTTTTCTTAAAATCACCAATCATTGGAAATTACCGAGTAAAGACCAATGGTATTCTTTAGCTCAGATAGGGTTTCTCTCCACTTTTGTTTATCAGGCATTTTTCATGTACGGGATGAAATATACTGCTGCGGGCGATGCTTCGCTAATGATTACATTCAATCCGTTGTTCACCGCACTTCTTGCAATACCTTTCCTAGGAGAGAAATTCGACACACAACTTGGTTTGGGTGTGTTGTTGGCTTTTAGTGGTGTGGCGGTGCTTGGATGGTATTCTCCTAATGTAGACATACCCAACAACGAAAGATTACTCGGCGATGCACTAATTGGATTAGCCGCACTGTCTTGGGCAGGTGCAACCATTTTGATGAAGAAATTAATGTCTGGTGAAAATGCATTATCTCCGCTACATCTCACAGTTTGGACGAGTGCAATTGGTTTGTTAATACAGACTCCCGTCGCTCTAGTAGAGATATCTTATGTTGGATTCGAGATCAATGTATCTACTGAAGCATGGTTTTGGCTAATTTTTCTAGCCATTGGCTCTACGGTTTTGAGCTATGTGTGGTTTGCAGACGGTATCAAGAAAATAGGTGCGGCAAGAGCCTCATTCTACGTTTATTTGGTTCCTATCTTTGGAATATTCAGTGGATTTATACTACTTGATGAGAAATTAGGTTTCTCCCTAGCCATATCTTTCTTGTTGATTGCAGGTGGTGTGTATCTTGCTCAGTCAAAGCAAGCATCATCAACTCGTGACGCTTAGGCTACACCATGGGAATAAGTTCAGTTGCTGTAATCGGTGCTGGGACTATGGGTGCTGGTATAGCCCAGGTTTGCGCTCAAGCAGGTTGGAAAACCAATCTCTATGACGCATTTCCAGAAGGCTTGGAAAAAGGAATTAAATCCATTCATGCATTTTGGGATAAAGGAATAGAAAGGGGAAAAACCACTCCAGAGCAAAAGGCGAATTGGAGCGAAAATTTGTTTGCACTATCATCTCTTGAGGACGCCGTTTCAGATGTAGACCTCGTAATAGAGGCTGTGCCAGAAATTCCAGATCTAAAGCACAAGATATTCTCTGATTTAGGTAAGCTGACCAAAGATGATTGTATCCTAGGGACAAATACCTCTTCTTTATCGATAAAGGATATCGCAAACGCCTCAGGTCGTCCTCAAAATGTCATCGGCATGCATTTTTTTAATCCAGTCCCAATAATGAAACTTCTAGAATTGGTGAAGCATGATGAATGTTCAGAAGAAACTATCGCATTTGCAAAAGAAGCCGGTAAATTGATGAATAAAACAACAATTTTGGTAAAAGATGTTCCTGGTTTCGCAACATCTCGACTTGGAGTTGTTCTTGGGAACGAAGCCATTAGGATGTTGGCAGATGGTGTAGCCAGCGCAAAGGATATCGATACTGCGATGGTTCTTGGATACAAGCATCCAATGGGCCCATTGGCACTAACCGACCTTGTTGGTCTTGATGTAAGAAGAGACATTTTACTTAACCTGAAAGAATCATTTGGAGATGATTCTTACACACCTCATCCTTTGCTAGAAAGGTTGGTTTCCGAAGGTAGATTAGGGAAGAAATCTGGTAAGGGAATTTATGACTGGAATTCTGGTTCGGCCGAGGAAACGTCTCTGCCAAATATGGAAGAATGACGACTTTTGTCAGGCCAAAAATAGTAGAAATTTGCGGAAAAATTCTAATTGGATATTTAATAATCCAATTGGAAAATCCCGACCCAAATATATTGATTTTACGATGTTTTTGCTTTCAGATACTTGCATTTAATTCAACGATTTTGAAACCGTGATTTCTCTATTAATATCGAACAAGATGTTATCAATAATGTGGAATTGGAGTTAGCATGGATATTACAAAAGAAGCAATCAGGACATTTACATTTGTAGCAGGTCCTCTAGTCCTGATCAGCTATGCATATGCACTATCCCGACTAGATGACAAGATGGCTCTGTGGGGAGGAATCCCACAATCCTGGATAACGTACATTGCGCCGTTTATGTTCTTAGCAGCAGCAGGCTGGCTGGTTTACTGGTGGGTTGCTCTATTCCAACTCGATGTTTCCACATTAGAATCACTAAGGTGGCCGTGGCAAGAATCCGGTGATGGTATGGGATTGAACAGGTTGTTTTGGGCATATGCACTATTTCTGATTCCCTCTGCTCTTTGGATTGACAGCACAATATTCCACATGAATAATGATTATTCGTGGACTCCATACCTAGTAGTAGGAATCCTTGCAATCGTTTCAGTTGCTAATGTAATGTACATTCTATTGGCATTCACTGCCTACCAAGATGGAGTAGACGGTGCTGGTTGGATGTTGATTGGTTCCATCGCCCTAGGCATCCAGGTTATAGTGAACGACCTGATAGTTTGGTCAGCGAAATTCCCGTGGTAAATTCCAATTGGAAATTTAAAATTCCAATTAGACTAATTCTGCATAAAATATGTCATGCTTTGGGTCGCCACCTTTCTCTTTAGGAACATAATATCCTTCCTTGATTAGGTCCTTGAAAATCTCCATGTAAGCGTGTGGGGAATCAATCATATCGTGAGCGTATTCTATGTGTTGAATCATCCAGAAATCTTTGCGCTTGAACATTCGACTTTGCGGATATTCTTGGTCGTGCATTTTGCTCTTTTGTTTAAGGAACATTTCTATCAGATCCAGAAGTTTTTCTCTGAGCATGTCATATTCGACAGAATCGAATAATTCTTCATCCTCATCTTCTTCTTCATTGTTTTCGTACTCCTCGGCCATTGCTTCGGCAATTGCGTTTTGTCGAATGTACTCGTACGCTACTCTTTCGCAGATTTCATCGAGCCTAGTTTCTATCTCTTGGTCACCAATCGGGAAAATGCCGTATTCAACACGATATGCAACATCTACCTTCAGTAGATATTCATCATAATCTACTTCAAAATCTACGTCCTCAAAAAAGATTTCATAGTTCATTTCAGCTATCTCATCGTATGTTTCTTGGTAATCATCAAACGTGTCCATATCTCTTTTCACCCCTGAGAGTTTGCAGTCTATTTTAACGGTCTAAAATTATTCCTGTAAAAACTGCACAGGGGGTTCAAAAACCCTAGGTTTTACACGGGTTTCACATACCATTCCGAACTCCGCCGAGGAGTTATCCTGAGGACAACGGTAGTGCATAATTGAATATGTTTGGGCTTATAGAATGTTAATTGTGAGACAATCTCATAAAAAATATAAGAAAACCACCCGATATTAGGTCAAACAGTCTAAACGCAAAAAATGTGGGTGAGATAAAAGGTTAGTTTATTTACCGTCTTTCTAACTTTATACTAATGTCAAAACCTCTGAGAGAAGTAATCAAAGGTAGTGCTACTTTAATCAAAATCGCCGAAAAGCCTCTAGGAATAGGCGCAATTATCGGATTATTTGCTGGTGGAATTAACTCACATTTCTTAGGAATTTCATTTTACCCTTCCGTACTTGTTGGATTGTTTTTGGGAATTAGTGTTTGTCTCTTGGCTTCACCTGGGATGAAGAGTGAATTAAAGGCAAGAAGGCTTGCTGAACAAACGAGAAAGCGAATGCTACGCTCTAAGGCACGCACTGGGAGTGCTTTTACAGCCTTTGAGTAATTCAAAGGGATTTTATTGCCTCGTCGTGGTGAGCCAATAGGTTTCGTAGCTTCACCTTTAGAGATGGAGTCATCATATCATTGTCAACGGTCCACTCTTCTGGGTCGAGAATAATATTCCGTGCAACTTCATATCCTTTCCATTTTGGAGCAAGCATGTTGTTTTCTTGCAGGTGGGATAGGAACCAAGATTTGACTCCATCATCATTGCACATAGCGACATTGTCATCAGGAACGGCAACTCCTGCCTTTGATGCTTCAGCTCTTAGAGCATCAGCGGATGGATGAACGATTAGGAATGTATTCTTCATGTTACGTCCATCCAAGACTGCCTGCTCAACGAGTGGGCTTAGTTTGAGATTTTCTTCTAGCGGTGCTGGTGAAACGTATTTTCCATTTTCCAACTTGAATTGGCTCTTTACACGTCCAGTAATTGATAGATATCCATCGACCATCTTTCCTAGGTCACCAGTTCTGAATCCGCCGTCTTCAGTCATTACTTCTGCAGTCGCTTCAGGAAGGTTCCAGTATCCTTGCATTACGTTTGGCCCATAAACAATGATTTCTCCTTCATCTGGGCGGTCTGGGTCATCCCATGCGCTTTTATCGATCTCAACACGTACGCCATTTGCAGGCATACCTACAGTGTTTAGCCTTGACATGCCTTTGCCCATCCATCCGTTTGCGGAAACTAGAGGACTAGTTTCGGTTAATCCGTATCCTTCATAACAGTTGAAACCTACTTTTTGAACAAATGCTGCTACATCAGGAGATAACGCTGCAGCGCCGGACATACAGAATCTAATTTTTCCACCAAACCGGGCTCGAACTTTCTTCCAAACCAATTTGTCCCAAAGCTTGTCAAAGAATCCATTTGGAGGCACGGCGTCACACTGTACGCCTGCTTTTGCAATTCTCTTTTCTGCGGATTTCTGTGCGTTAGCGATGAATTTAGCCTTTAATCCGGTTGCCGCCTCGAATTGTCCGTTTACTCTGTCGTAGAACTTGTTCCAAACTCTTGGAACAGCCAATAGGGCTGCAGGTTGAATCTCAATGCATTCGTCTGCGATTCTTGTTAGGTCTGAAATTAGGTTGATGTGGACTCCCATTCTAATCATCCAGTGAAGGTCGAAGGTTGAACCGAATGAATGCGCCCATGGAAGGAACGCAGCATTCTTGTCACCAGGATATAATTCGAATACTCCTTGAACACAAAGTACGTTTGATAATGTGTTCCAATTCGATAGCATAACACCCTTAGGATTACCAGTTGTTCCTGAGGTGTAAATCAGGGTTGAAAGAGAGGTGTGGTCGTCATTAAAACCTTCCAAATCACTTGCATTGCGACCCATTGAAACGAATCCAGACCACATTCTAACCTCGATGCCTTCTGGAGGTAATTTGTTAGCCGGTTCGTCACCGAGTAGGATAACACCAGATGCTGGCCATCCACTATCGCCAAGTGCATCACAAAGTTTGTCCAGAACTTCGGTATTTGCTACTGCGACAACCTTTGGAGTGGAATCTTCCAGAATAAAAGCCCAATCTTTGCCGTGCTGATGTGTGTACATTGCGGTGTATGCTGCTCCCAATGCGTTTGCGCCATAGGATAATGCGGCCCATTCCACAGAATTGTCGACGATGATCGCAACTCTGTCATCTTTTACGACCCCAATATCTCTGAGACCCTTAGCAACTGCGGTTGACAGGTCGCCGAACTCGTTGTAAGTTAGATGTACTCTTTGCATTCCTGGGTTCGGGATGTATCCAAAACATGGATTATCACCAAACTTCTCCTGACTAACCATTAGCATTTGGTAAAGCGTTCTTGGGTCATCTCCTTCGGGTTTAATCCACTGTCGGTCGGTGGGTTGTCTAGGCCAAGCCATTTCGGGCATGTGTAGTCAGATTCGCCTCGACCTAATAATTCTCTCTAAGCAATATAGACCGCACGTTTTTTCGCCAATCTTCTCCATCATTTCTGTTAGCTAGAGGTGACGCAGGTGAAGGATGCCAGCACGTTGTAATCTCAATATCAAAGCCTTTCAGAGCTATTTTTGCTCTTTTTTCTGCATATTTACCTACCCCAATTACTCGTTCTATTCCAAGAGTGGTTACTACTTCTTTGAGATGATTATCACAAACTTGAATTAGTTTTTTTACTGCTGGTCCTGAGATATTATCCGGGGTGATATTTTTGCCCGTCTCTCCTAGTAACAACAAAGGGCAGTGATTTACCAGGTACACATTTTTATGAATTTCATCCGGAGTCTTGTAAATATCCTTCAAAAGACCCCATAATCTAGTTCCACTGATTTCTTGCCTTTCAAAGTCTAATCCTTCGATTGGCCTTTTTGGATGTCTTCCCTTTGGGTCCCTAAATTCACCTTCTATACCCAGGAAATCTCTTGCGATACTGGTAGCCCCAAACGGAACGCCACACTGCGCCATTCCGTACGGTCCTGGATTCATCCCTAAAAGTAGTGTTTTGGCGCCAAGTCCGGAGTATTGCTCTATGTAAGAGTCATGATATTCTTTTGCGTAGTCGAGGGGATTTGTAACGTGATGTAAAACCTTTATTTTCAATAATTTAGGAATTAATTTGTCGCACTCGTCAGAAAGGGTTCTTGCGATTTCAATTAATGGTTTCACCATGGAAATTCTGCTCCAGTATATTCGAAGAAACGACCAGAAGTCTCTTGGTTTTGGTTTTCTATGAGATTTCTTAATCCGGCTACGGATTGGCTTTTTGTCACGGGTGCCATATCTCCTCCCATATCTGTTTTAACCCAGCCTGGGTGATAGCAAGTTACAGATATGTCACAATCTTTTCCCTCAATCGAAAGGACCTTTGTTATCATATTCAATCCTGTTTTACTTGTTCTGTAAGCATAAGAACGACCGCTTGCACAATCATCTATCGAGCCCATTAAACTCGTAATCATTGCTACCTTTGAGTTAGGCGTTGATTTCAAAATATGCCAGAGAGATTGTGTTACTCTCATAGGGCCTATCGTGTTTACATTTAGCACTTGAAGCGATTCTTCCATGTCGACTTGCTCAAAATTTTGCCATCTTCCATCCATCATCCCGGCATTATTAACGAGTACATCTACAGTTTCAGTTTTCGAAGTGATCTCATTTGCGAAACGTATTGCAGATGAAGTATCACTAACATCTAATGGTAAAACGGTCAAATTATCGTGTTGTAATTCAAAATTAGAAACATCTCTCATCCCGGCAAAAATACGATGTCCATCTTTCAGTAAAGTTTCTACAAACTCTAATCCAATGCCCCTATTTGCTCCGGTAATAACCCATGTCGCCATGAGCATTGCAATAGTTGGATATTGATTATCTTGATTGAGAAAATTTGTCTCAATTGTTCGTGGAAATTGTAAAATTCAGTGGGTATAGAAGGTGTAGCCGGCAACACTGGTTTTTATATTAAAAATAGGGGAACTTGTCATATATGTCTCGATTTAGCCGGAGAAGGATGGGAATGAAGGTAGGAATCGACGATATGGCGATTCATTTTCCTCGATTGTACATGGATATGGAGGATTTCGCAGCAATGCGAGGTGCGGATTATTCAAAGCTGAATAAAGGCCTTGGACTCGCAGCAATGTCTATTCCTGACGTACACGAGGACACAGCTACAATGGGAGCTAATGCAGTTTGCAGGCTGATTGATAGAAATGGATTAGATCCTAGAGACATTGGTAGAATATACCTGGGGACCGAATCTGCCTTGGACGGCGCTAAACCAACTGCAACATACATCGTTGATATGCTAACTCACAGATATGGTGACATCTATGGAGAAGACTGCTTTAGAGGATGCGACGTAGTGGACATGACTTTCGCTTGTATTGGTGCAGTTGACGCATTGCACAATACTCTAGACTGGGTTGCAAGAGGGGGAGAAGATGAAAACAGAATGGGGATTGTTGTATTCTCTGATAACGCAAAATACGACTTAGAATCATCTGGCGAATACACTCAAGGAGCCGGTGGAGGTGCTCTCTTAATCCGTCATAACCCAAGATTGGTAGCAATTCCTGATAGATGGGGAGTTTCAACAACTCCTGTCCACGATTTTTTCAAACCAAGAAGAATGGTTTCAATTCAGAGCGTAATTGAGAACGTTTTGCAATTGGCTGCTGAAGCTGGAGCGACTATTAGAGATGGAATGGCGGAAGCCATGATTAAACATCTTCCTGAGTCAACGGTTAGAAGACTCGGTATTTTTGCGCACGGGGAAGAAAACGTCAAGGTTCACAGAGATGAACCAGTTTTCGATGGCCAATTTTCGAATAGATGTTACAGGGAGGCCGTCAAGCAAGCGTTTACTCATTTCAGTAAAAAAGCGATAGACCAAGGAAGGTTTGACCCTGAAATGGATGAAAATCTGACCGAACAATGGGCACGAATTATCATGCATCTACCTTATGCTTTCCAAGCAAAAAGAATGTTCCCCGATGTGTTCAGGCACGATAGGCAAGACCTAGAGGAGTGGAAAATCATTGAGGATGAGATTGGACCTGCTCCCGAAGAATCTGATTATGAAAATGAAGATGAATGGGAAAGAGCAATGGATTCATACAGGAGAGCGATTTCTAAAACAGAATCTTTCAAGCAATTCGTCGAGGATAGAATCGAAAAAGGCCAGAGAGCAAGTTCACTAATCGGTAATCAATACACAGGTTCTATTTTCTTAGCATTAATGTCCACTTTTGAGGCAGATTATGAAGAGAATGCGAGAATCGAGGATGTTGTTTTTGGTCTGTGTGGATACGGGTCTGGAGCGAAAGCAAAGGTATTCGAAGCAGAGGTACAACCGACATGGCGACAAATAGCCAGCCGTTGGAACTTGTTCGAAAGGCTGGAGGGTAGAATTGCTATCGACAAACTAACCTATGAAGCACTCCACAAGGGGCTTGCTACAGAATCCGTTGTTACGCCAAAGGGTGAATTTGCCCTGGTAGACGTCGGAGAAGAGGGCGTTGAAGAAGGCCTTCGAACCTATGCTTGGATAGAAAATTAATCAAACTAAGATTTTCTCTATATCAACTTTAGTTGGCAACTGAAGGTTTGTGGCTTTGAACCAATCTTCTATTGTGTCAAAGCTTCTGCCCTTTGATTGAGCTTTTGCCCTTGCTCCGATTAAATTCCAAGCACCTTTAGCGGAAATGCCAGGGATTGCAGACAATTGCTTTTCTGTAGCTGTATTCCATTTGATGCCAGTCTCAATTCCAGTTATGGAACGGGCGCCGTGACCAGTCACCATAATTTCAGAAAATGATTCCAAAGGAGCGAGGTAATTCATACCTACTAAAATTGGATACGCTCCTATTTGTCTGCCAAATGTAATACCTGGTTTGCCTCTAATTTCTTCATTTCTGGCTTCGGGTAAAAGGTGACGAGGTAGCCGGGTCCTTCCCTCGTGAGATTCCCAATACACATCTTTCAAGATAGTTCCAGTCGGGAGCATATCTGCCAACAACGGGCCATCAAATTCGTCTCGAACGGTTGTTTTGAATTGTTGGAATCTTTCGTTATTTATTTCTTGGAAACCTTCTCCCTCTACCTGACGAATATTTACCCTGCGAATCATATGTCCTTCACGTTTCAATTCTCTCAAGAGTTGCAAATTGATATCATACGTTTGGTCAGTCTCCCCATTTAGCCCTGCAATAAAGTTCAACCCTGGGAGTAACTTTGGTAATCCTCTTTCACCTTTTTCCTTACCGTATTTATTGATTAGAGAGATAGCCGTTTTGAGTTGATTCGAGTCACAATTTAACCAGTTGGCCTGATGTACTGAAGGATCAGCAGACTCTAAGCCAAACGATAAGACAGCACCGTCTGAAAGCGTCTCTGTCAGCGTCTTTGTAATCTCTTCAGAGGGCTCCAAGTTTTCTGCTATTATAGACGGATTGCCGTTATCGGTATGAAGGATTTTCAATCTCTCATCTTCTCTTAATCCGTGTAGTAACTTCGCTATTGGTTCGGGATTAGGAACTGGGTATTCTAACTCCACAACACCTTCTGCCATGTAGGTATATGTGTCAGTCATACCTCCCAACCTGACGTGCTCAACACCCATTTCATGAGCGATTTTCACCTCCTCAATTATGTCTTCAGGGGTTCTCCAAATCGGAACCCCTTTTTTGGGCTCGATACAGAACTTACAACCTCGCTTGTATCTTACACATCCCTGGTATACCTCAACTTCATAGGTCAGCGGGCCGTTTAGGTCAGGGTTTTGTGTTACCGATTTTGATTTAGCCCCGTGACGGGCCCAGATAGTCCACTGTTCGGGACTTCGTCTTTGGTGCTTCCATGAATTATTTTCAAGGTAGTAGTTTAGTGTAGCATCTGTGTCTTGCAAGGCTAGAAATAGATTTGTCTGAAGTGGATTCCATCCTTGTTGCCTCCATCCTCTAATCGCCCAGCCTCCACAAAGTAATGGAATGTTTCTTGGAGTTTTTGAAATGATATCTCGAGTTTCCTTCAGAGATATGGGGGTGCCTCTAAGGTATTTACCTGGCACTATTGCACCAGCAAGGATGACTACTCCTAGTCTGTTTTCTAGGCTCTGAGGATTTATTCGAAACGAATCTATTGTACAATAATCGTAATCGATATTTTTCTGTTCCAAAACTCCACAAATGTATCGAATGTGAAATCCAATGTAAGGCGGTACACCAAATGCCGCCGGTTCATCTTCATACCCATCGATAATGAGCCATTTTGGAGTTGGCTCTACCAATCAATCACCTCAATTTCTTGGTCTGCGGCCTTTTTTCTTTCCCGATGCTTCTTCCTCAGCTATTGCTCTAAGTTCTCTTGCGGATTTGCCACCCTTCTTTTCACTTGGTTTGGCGATGTCGACCTTGATGTTTCTTGACATGAAGTCAGTTCCATTAAGCTTGGAAACAACCTCTTCACCAGCACTCTCTGGTTGGATTGTTACGAATGCGAATGCCTTCCTTTTTCCACCTCTGTCTGTAGCCCACTGAACGTGAACTGAATCGCAATGGTCATTGAATAATTTTGCCAAGTCGTCATCACTTGCATCAAATGGAAGGTTTCCTACATACAATCTGCAACCCTTAGGTCTCTCTCTTTTTGGCTTTTTATCACGTGGAGCGTCAGCGTCTCTTACTCCAATTCTCCTGCCCTTGATCCTGTGTCCATCCAAAGCTTTTGATGCTGTAGTAGCCATATCCTTGGTCGCATATGTGATGAATCCGAATCCTCGGTTATTTCCTTCGTCGTCCTTCATGATAGCAAAATCTGTAATGTCGCCATGAGGCTCGAATAGTGATTTAATTTCATCATCGGTAACATCGTTTGGTAACCCTCCAACGAATAATTTACAACCGGGTGGTGCTCTTTGCTTTCCTCCTCCTCTTCCTCCTGAATCTTCGAATCTGAAGTACTGACGAGGTGTGCCATCTTCTCTCACATCCTCAGCTATGTATGTGGCCCTGCCCGCACTCCCCTTTGCGAATAGTGCTTCAGCATCTCCACTCCATCTTTTGTTTCCACCATTGAGTGCGGCCATTCCGGTTGAACCCCCGAAGTCATCTGCCATTGCCCTGAAGGCTCGATTATCACATGTTGGGCAAGCAACATTCCAATCTCCGTTTTGCTCTGCTTTGAATTCAGAACCACACGGAGGGCAAATCGCCCAAAGAACTCCACAGTTGTCTTCGCTTCGCATGTCGACTCTGACCACGTTTCCTGTTTCAGTAACCTTAGCACGCACGATGTCTCGCACACGCATGGCATCCGCAGTATTGTGAAGGAATCTGTCACAAATACCGGTTACGTGAATTTGAGCATACATTTGGTCTTCCATAATCGAGCGATTTGGCTTACCATCAACGCTCATGACTCGTATTTCTCCGGATTTTTCGTGGAGTCTTGAAACCTGTCCAATGACGTAATCTCCGACTTCTAGTCTTAGGAGTTCGTTGTGTGATTGGATTGTCAGAACACCATCAACTTCAACAACCAATCCTGTCAATAAGGCGATTAGTTCACCGTTTCTTTCTTCTGTTCCTTCTCCAGATGAAAACTCATCTGCATTTCCGATTACTGTTCCTGGGGTGACGATGCTCGCCATATTCTCACTCTCGCTTTTTTGGGGTTCACCTACTGGTGAATGGAATTGGATAGTATGATGCGGTTGGTCCTTGTTCTTGAACCCCTCTCATCGAGTTATTCTCCAACACTTAATCTTGGTAGCACCCATTCTTGATGTGTGATGGCTATATGTAGCAGGCATTCTGAACTCGCCTTCTAGAATTACCTCTCCTTCTGGTAAGTGTGTCGCATTTGCGCTATGCAAAATATGAACTACGGGCGCAATTTCCATTGCAGTTGCGATAAATATGCGGTCAGCACCCTTTTTTTGTACACCCCAAGGTGGGTTCATTATCACGATATCAGCCTCACCAATTTCAACTTCACCGACTCTTCCGACGATCGTATCGCCTAATTTTTTACACAATTCAGCGGCATCCACATCGCACTCCACGAACGTCACATCAGCACCTAGCAATTGTGCGCCATACCCTAAAATGCCGTTTCCAGCACCTAAGTCAATGACTTTCTTTCCTTCAAGGCCATCATAGCCATCGATTTGAGCTAACCATAACGCTGCGAGTTCTCCCTCAGTTTGATATTGTTCTAAATTAATAACGTTGCAAGGATGCGGTGGCAATTTAGATAATTGAATCGCCAGTTGGCGAAGTTTCATTCCAATCACCATTGTCTTTGTTGTTGATTTCCATAACCCATCTGTCTCATCTGTTGAGCCTGCATTTGTTGGGCTTGAATTTGTTGTATTTGGAATCGAATTGCTTCTGCTTCTCTTCTCAAAGCTGCAATCAATTGGTCATTCGGTTGCTGACCACCACAGAAACGGCAGAATCTTGTCCCGTCTGCTTGCATTTGTCCACATGTTGTACAGAATGCCATGATAATCCCAACACTAACTCGTCTTTGAACCCTCGCATTAACTTACCATTTGCATAAACACTGGCCAAGTTTCAAAATTCTGTGCTAAAGCACGTTCATTTATATCTTCCATGCGTTCATCTGTCATCATTTCTGACGGGTCTACCCCTTGTGCCAATAACTCGCTAACTAAATCCCTGAATTCCTTTTCAATTTCAGGCATATCGCTTTCTTCTGGTTGTGATTCAGGGAGCGGAATAGGTTCTTCATTGGAAACCCCATCCTCCTCAAGAACAGGCTTTGCATCTTCTGAAACGGTAACTTCTTCCACGATCGAGTCATTTGCGGACTCTTCGGTGGGCGTTTCCGCAGGCAAAGGTACGCTTTCTGGTTCGGGTTTCATCTCTTCAATAAACGCCTTTTCCATCTCATCAACAACGTTACTCTCCTCAACTACAGGTTTAGGTTCAACGACACGGACTTCCACAATTTCTGGCTCAGGCTTTGCTAATCCAACTCCAAGAATTTCCGCTTGCTGTCTTGCAAGTTCTGCAGCCTGCCTTCTTGGGAGAGAAACAAACGCCTTTCCAACCAGTGCGAAAACGGGGTACGGAAGGAAATATCTGTCCAAATTAGGCAGGCTTGGATGTCTAAAACATAGGATACTGTGTTTCTCAAATGCACGCTGGTTTGGAATTCCAACTGCAAATGGAGTTGGATGGATTTCGACTGTACTTCTCAGCCATCCTTCCTGAGTAACGAGTTGCTGCATCCAAATTCCCATGTCGGAATTTGCAATGTTGATAAATTGGAAAGAAGCATCTCTATGGTCAAATCCTTGTTCAGCCAGAAGCTCTTCTGCTCCCCGAGGTCTGTGAAAAATGCCCATGACTGGTTGGCCATGGTCGATCATGTCGCCGTGGAGTTCCAATAACTTCCTTTCTTTTCTAGGACACAGAAGGAGAATTTCTAGTCTATCTGCTGTTGGGTCCCATATTTCTCCCCACTTAGCAGTAGCTTCATCCTTGAGTTGTTGGAATGTCATATTTGGAATCATTGCCGTGACGCCCATGCAACCACCATGTAGGCCAAGAGAGGTTACCTATTTGGTGATGTATGCTTCTTGGATGGCAAATTCAGCTAGTAGAATAACTCCTCCAGCAGCTCCCCTGACAGTATTGTGTGAAAGTGCGTCGAACCTTACTACGTTATTTTCCACTCGTATATTTCCAATAGTTGTTGACATGCCATTGCCAGCCCAGAGGTGTTTATCTCGCGATGGAGACTCACGAATAATTTCATTTACGTTTCTTGGGGATGAAGGGAGGTGCAAAGATGGTATTTTCATAAGCGATATTACTTCTTCAATTGTCGTATCATTTTCTAATTCTACACCACAGGTGACCATATGACCATCTTTTTCTGCGACTCTGTTACAGGTGGCGAGTATTGGCACATCAATTTCGAGTAAATGTTTCAACTCAGCAACCAATTTGTCCTCTTCGCCCGGAATCAGAGGATTTACGTCTCCCGAAAGTGCCTTTTCATCAAACAAAAGTTTCCAGCCAGCGCCTGATAATGCCTGCCTCGTGAAAATAGTAATTGATTTGATTCCTAGGGTTCTCAATCCTGCTAAGGATGTAGCCACAGGCACTACTGTACAGTTTGTGGCGCATGCATGTCCGTCATATTGTTTCATTGCTTTTGGATTAATTTCTGGAATAACAAGAGGTACTCCAGCAACTCTACGGAATGAACTAGCGTTAGAAAAAACGTGAATTCCTCTGGCGACCAAGGATGGTTCAACGACTTCTGCTACGTTATTCGGTAAAGCTGAGAACGCTATATCAACATCGGGAATATCACTCATTGAACAGATGAGTATGTCATAGATGGGTTTAGGGGAATCTAACCTCCATTCCAGTTCCTCAAACATCAGCCCAACATTACTTGGTGAACCTGCTATTGCTTCCACTTCGAATAGGGGGTGTCTCCACAGGAGTTCCTGAAGCCTTTGGCCAACCAAGCCGGTTGCTCCAAGTATGGCCACAGAATATTTCGTCATCGAATCTCCTCATACGGTGTTGGGAAGATTTTCCTGATGATGAGTTTTCTAGCAATAGAAGCACCATCTTTTACGCTTCCAAGTTTCGGCTCACCTTTCCTTTTAGAATAACTAATTGCGACATGAGAAATCGGGATGCGTCTATTTACACAAGATGTGTACATTTCGGCTTCGATTTCAAATCGTAGACTATTGAGTTCTAATCTCTGAACAGCATTTCTAGAAAAACCCCAAAATCCTGAACACAAATCATTGATTGGCCTGCCGTGTAAGGCAACGGCTAGCCAAGTCAAAAGATGATTTCCAATCCAATTTGTTGCCGTCATCGCGTCCTTTGCAAGATTTCCTCTTAGACGGTCACCGATCGCAATTCCTCCTTTTGGTATTGATGAAAGAATATTCGGTATCTCTTCTGGCCAGTAGGTGCCGTCAGAGTCTAACATTATCATGTAGTCGTGACTAGAATCCAAGAAAAATTCGAAGGCTTGCCTAATTGCTAATCCTTTTCCATCACCCCATTGTTCAATAACTTCGGCACCTAATTCACGTGCTATTTTCATAGTATTATCAGTAGATCCGCCATCGATAACAAGTATGCTTGTATCAAATCCAATCTCCTCTATTTTCCTCATAGGTATTCGAGAGATAACATCCTCAATAGCCAGTTCCTCGTCTAACGTCGGTAACGTTATGAGAATACTTGGCATGTTGGTCGGTGGTTGTTTCTGTTGTCAAGATTTTCGCATAATTCACGCAAAGTACACCTTTTCGACCCAGTGAACCCTAATTCCAGTAGTGTCGATGAAAGTATCACCTCTTCCTGATGCGCCCAATGGATTAAGCCAATATTCCAAATCACTCTCCAAAGTAATTTCAAAACCTTGACTATCTGGGTATTTGCAAACGTTATGCCAACCAGAACCCGAATACAAATTATTATTCACTGTAGCAGTGATGTCACCAACAAATTCAAGCATTATGCAAACCATAAATGCGGAAGATTCGTTTACCGCTATATTTGTTGATTTTTCAGTGATATAATGCTTGTAATCACCTATTTCAAACGGGTCTTGTGTACGTAATTTAGCCCAAGGGTCGATTCTCATGTTATCTCCTATAAACGGTGTAAAGGTAGAATGCAATCCATCCTTTCCAAATGAAAACAGAATTGAGCCATCACTTTCCCAAACCTTTTTCCAATTTGTTGAAGATAGAAGGTAATGAATCATTACTCCTTTTGGCGATGCGAGAGCGTGGGTAAGTCCCAAATTTTCTATTCTTTCAGTATCATCGAAGCGAATAGCAGTCGTTGCAGAATTTTGAATAGAATGGTCTTGTTTTAGTACTCCAAGTGTAGGTATTGCTGTGATTCCATATGATTCACTATGAGCAAAAATATGCCCCCAGTGTTCATTTTCAGTGTAGACTATCGAGTCGTGAGGCAGTTCTTCTAACATGCCAATTAGGGTAATATCTCCTTCCGACAAAACGTGCAATTCGCCATGTTCTGAAAGTTCAGAAAGTGCGCTGTGTGCAATTCCACTTATGACCAATGCTGCAATCATTATCGCTCGACCACCATCTGATGAGATTCCATTTTCGATTTTAGAGAATCTTAAACCTACCAAGAGCGCTAATGGAATGTGGAATGCATGCATACTCATGGAATAAAGCACATACGATGCCATAGATATTATCGCTACACCCGAATAACCTTCAAGTAAATATAACATCGAAATTAACCAGTTAATCAAGATCCAAACTATGAACACACGGGCCGTTAGGTCGCCTTTCATACTCCATGCAGCCCATATTGCGAACGGTAATAGGAGCCCGGAGTACAAAACCATAGGCGACCCTCCTTGCCATCCATATTCAGCGAAAATTGCATCGCCGTCAAACTGGCTACCTGCGATTAAAGTTAGGACAATTAAGCTGATTGTCGCAATTTGAATTTGCATTTTTTCCGCCATGTTTACCCGTTTTGTTCTCTCAACTAATGCTCTGGCAAAAATTAAAGTTACAAGGTATACCAAACCAGTTGGATGAATCATCATTACCGAAACGGCAGTAATCGAAATAACTCCCCAGCGCAGTCTCTCTTGATGAATTAATAACATAACAATTAGGCCTAATTGACTAGCAACGGTTGGAAACCCAGAGTCTAGGTTCTTTGCAAATAAAGCCGGTGCGAGCAACATCGCTAAAATTGTCCAGTGTCCACAACCTAACTTATCACCTATGGCCGCAATTCCAAGTAATAATGCCACAAAACTAAGCACGCCTAGAATGAAAACAGATAGGTAAATTTCGTTACCTAACCACGCGGCTAAAACCGGAAAAGCCGGTGGATACAACCAATAGCCACTCGATGGACTTGATATTGTAAACGAAGAGTAATTTGCGTAACTTTCAGCAAGGAATGTGAATCCTATCCAATCAACTCCCATAGGAGAATAATATGTAAGTGGAGTGATGGCAATATACACTGCAATTAATGTGAAAATCCAGAACCATGGACTTCTGTTAATAGTGTCATCTTCCATTATTGGATGGATTTCAACTCTTATCGCTGCAAATGCAATAATGTTTGCCAGGAAAACCAATGTGGTAATAGTCTCAGTTTCAAATCCAACGTAAAAAGAAAATCCTGAAATCGCATACAGTGTTAACAATCCCAAGGCTGGAGTTAGTAGAAAGTGCCTCTTATTGTCACCTTTATTATCAAGCCTTCTTGCAATCGCATATCCCGGAAGGATTGCCATTATCAGGCCGAGAACCATACTTCGGGGTTCGCATTTTAGTTTTCAAACCATTTGCGAACAATGATGAATTGAAGCCTTTTCGCAATGGATATGGCAGAAGTCATCATCCTACCGGAGGAATACTGGGTGTACGATTTCTCCAAAGGTATTGACCCTGAATTCGTTTGCCCTTTTCCCTATCAAATCGGAAGATATGATGAAACAAGACCGGGGATGTATGATTTCGAACTTTTTGAAGGTGGAAGAAATCATCACGTCGGTATCGATTTGGGAGCTCCTGTTGGGGAACCAGTACATTCCTACGCTAGGGGAGTCGTATTCTCAAAAGGAGTCAATCCAGAAGCTGGTTCTTATGGTCCCACAATAATTGTTCAATACGAGTTAGAAGGGAAACCAATATGGGCACTGTACGGTCACCTTTCCCATGATTCACTTGAAATGGTGAAAGTAGGTGATGTCGTAGAAGAAGGCCAAATAATTGCAAAAGTTGGCTCGAAAGATGAAAACGGTGGTTGGGAGCCGCATGTCCATTTCCAATTAAGCTGGTCCGAGCCAAAAAATAATGACATGCCTGGAGTGGTCGCTATCGAAGATAGGGATGATGCCTTACGTTTATATCCCGACCCAAGGATTGTTTTGGGACCAATCTACTAATCGATTTGGGAGAGGAATTCTTTCAGTGAAATGATCGAATCAATAGCCGTTGGGTCCTTTCCAGAGAGTAAAGCTAATGCTATCGAAAGCCAATCCATCATAATGCAAATGTGTAGTAGACATTCGAGTAGGTTTTCACCCTCTCCCTGAATTCGCCAGGCCAGGTCTGTTGGACAATTTGCGACAAACCAGTCCATGCGATGCACAACGCGTTCATTCATTCCCGGCCAAGAAACGATTAACACAGCCTGATTTGGAGATTCGAAATCTTGGTACTTCCCAACTCCTCCCCATGCGATAATCTCGTTGTGGTTCATCTCGGGGACCTCTGCGACTCTAGCGAATCTTGCAGCGTTTTCATTGATCTGATTTTTGAATCTTGTAAGAGCAGGCGATAATTCGGAGGGTCCGATAATTGATATTGGGTTTTCAATTAGATTTAGGGCCAAACTTGCAACATCTCCTTCAGGATTCTCAGTAATGTCGCAATCTTTCACCGCTTGTTTCAATCTCATCACGGCTGACTGAGATAATTCTGTTTGCAAAATTCCTAACTGATTCATGAGACCTAATTGGCGAGAAAATATGTGTCCAAAAGCAGACCGGGGTGGTTGTCCTGAAGGGCAGGAAATCAAGTATGCAGAATTTGATAATTCGCAAAGACCTGATAAAATTCCACCACTCGATATGACAACGACAGTTCCTCCAAGGCGAATGACCTGTTCTGTGGTTTCAACAGTTTCTTCAGTATTCCCCGAATAGGAAGTCGCTACTACCAACCAATTTTGGTTCCACCAATTTGGCAAACCATACGAACGATGACACTTGATTGGTAAACCTCCAGCATTATCAGAAAGAGAGGAAATGAAATCTCCTCCTGCTGCTGAGCCACCCATGCCAATGAATAGGACGCCTTCCCAACCGTAGTCGAGTTCAGATAACCATGGTTGTAATTCGTCGTTAATTGAATTGTATCCCTCGACGAAATCGTTCATGAAAAAGCGAGTGAATTCAATCATTCCGCTTTGGTCTAAAGCAGCCGCTAATCTATTGATGCCATCGTCCACTCAATCACCATCCAATCCAAGATAAGGTAGAGCGTACCATTCGCTTTCTATCCTTGCTACGAGCAATTTCCTCCCCAACTTGTGGTCATAAGGAAGTCTTACTGCAGTCATTTTCCAATTATTTGGGTCCAAGAATTCACCTACCGATGAATCTTCGTTCATTGGTTCTACATACAATAATTCCCCTAATCTAGCCTTGACATGTGCACTTTCCAAGTCTCTCCAAGTAGCACCACATCGTTCTTTTCGCTCAACTTTTTCCAAAACAGCACCATCACCACTCCAAGTAGTTGGGCGCCATAGGTCTCCACGCCACTGAATAACATCTCCCAAATCATAGCCTGGTTTTCTGTACAATAGCGTCAATCTGGTTAGGTCTACTCCATCCTTCCTTCCAACGACTGAGGTCGTTGTGGTGATTTGTCCTCCGTAATTCGAAACGAGGTGTTTGCCCCACGATTTTGCTAGTGCTTTGGAGCCAAGGATTACGTCGTATCCACCAGTGACTGGGCCTTCTTTGGTTATGAAAAACATAGGGTCATCTGCCATTTCTTCAATAACGTGGTCGAGGGTTTTCCGCAATTGGTTGAACTCTTCTTCTGATAATCTCCTTGCCGATGAGCGTAATTGTACGGTTGCCTCGAAGTAGTTCCCAGCCCTTCGTGTGCATGTCAAACATACGCCATTAGACATTCTTGCCCGCATGGTCTTTTGTTCAGAGTATAGAAGATTATCAATAATTCCTTCGATTTGAATATGGATCAAAGTGTGTCTACCATCTACTTCTTGTGCTTGCAAACCTAACTCAAGGTCCTCAACTTCAGGATGGAATCCTACATTCCTTTGGACGAGTTCGTGCCAGAGGTCATCCGGCTCAACATTCGTCCATTTTCCTTGAAAATCTATCATGCCACAGCGTGCACACTTAGTCCATGGCACGTTCTTTGGCACATCAACTAACGATACTCTTTCACGAGTACATTTTTCGCACATTCTGTCTGCATAAAGAGGAGATGTGTCCCCACATATAAGACAGAATTCATCTCCGAGGTCCATTCAATCACCTGCGATTGATTTACTCTGACTCATCATTGGTAATAGCCTTCTCCAAAGAACGAATCTTCTCCTCAAGGGATTTCGACCTTGCGAAAACGGTCCAAGTCCAAACGGCTATACCTGCAACCATGCCGAGGTAAGCTACAGCGAGATATGTTACGTCATTCACTTTACTGCCCCCTCGTACTTAGCCTGTAACTCTTCAAATTGCATTTGTAGTTTTGTTAAACGCATCCCTGAAATTATGTGCCCAATCACCAATATTGAAAATGAAATTCCTCCAACCAATAAAACGATACCCATGTCAGAATTCAAGGAACCTTCTGAAGTAGCAACAACCGGTCCAGGGTGGCGAATTTGCCAAAGTCTTGTAGCGATATATGTCACCGGAACAAGGATGAATCCGTACATTCCAAATGCAGAAAATGTGTCTCTTGTTTCAATGCCGTCTGGCTGTGACTTTCTGCCCAACACTAGGTATAGGGAAAGTAGAGTTAGTATAGCAAAAGTGTTCAATCTTACATCAGTCCAATCCCATGGAACTCCCCATTCAGCAGCGCCCCATATACAACCAGACCAAACCGCCATCATACCTGTAGCCAAACCTGCTTCTGTGCTTGCAACATGCATTCTCCAGGCCCATTCACTCCTTTTGAAAAACCAAACAACTGAGCCTATAAATAACGTAGTAAAAGAAATCATTGCGGCCCAAGCACTAGGCACGTGCCAATAGAAAATTCGCTGTGCTTCAGGAGCTTTGAAAGCATCAATCGAAACGGATGGAGCCCACATAAATCCTAACCATAATGTCAATCCAGCACCGGTTAGACCGATAATAGCAAGGGATTGACCCCAGTTTCTCATGTTTGGACCACACAAGGTTTCATTATTCAATGTTCACGATGATAGAGTATCGACGATTATAGCCCAAGGCAAGATTAGAATTGGAGTCAACAATCTTATCATTACTGCATTTGGTCTCGCTAACGAAAGCGTTGAGTGAGAAATCCAACCTACTACTGCCTCTGTAATCGCACCGAGTAATGCTCCCACTAAAATCAATTCAACATTGAATTCTCCCGTGATGGTTGATGCTAACATTGTCAACAACCCACATAAAATGAAAGAGTGTAGTAAAGCGTTAGGTGGAATTGAAGATCTTGTTTTCCACCATGCAAATGTACGATTTTCCATAGTCAGTTTATGAATTGGATTTCCCGTCAATCCAGCGGCTAATGCAGGAGCAAGGATGAATGCAATTTCCGTCCTTGAATCTAGATTAGCGGGGTCAAGCAGTGCTAACATTGCGCCAAGAACTAACAGTCCTGAAATTCCGTTGTTTGCTAATCCAGCCAAGGTCCTAATATTGAGCCTGTGGCCAATATTACCTTTGTGAGGGGAAGTGGTTTCAATTTTTTCAAATACTCCCTTTTGGCATTCATTTTCCTTAATCTCGAACGGAAATGAAACCGTTTTATCTGAACATTTTTGAATTTTCGAACTATGGCTTGAAATCAGGATTGAATGGCCCCCTGCCGCTAAATTGCGCAAGGTTTTACACAACAAGTCTACCGACTTTGAATCAAGTCCACTATCCGGCTCATCAAGTAAAATTGCCGTATTTTCGCCGGAAATCAAAGCCGGGACTATAGCTGATAAAACTGCTAATTTTCTTCTCTGACCTCCAGATAACATTGCAACTCTGTCATACATTCTGTGGTCTAAACCCCACTGTTTGAGTAGTGATTCAACGTCGAATTTAACCCCTGCTACATCCAACAATCGCTCTCCAACTAATTCATCACCCATTACGCAATCGCTTTGCAAGCATAATCCGAATAGAGTTCTGCCTCTTCTTCCGGCCGAATCCCTGATTAATTGTCCTGAAATGGTGGCAACACCGTTCTCCATCGGTAGCAAACCGGCAGCGGTTTCAATTACTGTAGATTTTCCACAACCATTTTCTCCAAATAAGCAAACAACTTCTCCGCTGTCTACCGTTATTGACCAATTATCCAATACCGTTGAACGCCCTCGTTGGACGGTCACATCAGATAGTTGGATAATTCCCATTATTCCACTCCAAACACCGCATTGGCTTCAAAGCACCTACTCCTCCGCCTATACATGGAGGGAGTATTATTTGTGATTTGGATATCCGCAATTATTGCTCCTCTTGCTTGGGCATATTACAACAAAGCATCGATTGCAATGGCGATGACACTATCGCTTTTGTTTGGATATATCGTTCAACTAATATGGAATTTTTTTGGGGCATATATTTTGTATGGTTACGTAATTATGGTTCCTGCATTTGTCGAACAGGGTAGTTTTCACACTTTGATAACCAGTGGGTTCGTTCATTCACCAGGAGATGCTCTACACGTCTTGAGTAACATCATAATTATCGCTTTAGTTGGCATTCCACTTGAAGAAAGGTTAGGGCGAAATAAGTGGTTAATCTCATACATGATTGGCCTTCTTGGTGGCTCAATTTGTTGGACAATAGCAAATTCAGGATCTTACACACCCGCTGTGGGTGCATCAGGTGCGGCATTTGGGATACTTGGTGCCTATCTTTGTGGCTGGCCTAAGGATGAAGTGTTCTTCCCATTTATTTTGATTAGAAAGTGGCCAGTACAATTCATCGCTCTGATTTACTTTGGACTTGAAATAGTAAAAGCATATCAGGTTTATGGCTTATCAGAAATTTCTCATGTCGCTCATGTAGCTCACCTAGGCGGTTTCATAGCAGCATATGCCTTTTTGCCAATACTCAAGCGGGGAATTGAATGGGAGTCAGAGGCAGAACTCACAGAAATTTCACCAAATTGCCCGCTTGTGGGAGTAGATGATTTAGTCAAGAGATTAATCGAGGAGGGTGATGAAAAAGAGACCAGACAGGCTTGGCTTGAGGAAATTACAGACCGAGCAAAATGTCCAGTTTGCCAATCAGGATTAGAAATGAAGAAAATGCGAATTAGATGTAAGTCCGCATCATCACATTTCGTATGGCCTTAGCCAAAAAGTGTAATCTAACTCACCCAAGGTTCATTTGATATGATGCCCGCCCGTAGGGCGGGTGAGTTATGTGAAGAGTGTGAAATCGATTGCATTGGTTGCGATATTTCTGCTCTCAACCATGAGTTCACTTGCAACCGCAAGCCAAATTGAAAACGACTTAATCGAGGATGTCAAAGACCGGCTTCCATCAAGGGATGGGAGATTTGCGTCCGAGGATTATGGCTGGTGGTTTAGTTACGGCCCAGATGTTAATTTTGACGGTATGGATGACCGATTAGAAGTAGTAATTTCAGGGGCCCATGAATCAATTTCAACCACCTCAATAATCGGTTCAGATGGACGAAAAACGGTTGCTATCGTCGTAGACTTTGCTTGGCATCCAACCGAAGTTGAGGTTGAGGAATTGCTTGCAGTATTGAAGAAACACGGATGGGAAGCCGAAGGTTCATGGTTTCAAATTATGGATTCAATCGATTCAATAGTGGTTGACCACGTCCCAGTTAGTGCTCTTTGGGAGATTCACGCAATCGAATCTGTCGTTGTAGTTGAGATGCAGAATGTCATGGTTCCTTTCCTCGCAAACGCAAATCCAGCAACAAGAATCCAGCCATCTGAGGTATATTCTGGAACCGTTTACGATAGAGGATACACTGGAGAAGGAATAGTCATTGCAGTATTGGATAGCGGTGTCGACAACGAGCACAGGTCGCTAAATGATTTTGACGACCAAGACGATGCACCAGATTTAGATCCAAATTCATACGACGATCAGAAATGGGTTGCAGGTTTCGATGCTACCTCTCAAGCATCAAATCCGGATGGTTCACAAGACCCTGATGATGGTCAGGGGCACGGGACCCACGTTGCGGGAATCGCTCTGGGGACAGGGGATTCATCAAGAGTTCACATCGGAGGCGCTCCTGGAGCTTACCTTGTTGATGTAAAAGTCCTAACAGATAGTGGCGGAACAAATTCTCAAAACTCACTAAATGGAATCCAGTGGATGATTAACAACAGAGACACTAATTGGGGTGACGGAGCAAAAGGCATCCAAATAGGGCAAATGTCATTTGGCTCTATTGGGAACGTATTCGACCCTAACGACAGCGGTGACAACGGAACGGGTGCTGAAGCAAGATTGGTCAATAACGCTACAGAAAACGGGATCACCTGCGTTGTAGCTGCTGGTAATGATGGACGCAATCGAATTGCTTCACCAGGTAGTGCTGATGGCGCAATAACTGTTGGTGCGATAGATGATGCTGATTCAATTAACAGAACAGATGATTTCGTCGCCTCTTACTCAAATTATGGGCCAAGGGAAAGTGACAGTGATAACGATGATTGGGATGAATTGAAGCCTGACGTAACCTCATACGGAAGCGGTATGTTTTCAGCCTCAGCGGCAACTGGTGGCTCGCTACCTGGAACTCCTAGACCAATGGCTGAAGACGGCTATGAATCAAAGGATGGAACATCGATGGCTACACCTTTGGTATCGGGAGTTGTAGCCTTAATGCTTCAAGCCGACTCATCTCTGACACCTGAAGAAATCAAAGACATTCTACGTAATTCAAGCGAGAAGAGGGGAAACCCAACCGAACCGGATGTATCCAATCGCTGGAATGATAAGTGGGGATTTGGATTAGTTGATGCATCGTGTGCAGTAGATACTGTCCTAGACAGAAATTGTTCTCCCTTAACCGGAGATGGGGGAGTAATTCTCCCGCCCGACAATGATACCTCAGCGGGTGTTGAAATAACCTCTCCAGATAACGGTTCATGGTTTGTAACCGATGAACTACTCAGAATCGAAGGAAACCTATTAGAAAACACGGGCCCTTGGAATGATGTAAATGTCCGAATTGTCCAGTACTTGGAAGATTTCGAAGAAGTTGTCCTATTGGACTGGACTACCGCTGGTGGAGAAGATGACTATTGGTATCTAGATGTTCTAATCAAGGACGAGTGGTATGACAGCGAGGAATTGAATGTCGTCATAGAGGTCAAGGCATTAGGTGTCGATGACTTAGTATCAAGCGATATTCGATACGGCAATATCGGAAAAATGGTGGCAAACTTTGGGTCTCCTTCCTCCGGTTCAATAATAAGTGGTTACACCACATTTAGCGGAACTGCGCAAGGAGTAAATCCAGATTACTTGATTTACAGAGTTAACAGCGGAGAATGGCTTAATGCGTATTCTTTTGATAAGGAGGATTTTGGTCCACAAGATTGGTCATTTACATGGGATTCAACAGAAGTGCCAGATGGTTCACACAAAATTTCTATTCGATTGGTAAACGAAAGCGGAACAGAATCTGACATTACCAGAAGGACATTTACGGTTGACAATTTACCTGCTGCGCCAGAGCTTAGGTTCCAAGGAACTGTTCAGGTTTACGACCAAGACTTACCAGCCCAATCCGCTATGGCTGGCACAATTTTGGAAGTTCATTTTGGAGTAGTAAATACCGGCGACGCTGATGCCTCCGACTTGCATCTTAGATTAGATGCACCGGGTTCAACATCAAACACTTATCCAAGCGAAGGTAAACTACCTCAAATCTCAGAGGGTGAAACTATTCAGGTCAAATTATGGTGGTGGGCTACCGAACCCGGTGAGCATACTGTAACACTACAAATAGACCCAAACGGGGTAACGAATGATGACCAATCCGACAATGAGTATACATTTACGTTTATGATTACAGAACGTCCAATAGATCCTATGCTTAGATTTATGACTAGCGCTGTAACGATTTCTCCATTAATCCCAACTCCAAACTTTGGAGATAGTATTAATTCGTTCACTATGAATGTCAGAGTCGATAATCTGGGGCAAAATGATGCGACTAATATCAGGATGTCTCTTTATTCATGGGAAGATAATTGGGTACCTATGGAGTCTAGAACATTAATGGTAGTTCCAGGTTCATCGATTTCATCTGGTTATGCAAAAGCACAATTTTCCGACAGTAAAGACGAAACTGGTATCTACAGATATAGAGCAGTCTTGGAAGGAACAGGAGTTGAAGCACAATATTCAGAATACAGGTTTACTGTAATCGTTGATGATTTCAGTGTTTCCTCCAAGAGTACAATTCAGTTGTCTGATGGCGAGGTAATTCTAGGATTTGTTGGAATTCCTGTAAAGGATGGCGATTCATCTGATGGAGGTGGTTTGTTGTTCACAACAATCAACGGGGAACTCCATGCAAGAACCCTTACTCAAAGTGGCTCAACTCCAAGCGACACACTCGTTGAAGAAAATTGGGCTGGCGAATTTGCATTTACCCTAAGAGATGATGAAAGAGTTCAGATGGCGTGGACTAAGAGATTCGAAGACCAACTTGGTTACACAATGGTCGATGTCGGTATGGCAAGTATTGGCATGTTGGGAGAGATGGGTAGCGTCTCATCCCATCTTAACCCACTAAAATCCTCGGAGGGGAAATACTGGGGCTTAGACCTTCACTCCAAAGGTGATGAAATCGTATTAGCAGGATATCATAGGGACATCAAAACGGGTGGGTCATGGAATGACCTCACCAATGTCTTCATGATGTACAAAGATGACTATTCTTCGTCTGCAGCGTGGATCACGAAAATGAATGTCTTAATCGATATCGATATCAAGCCAAGTGAAGGTAATGCAATTGCTGTTGCAATTGGTTCTGATGATATACACCTCCTATATCAGCAGATTAGAGATGATGGAAACGGCATTGAAAGAAGCGGATTATTTTACGCCCACGGAGATATCTCAGAAACACCATTCGGTTTCCAAGCTCCTGCAGGTGATTATGCAAGAAATCAAGATTTAGAGATAGTGAGGCACGAAGGGGAGGACATATTAGTCGCCGGATGGATCGAAGGAGTTGGTCGCTCGACAAGTGTTATGGCTGCCGCTCAAAATACGATATGGTCAAATGACAATACAGTGAATATCTCTGCACCAGGTGCCACGAAGATAGTGCTGTACAAAACTTCAAGCAAAGAAATAAAATTCCTCTATGATGAAATCGGTGTTTCCTCTACAGGAGCAAAACCATACACAAGGTACGGTAGTTACAACGCTGGAGATTCTGAAATCGGTCTTTCAAACAACATTGCGGAAGGATACATCGTAGGAGCAGGTTCGATTGGTTACGATGCATTCATAATCATGGTTGACCCATCCGGGCAAGTAACTTCTAAGAAACTCCTATTTGCGGGTCAGAAGGAAGAATCTGATGAGAAGAACGGCTTCTTAGACTATCTTTTGGCTCCGCTTCCGGGAGAAGGTGTAGAAAAGCTATGGATCTTATCTGGAATCGGAATATTCCTTTTCGGTTTATTCCTGGTCGTGGTTGTTGTACTAAAACGACAGTCAGATGAAGAGGAACTTGAGATTTCCGCCGAGAGTGGTGACCTTGAGTTATTAATTGAAACCGAAGAAGATTTCGAAGAAGAGAGCGATGACCTCGTTGTAACAATTGGCGAAGCAGTGCTCGAAGAAGAACCTGAGGAATTGACACTATCAGAAGAACTGGAAGCTAAGGTAGAAGCAGGCACTGGCTCAAAGCGTCTAGAAAGACGAATGAAGAGAAAAGAAGAGAGAGAAGCAAAAGAAATCTTCGAAAATATAACTAAGAATTTACCAGTCCCTGGTGCCTTACTGCCAATCGTTGAAGAGGAAGAGATCGTCATTTCCTCTCCCGATTTACCCATGCCAGCACCCCCAAGTCCAGCAGAAATGCCTCTGCCACCTCTGCCTATTCCAGAACGAATCGGCAAGTGTGGAGAATGTGGCGCAAGTGTTACCATCAAAGATATTACAATCATGACAATGAATTGTCCAATTTGTTCAGCACAGATTAAACTTTGAGGGACGAAGATGTGTGGAATATTCGGATTTATTGGTAACCGGTCAGCCGCACCTTTGCTACTAGAAGGTCTAAGACGTCTTGAGTACAGGGGATATGACTCATCAGGTATAGTTGTGAAAAATGGTTATCTCAACGTTCATAAGAAGGTTGGAAAAGTTTCTGAACTAGCAAAAGTTCTCCCAAATCATTTGGAGGGAAAATCAGGAATCGCCCACACTAGATGGGCCACTCATGGTTCGGTAACAAATGAGAACGCCCATCCTCACTTGTGTAGCAATGAAAAAATTGCTCTTGTTCACAACGGTATTATCAATAATGCGACCGGTATTAGGAATCGGCTGATGTCAAAGGGCTATCAGTTCAAGTCAGATACGGATTCGGAAGCTCTTGTACACATGATCTCGATTGGAATCGAATCTGGTCAAACTCCCTTAGAGTCTGTTAGACAGTCTTTGCGTAGAGTTACTGGAACATGGGGATTATGTGTTTTGTTCAAAGATCATGATGAAATAATATGCGCAAGAAACGGGTCTCCATTGATTATCGGCAGGGGGAACGGTGAGACTTTTATTTCCTCAGACCCTCATGCACTTTCACAACATACCAGTAATGTGTATTATCTGGAAGATGGAGACCTTGCAACAGTAACCTCCACATCAGTTGAAATTTCTAGATTAGAAGGAGGTGTTTCTGACACAACCCTTTCAGTAATAGAAGAAGATTGGGGTGATGCAGATATTGCGGGATACCCGCATTACATGCTAAAGGAAATTTATGAACAACCTGAAGCAATTAGGAGATGCATTAGTGGTCGATTAGATTTAGCGAATGGCAGTTCCAAATTGGGTGGTCTCAATCTCGACCCAATTCGTCTTAGAACCGCACCACACGTTAGGTTGATAGGTTGTGGCACTGCACTAAATGCGTGTAAGATAGGACAGATGGCTATTGAGAGCCTAGCTAGGATACCAGCAGTACAACACGTAGCTAGTGAATTTAGCTATACGGACCCAGTCATCAATCCAAACGCTATTCATTTCGCAGTTTCACAATCAGGTGAAACTGCAGATACAATTTCAGCAATCAAAGAAATACAACTCAAAGGAGGGGAGGTTCACGGTATCGTAAACGTGGTCGGTTCTAGCATTGCACGGCTTTGTGGTCAAGGAGTCTACATTCACAGCGGTCCAGAGCAATCTGTTGCGTCAACTAAAGCTTTCACGAACATGGTGGCTGCACTTACTCTCTTTGCAATAAGAATTGGAAGGACTCGCTCCTTCTCAAGAGAAAGAGGGCAAAGCATTGTCAAAAATTTCGAGAAAATACCTAACTTGATGGAATCGTACCTTTCAAACCAAGGGCCAATCAACGAAGCAGTAGAATTGCTAAAAGATGCAAAAAGTGTACTATTTTTGGGTAGAGGACACTCTTCCGCAGTAGCGAGTGAGGGTGCTTTGAAACTAATGGAAATCGCATATATCCCATGTCTTGCATACCCTTCAGGGGAAATGAAGCACGGGCCTATTGCTCTACTCGAGGAAGGAAGCCCTGTAGTAGTAATTGCTCCAAACGACAAACATAGGGACAAGACAATGTCATCAGTCCATGAGTGTAAGGCTAGAGGCGCAAAAATTATCCTGATACACACTGAAGGAGATGAAATAGCATCAGAAGCTGATATTTCGATTCCTATACCAGATTGCGACTCGTTACTTACCCCGTTGCTTACTGTAATCCCAACGCAATTGATTGCTTATGAAACAGCATTGTCAAGGGGATGCGACGTAGATAGACCTCGTAATCTTGCAAAGTCTGTGACCGTAGAGTAACTAGTTAACACTGAATCTTTGGTCAGACGGACTCCACATAAGTGGAGAGTAACCAAGCCTGTGGTGAGTATGTCTCATTTTTATTACTCCAATTTTCCTCGTAATTTCATCACCAACTCTTTCCATTGTAAGGTGCATCACTCCGTCAGAGAGGTAATCTTCAACCCCATATTCTCCGAATTGCTTGTGATCCTCACCAGTCATTTCACAAATGAAGAACGAGGTCAGTTCTAATCTTCTACATGCTTCGAATAGTCTGAAAATTTCGTCACGAGGGTTCTCCATTTTTGTTAGGGTGAAAAACGCACCAAGAGAATCGAAAACAAGCAATTCAAATCCAATTGACTGTCTGTAAGATGTTAATTGTTTGATTAATTGGCCCATCCAGTCGACCCTGTTACTCATTCCCTGTTCATCGAGTTGGACCCTTAAATCTGATAGGTCAATGATAGCGATTCTGTTTCTTACTCTTGGGTCGTCAACGTTCATTCCCATATTCGACATATGTGACCTGAGTGAATCTTTTCCTTGTTCAAGAGTTACGTATATGCCACTTGTCTCACCGTAAAGGACAGCATTGTACAGAAGTGAGAACGTAACTGAGGATTTCATTGCACCAGATTGCCCTGCGACAATGCATATGTGCCCTTGGGGGATTCCTCCTTGCATATTTTCATCTAATCCGTCAATATGTGTTGGAATTCTTTCAATCGTGGCCATAATGTCCCCTCGTGTAAACGTAATAGCGATGTACTCTTCAAGGTGACCCTTAATCCGATTGATATGGGGATTTGGCTAGCAAGTGCTTCAGAGCGACGCTCCCAGATTATCCATGATATGTTTGGGAAAGTCACGGTAAAGAGTTTGGACGGTGTTGATGAGACCCCTCCATTTGGATTGGTTTCTCATCAGGTATTAGAAATCTGCAAAAGAAAAGCGAATGAAATCGGGGTCGACCACGGGTATCAATTTGTCTTAGTTGCAGATACCATGATAGAAGACCCTGACGACTTTAATTCCTCTTTGGGTAAAGCACACGATGAATTTGAAGCGACTTCTATGCTTCTGCGACTATCTGGGCGAAGGCACAGAGTTTGGTCAGCAACAGGAGTCCAGGTTGCTGGTGATTGGACTTTTTTCATCGAATCTGCCATAGTAAAATTCAAAGAATTAAATTCAGATGATATTGAATTATTGATTAAGTCAAAATCGTGGGTTGGAAAAGCAGGATCTTATGATTTGGCAGGCTTAGCTCAAAAATATGTAGAATTAATCGATGGTGATGAACTAACTGTGTTGGGATTCGCCCCTAGCGCTCTAAGATTAATTGGGTTAGAGTAAAAGAGGAGCTAGTCCTAAATCATTTTTTGATACGTCCATTGTAACATCTATTCCAGGTACAAGTAGAAGCTTATCTTCTTCATCCAATGCAAATATAGCAATTCCCAGTTCTGATCCCATTTGCTGTAATATTCTACGGCATGCATTGGTTTGAGTTTCCATGTGAATTAGTGGGTTCAAATCGACAATAATTGTATCACCTCTTCTAACCCTACCCTCTATCTCTCGAATTGGTAGCCTGTGCATTTTGTTCGGCCTTACGTATCTCAATGCCCTGTCTGGAAATCCGGTTTCTTCGGAGTTATAGTTCGATAAGTCATGGAATGCGATTCCGTCCGGGGTAACCAAACCATTCCAGTTAGGGGGTAAATCTGGCATTTTCCTAACAGGCGCTGGAATAGGTAAATCTTCCACAGATTCAGAAACTTCAGCGTTTGCGTCGTGTGAAACTAAGGTTAATTGTTGTCCTTGCTCAGGCCTTGACTCTTTCTTTTTCTTCTTGGGTGCTGGTTCGGAATTGACCGTACCCTCTGGGTCGGGGAATCCAAAAAATTGCCAAAGTGTTCCCATCTTTTTCACTCTCACAAATCTAAGTCATCTAACAAATCTGCTAGGGCTTGTGAGGCAGGAGTAGGTGGGGGTTCTTGAACCATCGTCCGTGGAAGTGAATCAAGACTCAATTCTGAGGGTTGTTGGTTGTACACGGGCTGTTGAACAACAGGCGGGGAATATGCTTCCACTGGCTGAGATTGTGACGCCATCGGATTAACAGGGGGTGGCGATTGTTGGAAAGTTGCTGGTTGAGGATTCTGTTGTAAATATTGATCTCCATAATATTGCCACTGTTCCATTGTCCATCCAGGTGGTAACCCCATTGCAGGAACTTGTGGCCCTCCCCCGAATGAACTTGGTTGAGGCGGTGTGACAGGTGCTTCAACTTGAGGTTGAATCATGCTATCCCACATACCCGTCTCGCTCTTTGAATAATCGTCGCTATTTCCTCTCCTTCTTAGAGCCAAAACGGCTAGCAAGATGATGATTACGAAGCCCATTCCGTAGCCTATTGCACTTGAATTTTGCAGACCAAACAAGCTTTCTGTTGGTTTTGCTTTGACCTCTATTTGGACCGTAGCAGTGCTTGATTTCCCATCATCGTCGGTTACGGTCAGATTTACTGAATAGGTTCCGGGTTTATCAAATTTCATTGTGTAATTTAAACCGAATCCATCCTGTGTTGCACCAACTGTTGCAGGGTCATCCCAGATGTAAATCAATTTGCCCTTATCAGTTGAGGTGTCGCTTGAATCAACGCCACTAAAGGTTAGAGAGTCACCTTCCGTAATTTCATAAATTCCATCAATTACCGTTATGCTTGCTACAGGTGGCCTATTAACAACATTGACATCGATTGAAAACATGTCAGATGTATTGTCGTCATCCCATACAATCGCAGTAACGGTTTTGACTCCACTTATTGTCCACGAGAATGCGAATTCCTGCCCTTCAATATCACAGTCATCGATTAATATTCCGTTATCGTCTGAGTCTATTGTACTGTAAATATCCCAACAGAAACGAAGGTCTTCTTCATCAGCAAAATCGATCGCAGTAGAATTGAGGTACAATGTTTCATCCTCGAATAAGGATTGTTGTGCAGGAAGAACACCCAAATCTGGAGCGATATTGTTGACCCTTACGTAGCCAAGTATTTCTTCGCTACTTACGCCATCATCATCCGTTGCCATTACTCTGATTGTCTTTAAACCTGAAGTTGGCCAAGATACTGAAATTTCAGATTCGGGCCCAAAGGTAGTTTCTGTCCAGTTAACATCAGCGATGTCAGGATGCCAAGATATAATCAAATCATCTACATCCGAAAGCGTATCGTCACCAATTATCGACAATTCTGCTACGATATCTTCGTCGATTGTCCAAGTGCCATCTATGTCTTTTAGGTAAGGTATTCCGTCTATCATGAAGACAATATCACCAAGGGTTGGCTGAACGTTAGTTACCTCGTATGTCCAGAAGTCTGAAGTCGTGGCCCCATCATCATCTGTGACCAATACTTCTACCTCATAGATGCCTTCATCTTCTACAGTAAAAGTACACTCAGGACCATACAATCCTTGGTCACAGTAGGAGTTAGGCCATGAGATTTCAACTTCCTGGCCAGGTGGTGAAATCGAGTCTATGTCTCCACTGTCCGATGCATCAAAAGTTATTTTTGAACCAGCAGGAATAGATACTGTATCTGCTGTGAGATTCACGTATGGGTTTCGATTCAAGATTGACGCATATACCGTGATTATATCTTCATCCAATTCATCATCAACAACTCGAACGAGAATACTCCATTCTCCATCATCTGCCCATTTCCAGGTAGCTTGGCAAGTAGGTGCGTCTATGTACTGGAGTCGTAAACCGTCCTGAACCTCAAAGAAACATTCAACTTCACCTCCATCATTATCGAAAGAACCACTTGCATCGATGGTCACATTTTCATGTGTGTAAACCCCATCTGTAAGATTAACAATAGCAGTAGGCAGACGTCCAATATAGATGTCTAGGCTTGCAGCGTTATTACTTCGATTTGCATCAGCGGTTACGTTTGCATCCGGGTCTACAAAGAAAGAAAGAGTCTGATTACCAATTTGAGCATTTTCAGGCACGGTCCAGTTAACGTCTATTCGCCCTTCTGAATATGGTGATAATGCGGGAAGATTCCCTCTGATCGAATTCCCATCGGGAGTAGTGACCTGCATTTCAGTTGCGGGGGAAGTCAAAACTCCCCTATTTTGGGCCGGTACCGAGAATTGTAGTGTGTCTCCAGGAAGAGCGTTGTAACCGGTTGCTCTAGACAACTGAACCGTGTCATTATCTCTCGTTCGTTTTATGATTATTGAATCGGTCTTAGCGACGAGGTCAACTCCAACCACTGATAGGTCTATCACTATAGTTGAGGCCCCTATTACCTTTGATACAGGGTCCCATATTATCACGCCGTGGCTAGTCCAATCATCAGAACTGTTAGAATTATCTCTATCTCCTCCGACGTTTATGTCCGGTCCCACTTTCCCGCTACTATTTGTTGTGAGACTGAGAATAGTTGATTGTGCCTCGTACCTCAACTGCAGGTTTCTATTCACAATTGGTCCAGCGTTGGTAGACATGTGCCCATAGACGGCTTCGGTAGCGTTTGGAAGGGTAGCTACGAATTCAGGTGTGACTTCAATTACGGTATTTCTGTATCCGGGAGAAGAAGAAGCAATGTAACCGGTTGATTGTGCAGGAGTATATGTCTTCAAAAGCCAATCGATTTGGAATCCTGCAGTATTTACTATTCTACTCCATGCGTATGATCTGACAGCAGGACAATACCATTCAAATCCACTTGGAGTGCCCGTGTTATTCCAATATTCGACCTTAACTGAATCCGAGCATCCTGAATATGAAATTGTTTCACTGCCTTCTAAAGGAGTGCCATTATCAGTGGCTTGGTAGGTAGTATTATCCTCCAAAAAAGGAGTATTGAATTCTGAAGCGTTAAAATAATCTGATTGCCCGCTTACATTTGTAGCAGTATTGTAGTTACTTGTCCATTGGTCCCCTTTTCTAAGCGGGAAATCATATTTCTCTCGAGGCGGTTCGTAAACGGATTCAAAATCTATGTCTGCAAGGTCCTGATTCAGTAAACCCAAGTTGAATGGTTTGAAGTCTACCCCAAGGAAGAAATCAGACTTCCAAACAGCTAAATCTGAAACTCGTAAAATATCCGTTCCTTCGTATTGAATGTCCAATCTCCCAGATACACCCTGGAAATTAGCTCCGTTATTTCCAGAGGTGAAATCTCCTCCGATTTCTACCTCGTAAACAAGTGTGTTTACTCCTAATATTGTTTCGAATTTTATGTCAACAACTTCCATAACCGTGTCGCCAGTTAACGTATTTAGGGAAGCGGATACGTTTGCTTGTTGGATTAATTGTGCAACATCAAATTTGGTCTCGTAAACCCACTTGTCTCCGATTCTCCAATTGGGAACATCATGTACACCAGTTGATGTTGCAGAATTTTTGGTTGTGTTTTCTGGTTGCAAGTTGTTGACCATTGAAACAGGTCCGCTTGCCATCAGAAGAACAAGTGCTACCGCAACCAATGTACTTCGCATCGTTTTATGCAGTGCTAACTCACATTTCATACTGACTATTCTGGGATTCATTCATCGAAATATACTGGTGACCGTAATAATTCCACTGTTCTTCAGTCCAACCTTGAGGTAAACCTTCAGGTGGAATTGGTGGTGGTGTTTCGGTAGAAGTGCTTTCAAAATCGTCAATGCTAGGTGCAGTAAGAGGTGCTTCTATAACAGGCGCTTCATCATCCCATGCAGATTTTGGTTTAGGTCTCGTTTTGTTGATCACAAACAAAAGTAGCGCTATTATTCCTGATATCATAAGTAATTGGAAGAACGGATTATCTCCGTTACCAATCACGGATGCCATGACTTCCTCAAAGACTGTCATATCTGGTGAATCAACCTCTACAACAGCGGTTTGACTACTCGGTTTCATAACTTCTTCATCCCAAATTATTGCCTTCACAGTGAATTTTCCAGCTCTTGGGAATTCATGTTCAACAATAGGGCCAACCAAATCAGCGTCATTGTCAGTTATGCCGTCTCCATCGCTATCTGTTCTACAATCTGTATCCCATACAACTGTTAGATAGTCGATATCCAATGCTGAATCTATTGTAGCAGAAGAGTCCAAAATCACAGTTTCTCCGGCGATTGCATTTGATGGAACATTCATTATTACGAGAGGAGGTAAGTTCAGAACTTCTACAGTCGCAGTTGAAGAATTTCTAGCTCCATCATTATCTGTAGCGTGGAAAACAATGTTGTGTATTCCAGAGGTCTGCCACGAATAAGAGAGGTCACTTCCTACGATGTCACAATCATCATCGGCAGAACCGATTCCATCGGAATCCATTCCTGGGTCAATGTCCCAACAAATAATGAGGCCCTCCATATCTGATTCTGTGTCCCAAGCATTACCACTAAGAGTGACGGTTTGACCTTCTGCAACTGGCAATATTTCCGGTAAAGGCTCGATAATTGGTTGTACATTTTGAACATCGACCCATCTTTCAACCCAGCCACTATCGCTGTCCTGCGAGTCTATTGCTTTGACTAGTATAGTTTTCATTCCAGCAGTTTGCCAAACCGCAGGAATGGCTGAGGTTCTACCATCTGTTTCAATGCCAAGCGACCATTCATACCTCAAAGTTGACAAATCATCGATTGAGTCTTCGGCTCTTGCTTGGAGTTCTACGACCTGATCTTCATCAACTCGCCAAGTCATTTGACCTTCAGCGGGAATGAGATTGTCATTCTCATCCCACATTGTAACTGCTACATCGTGAGGTGCGATATTGGTAAATTCGATATCAATTGTAGCATATGTTTCGTTTCCATCGTCATCCACACCAACCGCTGTAAATGTGTGGAGGCCCTCCTCCCAAGCCGTAGTTGTGCATTTTCGTGTGTAATATCCTTCTTTGCAATTGACATTTGGCCAGTAGACGTCGACAACCCCCGGCCATACTTCTTCAGAATCAGAATCATTAGCAAAGACATGTAGAGTTACAGGGTGTTCTACTTTCACCTTATCTCTTTGTGAAATAATTGAAACACTCGGAGCACGATTCAGAATCTGAACCTCAATTTTTTCATCGATTGAATCTCCTTCGTCATCAGTCAAAGTAACTAGAATTTCGTATACTCCATCATCTATCCATGTCCAATTGATGGAGCAACCATTTCTGAGTATTCTTTTGTGTGCAGTGGTAAATGTTCCATCATCATACTCTATGTCGAAAAAGCACCAAACCTCTCCACCGTCTTCATCGAAACTCTGTGAAGCATCAATTAGTAGTTTTTCGTTGGTAAGAGCTATCATGTTATTTGCTACAAAAGTAGGTGCTGTTCCTATGAAAATAGGAATTTCAGCCTTATCATTAGTGCTGTTTGCGTCGGTAGGATTGAGAGATGAATCCACTTCCCATTCAATTGACTGATTATCAATTCCACTATTTCCATCAATCGTCCAATTTACTTCAAAAATATACTGTTCGTAAAGTTTCAAACTTGGTAACTGGTCAACAATCTGTTGACCATCTGGAAGCGTGATAGTTACGGTACTAGCCATCGAATCCGTAATCCCTCTATTGTAAACTGGAAGTTGAATGTTTAATTCGTCACCAGGTAGTACATCGAATCCAGATATGACGTTAAGAGTTGATAAATCTCCAGATCTGTTTCTGAGAATTGAAGCTCTTTCTAGGCTTGCGACTATATCTAATCCTACAATATTTTCATCGAGAGTAATTGTCGAGACTCCTAACATGTTTCCGCTTTTTGCGATAATACCTAGACTTGACCAATCAATTGAGGAAGCAGATGTGTCAGTTGCACTTCCAACATTTACTTCAGCCCAGAAACTTCCGTTGGATGAAGTAGTTCCTGTTGTAGAGAATCCCGTGCTTTCATATCGTATTTCTACATCAAATCCGGGTTGAGGCATTCCATCTGAATTCGTAACGTTTGCCCAGACTCCAACCGGTGTGTTTAGCGCAGTGATTTCAGTAGATAACTCAACATCCAAATTCATATTCCTGTTACCTGGGTTTTCGTTGCTCACAACCCCATTGGATTCTACTGGCAAATATTGCTTCAGCCTAAAATCAATTACTAGGCCAATGTCCTCTTCAGTATGAAGCCATGCAAAACTTCTAACCTCTGGGCAGAACCATTCAAATGAAGTTTCAGTTCCATTATCGTCGTATGATTTTATCAGATAAGATGCGTTACAACCCGAGTACCCTATTTGCTCTCCAATTTCACTAACTGGCTTGCCCACATCAGTTATCTCATAGTTAGTGTGGTTAGCACCGCTTGTTGGCTGCGGAAAAGGAGTGATGTAATCGGATGCACCTGACCATGAAGTAGACGAGATGTATGATGTATTCCAGGTTTCACCGATTCTCAATGGGAAATCATAAGCCTCACTCATTGGGTCATAATCTGTGGAAATTGTTATGTCTGCTATTTCCTGTGTTAGAGAGGAGATTCCGTAGGGAACATACTTTACATCGAGTGATAAGTCTGATGAAATCTTTGCAAGGTCTGAAACTCTTCTGACTTCGTCGACTTGGAATTCAATCAAAAGATTTCCAGTATAACTTTCGAGTTGCACTCCTCCTTTGTCAAAATTTGCACTTTGACGAACCTCGTAGACCAGTGTGTCTTTTCCGTCTACGCTAATGGTGTTAAGAGCCCTTACAATAGTGGTAGCATCCCCTGTAATCGTTCCAACCGTAGCATCAACACCCGCATCCCTAATCAAGTCACTGGGGTCAAATGATCCCGAATAAATCCACTTGTCACCGACTCTCCAGTTTGGTACGTCACTAACCCCTGGGTCTTCACCACCCATATTGATCGCACTAGCGTCAAAGGAGACTACAATGGTCGAGCAAAGAAGAAGAAGCATAACGCTGACTTCTCTGCGCATGGTGCTACATGAGTGAGGGGAATAGATATAATTGAGGGCGATATAATCATATGTAATTTTTTAAATTCAGACAATAGTCTCATTTCTGAAGTCAACCTCGGCTATTCATGCGCTGGTTTGCCTACAACGGCGATGCCGATGGTATTTGTTCCATGGTTCAGTGGGGATTAGTGCACGGAATAGAAGGTAAACGCATCACTGGTGTTAAGAGAGATATCATGTTATTAGACAGGGTAAAACCTGAATCTGAAGATGAATTAATTGTGATGGATATCTCTCACGCAAGAAACCAAGGCCGGGCAAAAATCCTTTCATCTAAAGGGATTGATATCATTTGGTTTGACCACCATCTAGCAGGTGATAATCTTGCAAATATTCGTTCTTACATCGATACATCAGCCGATGTATGCACTGCTAAATTAGTTGAGAAATACCTCGGAAGGGAATCTGATTGGGCAGAAGTAGCCCTTCATGGAGACGGTCTGTCAATTCACTCATCAAAGCAGGAATTCAAAGAATTAGGAGAGTTACTAAACTACAACGGATATGGAGAGGACCTTTCGGATTTACATTACCATCCCGATGATTTGTTGAAAGAATGCTTGAAAGCTGAAACACCTTCGCAATTTATGCAATCAGAGGCCTTTGCTATCTTGAAAAAAGGGTTTGAGAGGGATATTTCAAATGCTGAGTCAGTCGAAATGATTAATGGGATTTACATTCTTCCAAATGAGGCTTGGGCAAGAAGAGTAGTTGGTGTTTTTGCACATAGGATAAACAGCGAGAGTGATGGCATAAGCGTAATTGCAATCGATCTTGGAACCCACTTGAAAATTTCTCTTAGAGGGCAATCTGGAATTGGAAAAATCTGCGCTAAATTTGGTGGTGGGGGAAGAGAAACCGCTGGAGGCATTGATTTGTTACCAAAAGAAATGATAACAGAATTGATGAATGAGGTCAATTTGCAGTAACACCACTGAAGTGATTAGATGCGCGACAAGATGACTCATCTACAACGATTGGAAGCAGAGGCTATCCACATCATGAGAGAGGTTGTCGCAGAAGCAGAAAATCCGGTGATGTTGTATTCGATAGGTAAGGATTCTTCAGTAATGCTTCACATCGCAATGAAAGCATTCTACCCCGCAAAACCACCATTTCCTATAATGCATATTGACACGATGTGGAAGTTCTCTGAAATGGTAGAATTTAGAGATAACATTGCAACAGAACTTGGTCTTGACTTGATTGTCCACATCAATCCCGAAGGTAAAGAAATGGGAATGAATCCATTCATACACGGATCTTCAACGCACACCGACGTGATGAAAACACAGGGTCTCAAGCAAGCATTGGACAAACACGGATTCGATGTTGCCTTCGGAGGTGCGAGAAGGGATGAAGAAAAATCTAGAGCCAAAGAAAGAATCTTCTCCTTTAGAAATGAAAACCACCATTGGGATCCTAAAAGTCAGAGGCCAGAGTTATGGAATGTTTACAATTCAAGGAAGAAGAATGGAGAATCGATAAGAGTATTTCCGCTTTCAAACTGGACTGAATTAGACATATGGCAGTATATACATTTGGAAAAAATCCCAATTGTTCCGCTATATTTCTCTAAGCCTAGACCCGTAGTTGAGAGGGATGGTGTTCTAATAATGGTTGATGATGATAGAATTCCACTTAAGGACGGGGAGGTACCTCAAATGAAGAATGTGCGGTTCAGAACTCTTGGATGCTATCCGCTAACTGGAGCGGTGGAATCAGATGCTGATACCTTACCTCAAATCATTCAAGAGATGTTACTCACCACAACTTCTGAAAGGCAAGGTCGAGTCATCGATTTTGATAGTTCAGCATCGATGGAAAAGAAAAAGCAAGAGGGGTATTTCTAATGTCTCACGTTAGCGATTTAATTGCTACCGACATAGATTCATATCTTGCTAGCCATGAGCAAAAAGAATTACTCCGTTTCATCACTTGTGGTTCTGTAGACGATGGTAAGTCTACGCTAATCGGTAGAATGCTATATGAGTCACACATGCTGTTTGACGACCATTTAGCCGCTTTAGAGGCCGATTCAAAAAAAGTAGGTACCCAAGAAGGAGAAATTGATTTCGCATTACTTGTCGATGGTCTGGCCGCTGAAAGAGAGCAGGGAATTACGATCGATGTCGCTTACAGGTTTTTCTCAACAGACAAAAGAAAGTACATAGTCGCAGACACTCCCGGCCACGAAGAATACACGAGAAATATGGCTACTGGGGCATCTACAGCAGATGTTGCAATAATACTAGTCGATGCTAGTCAAGGTGTATTAACTCAGACTAGAAGACATTCATTCATTGTTTCAATGGTCGGAGTCAAAAAAATAATTCTAGCGATAAACAAACTCGACCTTGTGGACTACTCTGAGGCGACCTACAAGCAGATTACCCAAGATTACCTAGATTTTGCTTCTGTAGCATTAGAGCTTGAAGAAATAACCAGCATACCGATTTCTGCTCTAAAGGGTGATAACATTGTGGGGAGTAGTAAGAATACTCCATGGTACTCAGGTCCTTCCATTATGGAGTATTTAGAAACGATTGAAGTTGCTGCACCTGCTCAAGAAAGGCCGTTTAGACTACCAGTCCAGTGGGTAAATAGACCTAACAGAGAATTCAGAGGGTTCGCAGGAATGATTGCAAGTGGAATGGTTAAACCAGGTGACAGAATTAGAGTTCTCCCCAGCGGGACTGAATCAAATGTCAAGGAAATTATCACTTCTGATGGACACTTAAGGATTGCAGGAGCAGGACGGGGCGTCACATTGACACTTGAGGACGAGATCGATATTTCTAGAGGCGACATAATAACCGCCGCAGAAAGCCCCTGTCAAACAGCAGACCAGTTTAGAGCAAGGTTGTTATGGATGGATTCAGATTCTATGGCTCCGGGAAGAGAATATCTATTCAAGTCAAACACTCAAAGCACTTCGATGACACTAGGAAAATTAAAACACAGAATAGATGTAAATACGCTGGAAGAAATCCCAGCACAAAAACTGGACATGAATGAGATAGGGATTTGTAATATTTCATTATCAAAACGGATAGCCTTTGATGCATACGATGACGATCCGGCTATGGGCGGTTTCATTATTATCGACAGAATCTCAAACAATACCGTGGGTATGGGATTAATCGATTACCCACTCAGACGTTCTGATAATATCCACTGGCAAACCATGGATATTACCAAAGAAAATCGTTCGAAACAAAAAAGTCAGAAGGCCAGAGTAATTTGGTTTACAGGATTGTCAGGTTCTGGAAAATCTTCAATTGCAAACATATTAGAAAAGAAACTGAATAATCTAGGTCGACACACTATCATACTCGATGGTGATAACGTGAGACACGGTTTGAACAAGGACCTAGGATTTACCGAAACCGACAGAGTTGAAAATATTAGGAGGGTTGGAGAAACCTCGAAATTAATGGTCGAAGCAGGTCTGATTTGCATTACCTCATTCATTTCACCCTTTGAAGCAGAACGAAAGATGGTTAGGAATTTGCTTGAAACAGATGAATTCATCGAGGTATTCATCGACACACCTTTGGAAGAGTGCGAAAAGAGAGATGTCAAGGGATTATATGCAAAGGCAAGGGCGGGTGAATTACCAAATTTCACCGGAATTTCGAGCCCGTATGAAAATCCGATGAATCCAGAAATCAGAATCGACACGACGACGATGACAGCAGAAGAAGCGGCCGATTTAATAATCGATTACTTGAGCAAAGACTGAATCTTTGAAGCGATAGTTTCCCACTGGAGGGAATCTCTCAACTCCACAATACCCTTTCTAGAGTTTACCATTTGTTCATCAGTTATTGCAGAAATACTCGCAACAATGTCCTCAACGGAAGTTCCTCTCATTTTTATCGAACCAATTATGTCGTCAAAGATAGGAATCGGAGAAACTGCAATTGGAGTACCTGCTGCTACTCCCATTCGGACAGCTCCTGAAGCGGATTCGTTGGTTTTTTGATATGGAAAAACGAGCAATTCACATTTGGAGAGGGTTGAAATTGCTACATCGTCATCCAAGAAATCTGTAACTAATCTTACTTTAGATTCAAGTTGATTTTGCTTGATTATTGAATTGATTTTATTCTCTGTTTTTCCAGTGCCCTCTCTCGTTGCACACAGTAGTAATAACTGGTCCCAGCCGGGTAATCTCGCAAATGCTTCGACCAACTCAATTTGCCCTTTGTGAGGTAATAGAAACCCAAATGTTGCCATTACCCTTCCTTTCACCTCAAGGGATTCAACACCATCTTTCGGAGGAGGGTAAATTCCATGTGGGATCATAACAACATTTTCAACAATTCCGAGTTTCTTCAGATTTTCAACATCTGCATTTGAGTGAACCATAACCTTTGAGCATGTCTGCAGTCCTGATACTGCTTTCTCGATTCTTTTACTTGGAAATACCAGTGATCTATCTCTTGTATTGTGCAATGTAATGAATATCTTAACTTCCATGTCGTGTAATTTCAGCAATAACTCGTTGAGGTATGAAAATCTCAGCAGACCTGGTTGATGTTGAATAACAATCGTTTTGATATCTTTTGCTGCGACTTGAGCGATTATTCCTCCAAAGAAATTTGAATCTCTTTGCCAGCATGGAACTGCCCCTTCAACTTCTCCTTCACCAGATTGACACATTATCAGGACATCTTCATCCATTTTTTCGATAAGAAATTTTGAGTATGTTGCGATTCCACACTTTATTCCATATGTGGTTATCCAACCAATCATACCTCTCACTCCTCGAAATTAACGCCGAAGGCAAATCAACATGCAATTTTCAGGTATAGTTCTAATTCCCTTTGATTTGCCACAAAGGGTGTCATACGCTACGCCGGTAGGGGATAATATCCCAAAGTCAATGCTGTTAGTATCGACGTAGCTTGGGCCTAACGTAATCATCAAAATCACATGTAGAGCAGGTCAGCCAGCTCGTCTTGTATGATTTGCACAGCTTCAAGAATCTCGTCCTTGTGTCGTGCGCCGGTGATTACCATCTTTCCTGAACCGAAAATCAGACAGACAACCTTAGGATAGTCTAACCTGTAAATCAATCCTGGGAATTGCTCTGGCTCGTATTCAACCTTGTCGAATGGAAGGTGGAATGTCAGGTTGTTTAGGTTTAGTTTTCTTGGCATTGCTGCAAGTGGGTCTCCCTCTCTCATTAATCTAGGACCAGGGCCTTTGAATTCATCTTTCCAGGTCTTTCTGTTAGCATCGATGTATGCTTTTCCTTCTTTTTCTTCTTCTTCCGTACAAATTCTTAGGGAACCATCTTTGGTTTCGTATACGTAAAGATCGGTATAATCTCTGTCTGAGATGCCGTCGAAATCCTCTGGATAGTGTAGCGCATAAGTAGCTACCATGTTTTGAACTTCGATTTCAACATCTTTCAAGTCCCAAGTTGTGATTCCAGCATCTCTTAGGTCTGCAATCATTCTCTCGATACCAGTGTGAATGTTATCTTCATCCTTTCCACCTGTACAAACAGCTCTTCCTGACCTGAACATTAGGATTGCGAGTTTCGGGTCTGAAACTCTGTAAACGACACCAGGGAATTGTTCTGGCTCGTATTCACAATTTAATTGGATTGCGATATCTGGCAAATCAAGTTCTTCAGCTACTCTTGTGCTTGCTACTACGTTAACAACAGTCAAACGGTCCTCATCGTTCATAAACGGCCGATTATAAACCCCTATTTAAAGGAAGGTAATTATTCTAGAGGACTCCAAATTCCAGAAGTTCCTTCAGATTCGTACTCTAATCCTTTACTTGCTAATTTACTGATTAACGTTTTTCCACCTGCTAACTCTATGGCTTCACTGGTTTCTTTTGGATTTCTTGTAAGGGCGACCATGCAACCTCCTCCTCCTGCCCCAGTAAGTTTCACTCCCAGTGAAGACGGGGCTGCCGCAGAAATTAATTTCTCCAATTCTGGTGAGGAAACTCCTAAATTTCTCAACAGTAAATGGTTTTCAGTCATCGCTATTCCAACTCTTTCCATGTCACCTTTTAGCAATGATTCTATGCCCCTGCGTGCAACGATACCAATCGTTTCAATTTCTTTCATTTTTTCAGGATTCTCTGCTAAAAGCTTGGCAACCTTTGCTACTTGTTCAGAAGTTGGTGCGTGGACCTCAGTATTGCCGATAACGAGGTATACGCCTTCGGTGTGAGAAGAAAGATTTACAGAATGAACTTGCCAAGTTACATTGTTTAATTCTCGTGTGTATAGCCAGTTCAGATTCGATTCAATCCGTTCAGATAATACGATACACCCACCATGTGAACAAGTGCTGGAATCTAGAGGTGATGCTCTACCTCCCTGTGCATGGGCTTCGACAGCGTGTGCTAAGATTGCACACTCGTCAACGTCTACAGCGTCTTTGCCATAAACAACTGAATCTCCTTTTACCGACTCCCAAGGCCCTTCATAGACTCGGTTTGGTCTCGCCGCGGTAAATCCTTCAGCCCAATCATCATCTTTCATTTGCCGGCCTCTTGCTCCTCTTAATGCAGCAGCGGCGGCTACTGATAACGCCGCAGATGAACCTAAGCCACTTGCAGGAGGAATGCTTCCGTGAATTTTTACCGACATAGGCGGGCCATCCTTCCACAATCTTTCCTTTAACGCATTTACATGGGGATGTCGCTTTGAAATGAATTTCATTCCATCTATACGCCAATCATCGCTTCCTTCCAATGAAACCGTCATCCTCTGGTCGATTGCTACTGCTACCGCAGGTTGGCCATAAACGACAGCATGCTCCCCGAAAAGAATGCATTTGCCGGGGGCACTTGCCTGCACCATAGATATCGGTATAGTAGGAAGTACTTTGCCGTTGGGTTGAAGGAGTGAATTGACTTCGAGCAGGTAATGCAGCACCCTCTAGATGTAACCTATGCGGGTATCTCAGGTTGGTACATATTGCTAATTCTTGGTGTAGTTTCACTTGGTTTCTTCAGTTATCAAGTACAGAAAGCAACTCGACTTGTTATGTTAGGTTCTAAGGACAACAGGTTTGACTCCTGGGGTGCAAGAATGAAGGAAACTGCAAGCGTATGGCTGGGTCAAAAGAAGGTTTTGGAAGATCCAATCGCAGGCGGAATGCACGTACTGATGTTCTGGGGATTCCTAATGCTTTCTAGCGATATGTTGGACTTAGCTAGTGGAAATAGGTTCAGTGAACACATTTTACCATCCTCCCTCAATGGAATTTGGAATGGAATGGTCGAATTAGGTTATACCAGCGCACTTGTGGGATGTTTCCTTGCCCTGAACCGCAGAGTATTGTTTACGCCTGAAAAATTGAAAGGAAAAAGTCAACTTGAAGGTAATGTAATTCTCTTGTTAATTATGACGATTTGTACTACCTCATTCGTTATAGAGGCTGGCGAAGGTCCTGACCCTACATTCGAAATGATTGGTTACTGGGTTTCTGAAAACTTTACTGTAACTCAGAGTCTCGTAAACTGGGCATACTGGGCTCACATGCTAGCTATATGCACATTCTTATTCTTGATACCACTTTCCAAACACATGCATTTGGTAATGGCCTTACCAAACGTGTTCTTTTTTGATACTCAGCCTATGGCTAAAATGCGTCCTCTCCAAACCGACGAAAACGGAACTGCGGTTCCTCTAGACGACCTTGATCTGGAATCTTTCGGAGCAGCATCCTATACTCAGTTGACTTGGAGGAGCCTTATCGATGGTTGGGCTTGTACATCATGTGCTAGATGCCAAGATGTATGCCCAGCATACGCTTCTGGAAAAGCGCTAAATCCAATGCAAATAGTTCACGATGTCAGAGGATACGCTAACGAACATGCTGAATTGTTGTTCAAGGGTGAAGCACCTGAAGAAGACATGATTTCAAGATTTAGTGAAGCGGCAATCTGGGCTTGTACAACCTGCCACGCCTGTGTCGATGTCTGCCCGGTTAACATCGAGCACGTTCCAAAACTGACGGACGCAAGAAGACATTTGATGATGGAACGAATGGAATTTGACGAATCCGTAGAAGAGACGGTAATGCCTCTTATGATGACTATTGAGAATCTTGAGAGCGACTCCAACCCCTACGGAATACCAATGCACGAGAGAGGAGATTGGGCTGCAGATTTGGACGTAAAGGTTGCAGAACCGGCCGAATACATCTACTTTGCAGGATGTGCGGCTTCCTTCGATGAGAGGAATAAAAAGGTCGCAAGAGACACGATTTCGATCATGAAAGAAGCAGGGTTGGATGTAGGTATTTTAGGGATGCAGGAAGGTTGTAGTGGAGACGCTGCAAGGAGGGCCGGAAATGAATATCTCTTCCAGATGCTCGCTGAAACTAACCTATCGACATTCGATGAACTAGGAGTTAAGAAAATAGTTGCTTCATGCCCTCACTGTTTCCATACCCTTGGCAAAGAGTACAAAGATTACGGGGGTCAAGACATCGAAGTCATGCATCACTCGCAACTGATTAACCATCTTCAAAACGAGGGCAAACTACCAGAGCCAAAGCACGATGGCAATATCACCTATCACGACCCTTGTTATCTAGGTCGAATAGGCGGAGAATTCGAAGCACCTCGTTCAGCAATAGGTGGAGTGGACACAGAAACAGAGAGAAATGCGAGAGATTCATTCTGCTGTGGAGCAGGTGGCGCTCAGATGTGGATGGAAGAGCATGTCGACGAAGGATATGACCGCGTCAATGTAATTCGAGCAAAAGAATTGGCTGAAACTGGAGCCGATACAGTTGCTGTGGGATGTCCGTTCTGTTCTACAATGGTTACAGATGGTTTGTCTAGCATAAATTCTGAAATGGAAGTCAAAGATATAGCTGAGATTGTGTGGGAACAGATTAAAGCGAATGACGCAAAGATTCAGGCTGCCAAATCTGAATAATATTGATCATAATAATTTGGAATAGATGAGTGAATTTGTCACGTCTAAATCCTGAATTTTATCTCCAAATGCAAGCCTTTCATCGATTGTCATGTCACCAGATTCGACAGAATAGTCAAGTAATTCTGGTATCGCTTCAGGATGAAATTGTACAGTCCAAATTGGCCTGGTTGGGTGTTTACATGCCGCTATTTCACAGTGGTCGGATGAGGCTATTACATCCATCTCTCCTGCATCAATGACGAAGTCTTGGTGGGTGAACAATTGATTGTATTTATTGCCACTTAGGCCCACTACCTCTGCGAATTCATGGAATCCTTTTTCGGCTCTTACGACATTTCCACCAAGGGCCTTACAGATTATTTGGTGTCCAAAGCAAATGCCGTATAGAGGGGTTTTACAGCTACGAATAAGTTCTGCAACTTGGTCCATCCATGGCTCCCATATCGATACATTTCTTCTGCTTCCAGTGATTATAACCGCATCTACTTCCTCCGGTTCAGTTACTCTTCTCCCAAAGGAATATTCTCTTGGATTATCGATATGTGGCGCCCATAGTAGAACTTCATATCCCTCGAAATGTCTGACTATTTCTTCAACTCCTTTTTCCCCAAAGGAAACTCGTTCAGCAAGTAAATCAACGACGAGTAATTTCATTCTTCTTCATCTCCAATTATCTCATTCTCAAACGAAAAAATAGTCGCTATGAATGAAAAAGCCAGCAAATATTCCATGGGAGCCGCCCAATCAATATATGGTTGCATCTTTTCAAAATCCCATTCGTTATTAACGAATTCGGGATATTTATCCAAACCAACGCTGATTGAATAAACCATTCCAATTAGCCCAATTAAACCTGTAACCATTGATATTTTTCTTATTCGTTTACCTGAATCTGAGGCTTTTGGTAATCCGATGTGAGTGATTACGCACCATCCCCAGCCAAAGTAAAAGACGTTCAATGCGGTAGCAACATGAATCTCAATGTGGTCGTACATGTCGTAAAATGACATTACGAACAGGTTGCCTCCAACCCAAATTCCCATCAATAAGGATATGTTCATCCAGTACCACCTTGCAGTATTTTTAGTGGATTGGAAAATTAACCAAGAATAGTAAATCAAAACAAGCCCACTCAAGCTAAAACCTATTGTAAAAATATAGCGCTGAATTCCGGGGTAGTCCGCCTCTGAAATAAAAAATGGAAAATCTCTCGCGTCTCCTAAGATTATGTGTAAAAGAGATGATAGAAGTATAGTTGCCGTCGGAAAAGACCAACTCAGTTTAGAAATTAGAGCCGGCCTCATGATAAAACTCATGATGCGCTATGTAATAGATAGAACGGTCTTAATCATCTAATATTCTTTAATAAAATGTTAATACCCTGTAATCCATGTACACTAATATGGGCCTAATAGCAGATTACCATGTAGCATTTTCCTCGGGAAATAAAGAGCAAATGCAAGCGATACTTCACGACGATTGCATATTCATTCCACACGTTGGGAATGCGCAAATGACCAAGCAAGACATGCTTGGAATAATGGGTTCAGGAATGGTAACTATCGAAAACAATCGAATTCTTTACGAAAACGACGAAGTAGGAGTTGACCACTGTATCGCTCATTTTGCAAACGGTTCCACATCAGAAGCCGTATTGACATTCTATCAGTTCAAGGATGGCCAAATTTTCAGGGTTGAAACTGGGGCGACACCACTAAGCGAAGATTACAACGTAATTGGTAACTAATCTTTGTATAACAGGGACTATACCCGACATTTGATGCCACTACGTGTTCATGACACTAGGAGGAAGGACAAAGTTGTCTTCTCCACTATCAACCCAGGCGTAGTAAACATGTATGTGTGTGGCGTAACAGTCTACGACTTGTGTCACTTAGGGCATGCAAGGTGCTATCTTTCATTCGATTTGATCCATAGATGGCTTGAAAAGTCGGGCTATGATGTGAATTATGTTCAAAATTTCACTGACATTGATGACAAAATCATCAATCGTGCAAATGAATCTGGAGCTGATTGGAAACAGTTGGTTGAAGATAATATCCAAACTTACTATGATGATATGGATTCGTTAAACATTCTAAGAGCCGATTCATACCCAAGGTGTACTGAATATGTCGACGATATGATACGAATCATTTCTGACTTGATAGAGAAAGGTAATGCTTATTCTTCTGATGATGGTGTTTACTTTTCAGTAGAGAGCGCTCCCGAAAAGTACGGTGATTTAACCGGTCAGAATATAGATGCTGTAAGAGGAGGTGCCGGAGGTAGAGTAGAAGGTACTGGTAGTGGTAAGCGCGACCACAAGGATTTCGCATTATGGAAGGCAGCTAAACCTGGAGAGCCAACATGGGAATCACCTTGGGGTCTGGGAAGGCCAGGTTGGCATATTGAATGTACTGCAATGTCTATGGATGCCTTTGGAGAGCAATTTGACATTCACGGTGGAGGTCATGATTTGATTTTCCCCCACCACGAGGCTGAGATTTTTCAAGGTGAATGCCACACTGGTTGTAGCCCAGTGGTTCATCATTGGCTTCACAATGGATTTGTCAATATCGATGGAGAAAAAATGAGTAAATCTCTTGGAAATTTTTGGACTATTAAAGAAATTCTTGAGAAAGTCGACCCTATGGTCCTTCGTTTCGCCTTGATCAACGCTCATTATCGTTCACCAATCGATATGAATGAACAATTACTGAAGGATGCTGAAAAAAATTACAATCGCTTGATTTCAGTTTACAAGGCTGCATTAGAGTTGGCGGGTGATAATTCTACACCTCTTCCAGAAGGTGATGTGATGTCTCAGGTGCCTATTGTAAAAAGCCTCGGTTTGCTAGAAAAAATGGCTCAGGGTTTTGCAATTGCAATGGATGATGATTTTAATTCAAGAGAAGCAGTAGCCAAGGTCTTAGGTGCCTTGAAAGAGATGAGCAAGATGCTATCATCATTAGAAGGAGATGATTTAGGCGCATATGCAATTCACTGCGTTGAATGGTTGGAGGATACTGCTGGTGACGTTCTGGGCGTACTGCCAGCAAGAGAAATAGTGCTAGCTGAGCCAGAAGAAGACCCGAGGCGTTCAGAGATTGCAGAACAAGTTGAGAGTTTGATAGCCAAGAGAACGGATGCTAGAGTCGCAAAAGACTGGGTATTAGCCGATTCGATAAGAGACCAATTGAACGAATTGGGTGTGGTGGTAACGGATACAGATGAAGGGCCGATATGGGACTTAATCTGATTTGGGTGGCTCTAAAGGTGGCATTTCCGGAACAAATGAAACCCCATCATCTTTATTTTTTGAAATGAATATTACTGCAATCGCAATTCCAAAAATTATCAGCATGAAAATTGATAGAGAAATCAAGTTTGCTTCGTCCTTATCTTCGACACTATCTGAAAATGAATCATCGCATATACCAATACAGGTATTATCATCAGAGTTATTTGTTTGCTGGGTATTGTTTTGTTGTTGGAATGTACAACTTCCATCATCCTTAGTGGCTTCCGCATTGAAATTCAATGCGGTATTATCCATACATCCATAGGTGTAAGAAACAGAATTGTTTTCCGTATAATTTCCTTCCTCTCCGATAACTGTATCAATGGTCGCAGTCCTGTCATAATAACGGTCATACAATAGTGACATATCGATTTGAGAATTGGCAGAATTGGAATTGTTAATCACTCTGAAATATCTATCATCACCCCAGGTGTGGACAGGGTCTAGACCAACATCTACCATATTTGCTACTTGGTTATCAAAATCAGTCATGCCATCTCCGAAGGCGTCCTTCATCTCATCATAATCAAATCTCATTGCCATCTCTAAATCGCTAACTATCTCTCCCCAAGTTTGACCACCATCTTCAACGCCGATGAATGTGACATCGAGAGCTTTTCCTAATCCCACAGATTCCCAGTCGTCACCTTTCATTGCAGACATTATGTCTTCGTCACCATAGATTGGGATGCCACCGATTACAGTTAGTCGAACATCTGTATCGATTGCGTTTATCATATTTCTATATGGGTTAGTGTTGATGTTGTCTAGAACGACTAAATCAGCGGCTTTTCCTACCTCAATAGTTCCAACATATTGGTCCCACTTCATTGCTTTAGCAGGATTTGATGTAACCATTTGGACCATTTCATAATCATTGAAGATATCCCCAAGCATTTCATCATCCCACAAATCTGCAACCTTCAGTTCATGAAGCGGGGATTTTGATCCCGATGGGGCCCAATCTGGGGCGATGGAGATTCTAACGCCGGCATCTTTTGCGGCGGCCACATCTGTTGTAGTTCCGTATAGAAGTAGGTTAGATAGTGGAGACCACACCAAGTTTGCTCCTACTTCTCCCATCTTATCGAACTCGGTTTTCGTAAGAGCGGTTCCGTGAATTAAGTTCAGTTCGCCTACTAGTAGGTCATTTTGGACAAGAATGTCGAATTCTGCCCTGCTAGATTCATCCATTCCTTCACCCAGATGCAAAAACCAAGCTCTGAGTTCCCCCGACGCATTTCCGGTTTTGATATGGTTCCCCATGTAACTGGATTCAAGTTCTGTCACCTTTGTATGAATTTCATCTGCTCCAAAATTATAGTACTCGATATTTCTTACAAGTATAGAGTCGAAGGAATCTTTGCCCGTAGACGGTCCACCTTGTGCGCTCGTTGTACCGCCAACAATTTCCTTTACCTCCACATACTTCATTGCTTGACTTTCCATATTCCAGTAAGAACCACTGTGAACAAATGATTTGGGTTTGGTTACGTGGGGGCTGTAATCTGGGTGGTTTTTCCACTGGTATCTGTTATTATAACCTCCGAATTCGTTTGTTTGGCTAGAACTATGTGGCGACATTTCCCAAAGGGGTGCAATATTGTAGTGTAAGTGATTGTGCATGTCAATTAGCCCAGGATATATGGTCCCATTTGTCTGGAATGTAGAAACATTGTCGGTGTTGATAGGAGGGATATCACCATCAGACCAAACAGAAACAATCTGTCCATTCTCAATCATTACATTTCCGTTCTCAAGAACGTCATTTGGGCCAGTCATCGGCACAATTCTTCCTTGAAGAATGTATGAACCTGTGTGAATGTGGTCTCTTGGCGTGTAGCATGAGCCCTGTTCTTGTGAAGGGTTCGGGTCTTGTTTCCAAAGGCTACCGTTTGCAGCATATGAGTATACCTTATCCCACCATGAATCTTCAGCTGGGTAAGACATAGTTGAAATCAGATTACCATCAATATCGAATAAATTAGCGCTGTCTGCATCAAAGTAGTCGAGTTCTATTCCGGTATTTGCTCTGTAAAAAACGATTGCTTCACCGGCTTCGATTGTTGTATTCCATCCAATCCTACAAGGTGGGCTTCCCTCTCCGATATTATCATCGAGTATCCAATCTGAGATGTCTACTGGTTGGCTTCCAGTGTTCCTAATCTGAATGTACTGATCGCTTTGTGAGCCAATAACACCATCTCCGTTCCAGTCGGTTCCATTGTATGATGCACTCGATGGGGAGACGAGAATTTCTTCGATTACAACTCCGCCTTCTTCTGCTGTAACTGGTGTTAAAGGAAGTAGGGCTGTTAGTAGCATTAAGGCTACAAGTACCTTGCGCATGGTTAATCGTGCTTGTTTCAGCACATCAATTAGTATCCTATTTTGGATGTGTCCGGTAAAAGGATAATCTCAAAACATATCGAGTAGGCGTGGCTTCCATGCGCAAGGCAGTGTTTCTATTGGTGATACTGCTTCCTGCAATGTTCTCAGGTTGTTTTGGTGAAGATTCTGAGGTATTAATTACAGTTTCAGATATAGATTATCCAGAACCCTGGGAGCGTTCGAATTTAGAATATCTCGATACGGATGTTTTCAGTAGAGTAACAGTAAACGGGTCACACGGAATCGATGAAGTAAGAAGTGTATACGTACCTGTTGACACGATTACAGCGGCTGACGGGGGGGCTGGCCTAACCGGTGATGCAGAGGTGCATTTGGGCTTGTGGCTACCAGTAATCGAAGGATGTGATTACACAACAGAAGAAATTTCTGAGGAATGTAAAGTACCCGTTATTGCAGAGATTGGTCCATACTATAACGACGGAGACGTTGACGCATTAACTCCAGCTAACAGACTTGGCAGATTCTTAATCGAAAATTACGTACCTCATGGATATGGTGTGGCTCAGGTTTCAGTGTTCGGCACGGGTGAATCTAACCACTGTATGGACTTGATGGGAACGGATGAACAACGGGGAATCGATGCGGCTGTAACTTGGTTAGGAAGCCAATCTTGGTCAAATGGTAAAGTCGGGATTATCGGGAAATCCTACGACGGAAGTACTCCTTGGCAAGCGGCGACCTTCGGTAATCCATATCTTGCTACAATCGTGCCAATGTCCGGTTTAATCGGAGTACACGAATTAATGTGGAGAAATGGCAGTATGGAGGCGCGTGGAATGATTATGCACAACGGTGTATACGGCTCTTTTGGAATCGATGGTGATGCTGACGATGTTGACAACGCTTGTGAAGGTTACATGGAAGGATATGCAAACGGTCCTGCTGCTTACTTTACAGGAGGAATGGTTGATTTCGCCGGCAATACCTACTGGACTGAGAGGTCTTTCTTGGGAAGAGTTCTGGACAACTACAATGGTTCAGTTTACATAATCCAGGGAATGCAAGACTGGAACGTAGACCCTCACATGGCTTTCCCGATCCATCAACAGGTGGCCGATGCAGGAATCGAAATTAAAACTCTTGCAGGGCAGTGGGCTCACGATTATCCAGACCGTGTTGAAGGACATAGTTCACAGGGAGTAGGGCGTGGCCAAGAGGCTTATCCGTACACTCTGAGGTGGGACTGGGCGGATGAAATGCTGTATTGGTTTGATTGGTATCTGAAAGGAGAAGGTCGCGCACCAACCCTAGGTGTGGAAATGCAAGACAATAGAGGAGGATGGAGATTTGAATCGACTTGGCCTTCTGAAGACACTGAATTTGTTTCGGTGGATGTATCAACCTTAGAGCCATCATCTGCTTTAATGGGAACTGGAAGAGGTGCGATAACCTTCTCATATGGTCCATTTGAACAGGACACTTACATCGCTGGAATGCCTACGTTACACACCAGCGCTACACCTCACACTACGAATAATGGCCACATATTCATCGAGATGACAGATAGTAATGGAATTCATTTAGGACACGCCGTTATGGACCTTAGATTCTATGACGGTGGTAGAGATGGAGTGGCTACAATAACGCCGTTCTCTACAGTTTTGGCTAAGGTCGAATTCATGCCGATGGACGTTTTCCTCGCCGCTGGACAAACTATACAGTTTACAGTCACACAAACAGGTGAAGATTACGTACCAAGTCCAGCAGCTTCTGGAGACTATTCGATAGATTGGTCACAAAGCACACTAACTCTACCACTTGTGTACCGTAGCTGTGACGAATTATTCCAAGCGCCTATGCAGAATTACGGTGAAGAATCCGATCGTATTTGCTAATCAGAACCTTTCTAGGATAGATGTGAAAACTGATTTTGCATTTCCGTTCGACCGTTCAACTAGCCTTCTCACGATAAGTTCAGGAGTTGACTTTGCGAGATAATTTCTTCTCGGAGTTCTGTCAACTATCAATTCTAAATTGTCATCTAAGCCTCTTGCTTCGATTCCATCGGTTCGCAAATCTTTGCCTGCCGCTTCAATAATAGCAGGTGCAAGATGAGTTACGAGGAGCATACAAGTTCCAACATGCCGGTCAGCAGCATCGAGCATTCCTGCGATAATTCTCGCACCTGCGCCAGGTTCTGTAATCGCCTCTAGTTCATCCGCAAGAATCAATTTTGAATCATCATTTGATACTACATTTGCTAATTGTAGTAAGGTTTGTTCGAGCGCACCGGCGGATTGTGTACCACCAGCTTTTGCTAGCACGTGAAGAGATTCAATTTGGCCAATCTTTGCTGATTTTGCTGGTACAGGCAATCCCATGTGGGCAAGTATTGTGCAATGAGCAAGCAATTCCAACATGGTTGTCTTACCTCCGCTATTGGCTCCAGTCAACAGAGCTATCGATTGCTGGTCGCCTTTAGCCGCACACTTACCGAGACCATATGACACAGGGTCAGCCATGCCATCAATCAGGAGGTGTCTTCCTTCATCGATAACTATACCTGAGTTAGATAATTCAGGCATGGTCGCATTCACATCATTCGCCCATCTTCCAATTGTAAGCCACTGGTCTAATTCAATCAGTTTTCGTATTGCTACCTCACACTTGGCCTTTAAGGGTGAGAGCCTTCTTGCAAGTGAAATCAATCTGTCAGACTGAGTTGTTTTGAATAGTTCTTCAAGTTGTGAATCTATCTCATCAAGTATGCTTCTATCAACTTTAGTTGGCCATTCTGCTTTGAAGATATTTCGTGGACACTTAACTCCAACATCACTGAGCAAACTCGCCATTTCGTCCGTCGCTGATTCTATTGCCTGCTCAATTGCAGTATTGGTTTGCTGGGCTAATTTTCTTTGTAGTGATGCTGCGTCTGCTAAGGCTTGTAACATGTCCGCTCCGGACAAGTCCATTTTTACATTCTGCATCGATTCATCTACTTCATTTTGGATTCTTTTCTCTAAACTCTTGGCAAGTGGCCATATTTGGTCCCTGACATGTGCAATAGAATCTGCATCGCAGGTGTTTGATAATTCGTTTAATAGTGGTGCGAGTTGTGGAATTCTTATCGTATCAAAATTCTTCAAAAATCCTTTACCTTCAGGTAGTTGTGTGATTATTTCCAAGGTTTGTTTATTTAGCTCAAACCACTTTACGCAGCGCTCTGGCAAAATCATATCTATCGATGCATTTTCTGGTAAAACCAACCATCCTTCTGGAATTTGTGAGGGACCGTCATCCCCAACCCAGGTTACTGATTTGAATACACGGTAATCTTTCCATGTTTCTTCAGAGGATGGTGTAAGAACACGACAATATCTTTTCAATTCATCTATTGGATTTTTAGAAACGACAACGCGCTCAAAATGAGTGTCAATTGAGGATGGAATTTTCAGATTTTCTATTTTGTAATCTGTTTCCATCGCCTGCAATATTAATGCCCGTCTTTCCTCTGTTTCCTTAATAGGCATCAAGTTCTTTAGTCTTGATTTTGTTCCAGAATTACATGCATATGATGCGATGTGCGCTAGCAATTCTTTGTGCAGTCTTACCGCTTCCTTTGTTGCTAGGAAACCGTCTAACCCGTTCAATGAGCGTGCTATATTGTCGGCTCTGTTTAGTGAGACACCTTCAACCTCCGCAATGATTTCGGTTTGGCCATCAGAGAGTAGTTGCATTACTCTTTCTTCCGTGCCAAAATGGTCGGTCAACTTCTTTGCTAAATTAGCTCCAACTCCCGGTATAGATTTCAGAACCATACGCTAAAATGTCTGTCAAGAGGTTTTGAAGTTAAGGGTAACCTCGAATGAATTTAATCGTATTTGGAATCAAATTAATGGTCCGTAGTACGGCATTTCAACCTCTACAGCGAATAGAGGGTCAGGGTCGGTTGAATCGTGATAAGCAACAACTACTCCTCCATCGTTTAGAATTGCTAAAGAAGCGAAATCGAATCTGATATCGTTTCCTGCTCCGCTTGTCGAATCTAAGTCACCTAAACCGATGTAAGTCAAAGTGTCTGGCTCCATAGATTCAGAATAGTCTCTAACATGGTACAGTATGTCAACATCTGGACCTTCCGCAGATTGGTATCTAACATTCAAAGCGAAAAGGTCTAGCGCCCCATTTGCTTGAAATTCCCATTCTTCGATTTGCGCCCATGACTCATCGCTGTAGTTTTGAGTAGCCCATGTCGATCCTCCATCGAAGGAAAGGTGATGTGTGAATGTAGTTCCTGCAAGGCTTACACAGTGTAATGCTCCAGTAGAGTCAATTTGGCAATACTCGCTTGGGAATTGAGCTTCATGTCTATTCCAATTTAGAGATGTGTCGAGAAATGCTGATGAGCCATCACTGAAATACTGTGGGAAGTAGAGTCCTCCACTGGGTACTGGGAATGCCCTCATTTCTTTGTGTGGTTTATTGACATCAAAATATGCAGGCAAGTTTGTGAAGTTTAGGTCTACTTCCATCGTACCAGGGTTTGAGTTGCGTCCAGCGAATTGGAAGTTGTAATAATTCAATCCATCAACACTAATTTGTCCTCCAGCGTTTTGAGTTTGATGCCAGAAATTAGAAACAACGAGACTTGCCCATTCTCCACTACCGATATTGGATGATATTGGTCCTATAACTTCGACTTGCCAAGACCGGTCATAGAATGGTTCAGTCATTCTATTGTAGCACCATCGCCACTCATCCTCAGATGCATCGTAGAGTATGGCGTAGAATTTGTCTAACTTACCATCTCCTCCAACGTACGGGAACCATGACATTGAGATGTAATCTCCGTTAGTTGCCTGAACAATACTGCCCTCACCTAATCCTTCTTGACCAGGGTTGGTTGGAACTGGTGTGCGACAAACAGGGTCGGTGAATACTCCGGGAACGTAAGTGTCCCATTCATGACCCCTATCATGTGACCAAACAGGATATTCTCCTCCGATATTTAGGATATCTCCTTCTATTGAACTAGCTATGTAATGTTCACAACAATTACCACCGTAGTTTTTGTCGAAAACGGCCCATGAGGTTAGAGTACTTTGATTTGTATTAAGGTCGAGAGTAATAAATTCCCAAGGATCTATCGCAGGTACTTCGTCAATCATGACGTATGATTCCCAAATAGATGTCTCTACTTCTTTGTCAGAATTAATGGAATCCCCTTCTCCAAAACAGCCAGCCAAGACTGTTGAAAGAGCAAGTAATACCGCGAATCTTCTCTGCATTGTCACGACCTCGAAACGCTGTACCATATGGTGGACCCGTCAACTTCGAACATCTCCCCTGTTCCTTCCCCGATTTCGAAATTAGCATCATTTGCTCTAGTTTCACTAATTATCCAAGTCTTATCTTGCTCGAATAACTCAGGGGCATTTTGCATCCATACTTTTAGAGAAATGGTGTCCTCGATTTCAAGATTCAAATCCTTCCTCGAAGCCTGGATTCTTCTCGTAATGTCCCTTGCCAATCCCTTTGACAGTAGTTCAGGAGAATCAGACATGTCCAAGACGAGAGATACAGAGGAATCTTCCATCTGTAATGTTTGAGCGGCATATCCTTCTCTCTCGACTCTTCTGAGTTCGATGTCTTCAGAGGTTATTTGATAACCCGCTATGACTAAGTTGCCAGCATCAATACTTGCCAACATAGACTCGCTATCACCATCTGCAATTCCTTGCAAAACGGCTGGAAGGTCTTGACGACATTTTGCTCCTAGCGTTCTTCTGTTTGGAACAACTACTACCTGTTGGAATCTGTCAAGGTCGGTTTCGAGTGAGATTTTTTCTACATTCAATTCTTCAGCTAAAATATCGTGGAAATCAGATAGGTCTGGACCGCTTACAATCCATCCTTCTGCGCAGGGTAGCCTTTGTCTCCTATCAGCATCGACTCTAATCCTTCGACCAGTTTCTGCAAGTTCACGAACAATTTCCATCGCTTGCAGGACTACCTGGTTTACGCTTTCAGGTTGTGGCCAATCAGCCATGTGAACCGAAACGCCAGTCAAGTTTCTATGAATCTCATCCGACATGAAAGGAGATACCGGAGCAATCAGCCTACTCACGGTGACGAGAATCTTGTGCAAGGTATGCTGGCATGCCAATTTATCAGTGCTAGATGCCTCTTCCCACAGCCTTCTTCTCGACCTTCTTACGTACCAGTTGGAGACATCGTTAACAACAAACTCCTCTATGTCTCGACATGCTTTGTGGAAATCCCACTCTTCGAATTGTTTTGTAGTTCCTTCAACTACTTGAGACAATCTTGACAAAATCCAATCATCAAGCGGAGTATTGTTTCCTGCCGGCGAACTTTCAGGGTCAAAACCATCCAGTGCTGCGTAATCAGCGTGGAATCTGTGTACGTTCCACAAGGTCAGGAACATCTTGCCATATGTTTCGCGAACTCCGTTAGGGTCGAACTTCAGTGGGTTCCATGGTGCGCCTGCTGTGACCATGTACCACCTTGTTGCATCAGCACCTTCACGGTTGAAATGATCCCAAGGGTCGACGATGTTTCCTTTGGATTTCGACATTTTTTTCCCTTCTGCGTCTAAAATCAATCCAAGAGATAGACATCTCTTGTAACAAATCGAATCGAATACGGTTGTGCTTACTGCAAGTAGGGTGTAGAACCATCCACGTGTTTGGTCAACACCTTCACAGATGTAATCAATCGGGAAATTATTCTCGAATTTTCCTTCCTCTCCAAACGGATGATGCCATTGAGCAAATGATGCACATCCTGAATCAAACCAGCAATCCATAACGAAAGGTTCTCTCTTCATGTCTGAGGAACATTCTGGACACTCAAGGATTGTATCATCGACATATGGGCGATGTAAGTCTGTAGCAACAGGGCTTCCTTGTTTGGCCATACTTGCCATTTCCTCGGTGGACCCAACACAGTGCTGGTGATTACATTCTTTACAAATCCAAACAGGAAGAGGGGTACCCCAATATCTTTCTCTGCTGATTGCCCAGTCTTTCACATTCCTCAACCATTCGCCAAATCGGCCTTCACCAACCCAATCAGGTGCCCATTCAACCTGAGAGTTAAACTCCAGAAGCATTTCTTTGACAGCGGTCATCCGTACAAACCAAGAATCCATTGCGTAGTATAGTAGTGGGTGACCGGTTCTCCAACAGTGTGGATAGTCGTGAGCGTACATTTTCTCTCTGTAAAGTAATCCTGATTCATGTAATATCTCGATTATAGTTTCATCGCAGTCTTTGACATATTTACCGTCCAATAGAGGATGTGTTCCAGGTACGAATGAACCATCCATGCCAACAGTGTGCTGTGCTGGTAGTCCAACCTCCATACCGAGATTATAGTCATCTTCACCATACATTACAGCTGTGTGAACTACACCAGTACCGTCTGTTGTTGTAACCCAGTCTGCCCCAATCACTGTCCAAGCAGACTGTGAATCGCCTCTATCTACTGCAGATGGAAATAGAGGTTGGTATGATTTTCCAATCAGGTCGCTTCCCTTCAGAATTTCAATTTCTTCACAGTGGTGACGAATAACTTCCTTGAATAGATCTTTTGCAACGATCAGTGTTTCCCCGATTTCTGCTCCTCCGTGCCCTTCCCAATTCTCAGGGTTTTGGGTAACTTTGACCTTTACGTAATCGACATCAGGCCCGACAGCCAGACCTACATTCCCCGGTAGCGTCCAAGGGGTAGTTGTCCAAGCAAGAATTGAGGCATCATCATTCTCCAATTTGAATTTAACATAGACAGACGGCTCCTCAACTTCCTTGTATCCAAGAGCAACTTCGTGACTTGAGTATGAGGTACCTGTCTGGGGGCAATATGGGAGAACTTTGTATCCTCTGTAGAGGAGGCCTTTTTCGAACATTTTCTTCAAAGCCCACCAGCATGATTCGATGAATTCATTGTGTAATGTAACATATGGGTCATCGAGGTCACACCAGTAAGCCATCCTTTCAGTCATCTCTCTCCAAGCAGCTTCATATGTCCATACAGATGCTCTACATTCTTCGTTGAATTTTTCCATTCCAAATTCTTCAATCGCCTCGTTGCTCATCAGGTTAAGTCGCTTTTGGACTTCAATTTCAACCGGTAGGCCGTGGGTGTCCCAACCACCCTTTCTTTCGACAAAGTTACCTTGCATTGTTTTCCATCGGCAAACCAGATCTTTGTAGGTTCGAGCCACAACGTGATGAATTCCGGGTTTCCCGTTGGCTGTTGGTGGCCCTTCCAAGAAGATAAACGGCTCTCCAGTAGCTCGGTTTTGGACACTTTCATGGAAAAGATTTTCATCTTTCCAAGTAGATAGTAATCCAGTCTCCAATGCAACGGAATCTAGTTCACTGGTTGCTTTTGGGGTTCCCATGGTAGTTCCGAGTTGCTAAGATGTTTTGAATCAGTCGTTTACAACTTCGGTTAATAGAGTTGGAAATCAAAACATAATCGTGATGATTTTTTGGGGTTGCTTTGAATTACATTGAGTGTATCCCGTTAGCACATGGCAACCTTCGGTGGTGGGGCTAAGGCGTTGGTCCTAGTTATGATAATGCTATGTTCTTCCCAATTATCGATGTACACCTCCCAATCAAATGGAGAAGAGTTGGTCGAATATGAAACTCAGAAGAAAACATCTGGGGATGTGAAGACGGTCAATATTGCTGGACCTGGTAGCAGAGGAGTAGGTCCAACGATTGCGATGAATCCAACCGATGCTTTGCAAACGATTTCAATGAAGATTAAATCGGGTAACAGTTACCGTTCAACCGGCTTCAGCTGGGATGATTGGGGTCAAGCAGGATTTACCACAACTGGACTCGAAGTTGATACTGATGGTGCCCTAGTGCTCGGTTTTCAAGGTGTTACATGGGATTTCAATAATGGTGCACAGGGATGGAATTCTACAAGTTCTTCATATGCTCAAAGAACTACAACTATTACTTGTGGAATGAGCGGAAATAATGGCGGTTCTTGGTGGACTAGAGGCTCCAACGTCTATGTCACCAGTCCTGCAGTTAGCCTCTCAGGATATGCAGGTTTGTCGATCAATGCTTGGGTGCGCCAAGGTAATTCTGGTTGTGGTGAAGAGCCAGATACCAACGAGAATTTTTACCTACAGTACAAGAATTCAAACAATCAATGGATACAGTTCCATTACTCTCCTGGCTCTACAATCGGTGGCTCGGTTACAAATGTGAATTACAATCTTCCAACCGACGCATATCACTCTTCATTCCAAGTTAGGGCAAGACAAAATTCTGGTTCAGGAACCTGTTGTGATTATTGGTTCTTTGATGACGTAATTATTCCGGGCACCAGTGGGGCAAATTTGACTACTCGTTCATTTGGATGGGATGTTGGTTCTGATGAATTAATTGACAAAGGGGTCTATTCTCCAGTGTTTATCGATGCGGAGATACCCGATGACGCGTATCTCAACTGGAGCGTAATCGATGTGAGTACAAACCTGCCAATACCCGGTTTTGAAAATCGTTCCGGCACAGAAATTGGATTGAGTTCAATCGACTATGAGACCTACAAATCTTTGAAAATAAAATTACAGTTTATCTCTAATTCAAATGGTGATTCCCCAAGACTTCACAGAATTTCTGGTGGCGGAGAAATCTTTGACTCATTCTTGGAAAACGGTTCTGGTTGGCAATTAAATGACGTTATATACAACGATTTACTAAATTCATACGAGGGTAATTCTACCTCTGAATTGATATCGCCTGCCTATGATATTGATACACCGTTTACAGCAATAAAAATTCAAACTCAGACCAGTGGTTCCCCACTGATTCAAATGTCTATTAATGATGGTGGTTGGCAGACAATTTCTGACCTGAACCAAATCATTGAATTTGATGAATGGGCTTCCAGTATTAGGATAAAATATCTCGGAAATGGTTCCCAATGGTCTGCAAATAATCTAAACCTGAGATTGTACCCTGCCGAGATAATAAAATCACCTTACCTTGATGTTGACGACGACGGTCGCAAAGAATGGTCTATCTCGCAAGACGGCATTGGTAGCTGGGGTAATCAAGATGTATTCGCTAATAATAACGAAAGTTTATCTTTCAAAGTTGGACTTAATCCTACTAGTTGGCATGACCTCTTCATTCCAAAAGACGCTCATGCATTCGAAGTCTCAGTTTCAGATGTGGGTTCTGTTGGATTAGGGGTTCAGAATTTGGCCTTGTGGGTCGGTAACACAATGATTACGGAAGTGGGTGGGACCGAATATGTTCCACATTTACGGATATCACTCAACGAATCAGAGTTGAATGATTTGAATTACGAAACAGATAATTCTCCAGCCGCGAAACGCTCTGGCGGAGTAGAATTTGTTCATGCAAGACTAGAGGTCATCAGCGATGCTGGGGACAGGGAACTATCTGGCTTGTTTATTCCATATTTGGCAGAGGAAATGATAGTTTCCACTGCGATTGAAGAATTGGTCATGTCAATAAATAGAGAGCGTTTGATTCCATTCAAATCCTCATCCATGACTTTGGATTTCCAAGCGGATTCGAAGTGCACTCTCGATGTAGAAGTCATTTCTATGACACATTCTGGCGACGTTGAAATTGGTGCAATGACGTGGACTAATCATACAAGTAAATTGATTCCATCAAGCGATTGGCGAGAGGTAAATACTCGTGTCCAAATACACGAATCATCCCCTCAAAGAATAATTCTTAATCTGTATTCAGATGACTACTCTGCAATGTGGTTAATTCCTGTACAAGCGGGAAGCATTGTAGCATTCGGAGACCACTCTACACTAATTATTGACGAAACATCAGTTACTCATAACCAATCCGCAGATTTGCACGACCTTTCGGTAAGTTTCAGGACTGCACAATCCTTTGATGACCAAGAAGATTTGCGTATCGAGACAAGAATCGAGTTAACAAATGGAGTTATTTCCAAGCCTGCTGTCAAAACCTGGTCAAATGGGGCAGTGCATAACGACTTAATTCTCGAAGACATGATTATCACAAACGAATTAGGTGTGATAGTTGAATCACAAAAGTATCTGAAAGCGGAGCAAAACATAACTTTCCACATAGATGCAGGATTCGAAACTCCGTTCGGAAATAGTAAACCATTCCCGGGAGAATACGATCTTTCACTATTCCGAAATGGGGAATTAATAGCTAACACAAGTGACTATTCAGGCAATTATTGGTTAGTTGAAACAACTACGCCGTTCACGAGTGGTAATCTCACATATGAAGCAGTCATCTCACCGCTGTCTGGAGGAGATATCGGTGACACCCCCGCAATGAATAGAACCTTCGAAATTGACCCTCTGGCTCCTGTTGTTACGGATTCTAATATTCGATTCTTTGACCACCTAACTGCCTCTCAAAGTCGGGAGATTATTGTCAATATTTCTGACCAACCTGTACTGCCAACGGACGTTACACTGATGCTATGGACGGAATGGGCAAACGATTACGATAACGATGGTTGGCCGAGTGAGAATGAATACATTCCTCGCCTCATGACTATTCCAAAAGATTTGGATTCACCGGTTGGCTCCTACATCGCAATAATTGATGACACCTCAGCATTCCCGGGGGAAAAGGTTGCAGGGTATGTGGTTGGTACAGACCAGTCGGGTTATTCTCTCTTAGGAGGTGGATCTGCAAATGTTGATGACCACTTATTCATGTATCAAATTAGAAATGATGGAGCCCCAATGGTAGATGCGGATGGTTTTGAGTGGGAGGATGGAAGGAGAAGTTGGCTTCATCCAGGACAAAGCTATGGCCTGAATGTTTCATTTTCAGAATTAAATGGAATTTCAGATGTTTCAGAGATAAGGGTGTCTCTAGCAAGCAATGTGCCATCCGATAACTTAGAATTGGTATGGGATTCAGTATCTAATGAATGTTATACGGGTTCTCATCATCTCGTAGTTAACTCATGTATCATTACCGACAAATTTGGATTATCCCCTGGGCCTTTTGAGCAAAATTTGAAATTGTATCTTGACTTTACACCTCAGTGGTCATTACCAGATATTGGAGAGACTAGAAGGGAGCCTAAAGTGGAGGTAATGGATAGGGCCGGAAACATAGACTCTGCTTTATTTCCATACAATAGGTGGAGATTCTCCTCTGAAATGATGATTCCAAACGAGTTGTCTTTATGGGTTGAAAATGGGGCATTAACCGAATCGGGTGCGAGGGTTAATCCCGGCTCCTCCATGGAGTTATCAGGCTCCGTCTTCTTCACACAGACGCTTGAAAAACCGCAATTCGATTGCCAAATCGTTGTCAAGATAAACGGGGTTAAGACCTACACTAATTCTATTGAAGGTGATTTCACTGCTTCCTTAATGGCACCTCAGTCATCAGGACTTCATCCCTTGACATACAATGTTGATTGCTTGCCAGAACAAGGGGTCGACACAACTAGCCTTACAGATGCCGTGCTGTGGATATTAGTAGACGGAAAGGGACCGGAAGTAATTGAATTCACATCTCCTAGGGAAGAAGCCGTATTATCCGCACAACGACACAATATAACAGTCCTAATCTCTGAAAATCACGGCATAGACCAGGATTCGGTGCGGATGTATTGGTGGGTCACTTCAGTAACAGATAATACTCCCTTAATGTCGGGTGACACAAAAATGGAATTGGAGGGTGAAGATAACTCGGGGTTGAGACTTGAATTTACAGGAAGTGTCGACATTTCATCTATTTCCTCCGAAATCCTTCAGGAACAAACGGTACTAAAGGTGAGATTTGAAGGTAGAGATTTAGCAGGTAACCAATTCTCAAAATCTGAAAATAGCCAAAACAATCCTGCTCATACATGGCATCTTGTGAAATACGAACCTCAATTTTCTCTTGAGAGAAGTGGGATTGATATCTCAAAAGTTTCAATCGAAGTTGAAGAACCAGTCGTAGTACAAATTCATGTTAGGAATGACGGAATGAAAGACGGTGAGGTGCCACTCAAGGTTGAGGTAATTTACCTAAGTGGTAATACAGAAGAAATCGCAAATACTCGATTCTTAATTGCAGCAGAATCTGTGGGGACATACATTGTAGACTGGAAACCCTCGAAACCTGGTTTGCAAAGACTCGCTGTCACAGTGGATGGAGAAGTGCACTATTCCGCATTTATAGACGTTAAACCAGTTCAAGAAAAAGCATTCCTTGAGAATACAATCGGTGCCACTAATCCGTATGTTCTAGGCATGACGATGACAATGATTTGCGTTGGTTTGTTATATCTATTGGCTTGGATGAGATTTGCCACCGCCAAGAATAATGAAATCGAAGATGATTACGAATACGATTTAGAAGAATTACAGAAGCCAAAAGCATAGAGGTTAGAGCCTTCTGGATGGGAATAGGGGAGTTAAATGTCTGCTAAAATCGCACTACTACAAGCAAATCCGCTTGTTGGCGATATAGTTGGTAATTCTTTACTCGTTGAAAAAATGGCAAATATAGCTAAAGAAAACGGTGCGAGTTTGGCTGTAACCTCTGAACTTGTAGTATCTGGATACCCGCCAAGAGATTTACTACTACAATCTGATTTCATAACCGAGTGTAAAAAAAGTGCACTAAACCTGAAGTCTGACATTCCAATTTTAGTAGGCACCCCACTAGATGCAGGTTCTCATAGAGATCTACCCGGTAATGGTGTAGTGCGAACAGGAGAATCACCGCGAGAGGTAACACGCAAGCAATTACTTCCAACTTACGATGTCTTTGACGAGGCTCGTTATTTCCAGTCAGATGAAAGGCCGGGAATTGCTAGGACAATAGCGGGGTTAGACATTGGTGTTACAATTTGTGAAGATGCTTGGCAACACTCGGGTGAGACTCCGAGCGATTACAAGAGCGACCCGATTGCTCAGATAATGGATTGGGGGAGGCAAGGGGTTCTTCTCGACGCTACAGTAAATCTCTCTGCATCTCCTTATCATGCAAACAAATGTAAGGTTAGAATAGACGTCGCAAGAAGCGTCGCAAAATCGCTGAATCATCCTTTCCTACTTGCAAATCAAGTCGGTGGCAATGACGACCTGTTGTTCGATGGTCGGTCTATTGTTGCATGGCCAAATGGGGATGCTATCATTGCTCCAGCGTGGAAAGAAGGAATTTTGCTAGTTGATTTGAGTGGGCCCGATAAGACACAATGGATTGGTGATGGTGACTTCGAAAAAATCTCAGGTAGTGAAAACCTTGACCTTGGTGTAGATGATTTACTAGATGCCGTTACAATGGGGTTGTCTGACTATTGCAGAAAGAGCGGTATATCCAAAATTGTTCTCGGACTTTCAGGAGGTATTGATTCAGCTTTGGCTGCGTGTGTCGCAGCAGAGGCTGTTGGTGCTTCAAATGTCACTGGGATTTCAATGCCTTCTAGACATTCGAGCCAACACAGTATCGACGATGCAAAAGCAACTGCTGAAGCATTAGGAATTGAATTTGTGATGCAACCGATAAGCGACATTCACGATTCAACGGAAGGAGAACTTTCAGCTCTCTTAGAGGCTGGAAATCCAATTGCTGCTGAAAACCTGCAGGCGAGGCTACGAGGATTAATCGTGATGGCCTATGCTAATTCTAATAATGCGATGGCAATTGCTACAGGAAACAAATCTGAACTGGGACAGGGATACTGTACACTATATGGTGACATGGCCGGAGGTTACGCTCCGCTTGGTGACCTTTACAAGATGGAAGTTTATGAATTGTCAAAAATCTACAATTCTCGTAACGGTAGAGAAATAATTACCCAATCTACATTAACCAAGCCTCCAAGTGCTGAATTAGCTCCAGATCAAAAGGATGAAGATAGTCTTCCCCCCTATCCGGTATTGGATGAGATATTGCGCCTACACATTGAATCTGGATTGGATGCTACAGAAATCATCAGTAGAGGATTCGACGATAAAACGGTCAGGGATGTTTTAACGAGGCTGTCAAAAAGTGAACACAAAAGATGGCAGATGCCTCCCGCACCAAGAGTGTCCAGTAGAGCGTTTGGACAGGGTTGGCGACAACCATTAGCCGCAAAGCACGACTGGAGAAATTAGAGAATTATCCAATCTCCAGTTACCGTGCCATGCGACCAAACGAACAATTCAGTTCCGTGATTTGTTGTATCTCCAACGAAATATGCGTAGTCGTCGCTGAACCATATTTCTCCACGATTTCCAGAAACTAAGTCTCCAGGGTCGTGGTCGAATAATTCTGTAACAGAATTCTCATTGATTTCACAAAGGGTTCCTCCGCCGTTTTCATCCTCAAGAATAGCAAATAATTTGTCCTCATAGGTCGTGAATAATTTAGGATTAGATGAGGCGAATCCATTCGAGTAGTCAGCAATTATCGTGGCGTTTATGCTGTTTGAGGAACACACTTCGACTCCGTAGTTTGCTATGTAACAAGAAAACCAAACTCTGTTTCCAAAGACGATGACTTCATCACTAGCAACTTGTAGATCGTTATTCACGGTGTAAGTGGTAGAGTTATCTATGTTGTATGAAAATAGTTCTCCAGAACTAAAGAAAATACTGCCATCAGCATATATTGGTTCAAAATCATTTGAGGAAACAGACGATAACGTATCAGATAATCTGACTAAATTAAATCCGTTGCTACTATGTAATTGGATTCCATTGAAGTCGCTCGTAGCAAGGAAGTAATATATTCCATCATGATATTCAACTTTTGAATGTAATTCTCCTCCAATGTTGTTTCCTCCTAATATTATTCCATTTGAATTGTAAATCAGAACATCATTTGAAATTGAAAGATTTGTGAAAGAACCCGTAGTGGTTGAATTATTTTCGCTGATAACCGTAATTTCATTCTCGCTGAAGAGAGTCAAATGATTATTGCTTGAATGAAGGGAGTGTCCGCTATTTATATTGAAAGTGGTGAACTCTTTCCTAATGTCGGTGCCATCTGTCGACCATATGTGGGTTTCAATCCCGTCAAATGCGTCAAACCATATCCTATCCTCGAACAAGGAAAATCCGAGATTAAATCCGGGGAGGAAATTTGTCGACTGAGAGATTTGACTAATTTCTCTGTCAGTAGCCGAATATAGCATACAATTACCTGATGATGTTGCTGCGAATATCAAAAAACCGTTCAATATCGCGCCTTCTGAGCATCCACTCGTGAATGAATCTCCAATCGAGTTTTCGATATCTGTAATTCGTCCTTCGAACATTTCTCCAAAGCACATTTTGATTTCTGAGGTGACTTCTTCACTTTCTGAATCATTCCCCATTTGGATTACTATTGCATCATCACACGGGCCTATTTCTCCAGTTTGAGAATTGATGAATGAGGAGGTCCCGTCTGTACCGTTTTGCCCGCTTGTTCCATTTTCACCATCAGTACCATTGTATCCTCTGTATCCACGATTACCCATTGGTCCTGGATTTCCTTCATCTCCGTGACATACGTTTTTGACATCAAATATTTCTTCATCTTCTAAGATTCCATTCAAGTTGCTGTCTACTCCAGTTTGGATACTAAAACCGCCTTCTTCACATCCGTGTGTGCCGGATAAGATATCAAATTCAATCAAGGAATTAGCACCCACAGAATCCACGTCGTCATTCTTTGGCTCTAGTTTAGAAATACTGTATCCATTTAGTGTGAGGCTGATTATAATTAACAAAATTATAGCGAAGTTGAATATTTTTTGTCGCTTCTTTTTGCCATCAGTTTTCTTACTCCGGTCATTTTTCTCCCTACCTGCCTTGTCGTCTGCCATGGTTGGCGATAATCTAACGAGAATTAGAGAATTATTATGCAAAGTGTTCAAGGGCGAGGAGATATTCCCCTATGTTATGGAGTTACCTGAAAGTTTGGCTTCTATGCTTTCAGGACAACATGGTCCGACCAAACAAAAGGCGGCAAGACTTGTTATCGACTTGGCCAAAACTGCAGGTGCAAAGGAATTTGTCAAAGTGCGACACAGCCACGTGTCCGGGGTCTCTGTAATTACTGGCGGACACGGTTTGAGGCGCTTTCTTTCAGACCTTGCCGGGGATGGTAGCGTCGCAATTCCAACAACATTGAACTCTGCTGGATGCGATAAACGCAGGATGGAAGAGATGGATATTGATTATCCAGATTTCTTGGAACAGCAATTTGAAATTATTCAAGCATATGAGCAATTAGGTATTGATGCAACACTTTCCTGCACTCCATACGATCGTGGAGTAGATGATGAAACAGGCTTTGCTTCTTGGGCCGAATCAAATGCAGTAGCGTTTTCCAATACCTGGACTGATTTGGTCACTAATAGAGAATCAGGTCTTTCTGCCCTGGCTACAGCTTTGACGGGGTATGCGCCAAAATGGGGGTTGCATCTTGAAGAAAATCGTAGACCAAACATTGTTGTCGATGTTAAATGTGAACTTATACATCTATCAGATTGGTCAATACTAGGAGATTGGATTGGCAAACAGGTCAGGCCAGATTGGGATTTCCCGTATGGTCCAATGCCCTTCCTCAAAGGTCTTCCTAATTACATTAGTTTTGCATCCAAAAAAGCACTTACAGCTGCAGCTGCCAATTATGGATGTGCTCAATTGTGGGTTCAGGGGCATTCTGAAGTCCAAACAACAGGCGATGAATATCATCTAACGTTTACCGCTGAAGACCTAAACTCCAGATATTCCGAACTATCTCCTAAGGCAAAGGTAGACCTCGTGGTTATAGGGTGTCCACAAGCTAGCCTTGAGGAAATTAGAATCACTGCTTCTGCAGCTCGCTCCCATTGCGAAATGGGTAAGGTGATTCAAGATGGTAGACTGTGGGTTTTTACATCAACTTACAATTATGATTTAGCAGAAGCGGACGGCTCGATTGCAATCTTGGAGGAGGCAGGTGCAGTAATTTTGAGAGATACATGTCCTGAAGTAACTCCTTACAATCGAAATAAATACAATCATCTGCTAACTAATTCACTAAAAGCAGAGCACTACCTAACGAGTGGACTTAATCGAATACCTACTTCTGTAGCGTCAATACAAGATTGTGTCCTTCATGCATTTGAGTCTGATTTACTTCAGGGAGATACTCCAGTGATTGAAGCAAAATCTCAGCCTCAGCATCAATCCTCCAAGATATTACAAAACGGAGATTTATCGATTAACGGCTCAGGACTGGATTCACAAGAAGATTGGGAAATTGAGGGGCAAGCAATGGTAACTGATGTCCCCATTACGTACCTCGGTTACGTGAATCGTGACACTGGTGAAATCGAGGAAACAGGGCATCCACTGGATGGCAGGGTCATCGAAGATAAGATTTTGATATATCCAAAAGGTTCTGGTTCAACCGTTGCACCCTACGTTCTAATGGGGCTGGTCTACACTGGGAAAGGGCCAAAGGCCATTGTGACAAGAGATATCTGCTCCCTAAGTTTGCCGGCTTGCAGTTTACTCAACCTTCCTTATTCACATGGCTTTGACAAGGACCCCTGTATCGAAGTAAACGACGGGGATAGAATCAGAATATCAAAATCAGGAAATGAAGTACTTTTGGAAATAATCGAGCGTGTAGGTGATTGAATGCGCATTCTCGTTACAGGTGGTGCAGGTTTCATCGGTTCTCATCTAGTTGACGCCTTGATTGCTAGAGGTGATGATGTGACCGTGCTTGATAATCTCTCTAGAGGGGAAATTCAGAATCTTCCAAGTCAAGCAACTTTTGTTGAAGGTGACGTTAGAGATTCCGCATTTTTGCAAAAAATATGCAGTGAAATCAAGCCAGATGTAATTCACCATCTTGCCGCTGTAAATGGAACAAAAAGGTTTCACGAAGAAGCCTCTTTAGTTGTAGATGTGAATATCAATGGAACGATTAATGCTATCGATTCAGCAAAAAAAAGTGATGCTAAATTGGTATTCTATTCTTCACCAGAAGCTTTTGGAGAAGTTGAAAAAATGCCAATCTCGAATACATCCGAAAGCGTATTCACTCCTGCTCACCTGCATCAACGTCATTCCTATGGTTCTTCAAAGTACATAGGTGAAATTTTGTGCCAATATGCTGTAAGGGCTGGACAAGATATCCGTATTGTGAGGCCATTCAACGCCTACGGTCCAAGATTACGAGGTGACGTCAATGGGCAAGTAGTGTCCATTATGCTTCAGTCTGATCCTATAGTCGTTCATGGAGACGGTAGCCAAACTCGTTCTTTTACGTGGATAGCGGACATAGTTGAGGCTTTGTTGAAAATCAATGATGCGAAAAACATCTCAGGGTGTTCGTTTAATCTTGGAAGTGAAGAGGAAATATCGATTCAAAACCTCGCAGAATTAATTGCAAAGAAAACAGGTTGTAAAATTGAATACGGTGAAAAGAATCACGGAGATAGTTTACGAAGAAAACCGGATGTAAGCATGAATAAAGCGATTGACTGGTCAGCAGAAACGTCTATTGAAGACGGATTAAATCAGCTTCTGTGATGAGTGGCTGTATGGGCCCAATCGATTGGACTTGGTGTTAATCTGTCCATTCCGTGTTGGCACAAAATAGAGAATCCATCTTCTGGTGGTAAGTATTCTGGAGTAATTATCGATTCAACTCTTAGCGTTACTAATCTCGCAACAGCACCTTCGGGAAGATCATCGTCCCTCACCATTTTACATCTTAGAACAATAACCGCTAAGTCATGAATCGGCCCCTCGCTCTCGATTAAATTCCATTCACTCTCATCTGTTGGTTTTGAAACAATGTCGACATCCTTAGCCGCTTGCAAGGTAGGAGCCATCAATTGTATCTCACAAGTGCCGTTCTCTTTTAGATTAAGATAGGTGTCTCTTTGTTTTCCATTTCTGTCTTGTGATAGAGACATCACAATGAGGGGTGGTGTATTTGATACAACGGACAAACTCGTCATTGGCGCAACATTTTCTCTTTCAGCACTTCTGGTAGAGATAAGTGCTAAAGGACGGGGTGAAACTGCCGCAGAGAGCCATTTAGCCCTTGTTGGATGGTCTAACTCTTCAATGTCAATTTCATTTATTGCGGTTGAAAATTCACGTTTTAGCCAGTGGTCTAGGTCTCCCTTTTCTACCTCTTCTAATGCGTATTGAGTATAATTTCTGTATGCTTCCCATTCAGAAATAATGGATGGGTCATCGCCTCTCTCCTTTTTCCTTTGCATCGAAGCGTCTGCATATTCGATACAATTTTGAAGAAATTTTACTATTGCGATTTTACTCAATATTATCCCTCCTGTTCTCGTACTCTGCTCTATACATCATGAATTTTGCTGGATTGCCTGCCCATACTTCGTTTTCTGGGATACTTTTGGTTACTACAGAAGCCGCTGCTATGACGCAATCTTTCCCTAATGAGACCCCTGCAACAATTGTTGAATTACCACCGATCACAACACCGTCCAACACCTCGACAGGGCTCCATTTTCCATTTGAAGGGGGATACTTATCATTGGTGATTACGGCTCCAGGGCCTATGAATACATTATTTCCAATCCTTGTCTTGTCAGCAATGTAAACAGAACCTTGAATCTTACAATTGGTTCCAATTAGAACATCTCTTCCTACATGTGACAAAGAACCAATATTCGTACCTTCTCCTACGGAGTCGCTACCTACATAGCACGGAGTCCACGCAGTGGCTCCTGATTTCAAAGTGACCTTCTTTGAAATCAAATCACTCATCAATTCCCAACTCTCTTGTGAGCATAGCTACGTGACCTTTGGCCTTTACATTGTATCTTGCGAAGACCAAATTGCCATCCTCTCCAATAACGAAGGTTGATCTTGCGCAACCCATGTATTCTTTGCCATAGTTCATTTTCATACGCCATGTTCCAAATGCTTCGTGTAGGGAACCGTCTTCATCCATCAAGAGTGGAAAGTTTAGTTCTTGCTTTGAAATGAAGTTATCGTGGCTTTTTGCTGAATCCTTAGATACACCGAAAACTGTGTATCCGTGGGCGCCCAACCTTGCCATATCATCTCTAAAGTCACATGCTTGTACCGTACATCCAGGTGTAGAATCTCTTGGGTAGAAGTATAGAATTACCTTTCTTCCTTCACTGAGAATATGTTCAAGGTTGTGGGTGTTTCCTTCCGAATCTTGGGCTTCAAACATAGGCGATTTGTCGCCAGTTTCTAGATTTACAGCTTCTGCCATGGGAATGCGAATAAATCATAGCAAATCAATGCTTGTATTGGACTTTCTTAGCATAATGATCCTCGCTATGTACTGTTTATCCAAATTGCATGAATTAGCAATCGAATTGCATGAAAAAGCATAATATAGGCGATTGTCTTATAATCCGCCAGTTTCAACAAATTACTATGGCAGCCACACGTATGTCTAGGAAATGTCGCAAGTACATGCGACAAATTCACAAGGCTACGTCGAAATATGCTTTGCAAGAAATAGCATCTGCCATCCAAAGTGACCTAGACAGGCGCAACATTTCCTACGATGAAGCATTGAACCTAGGAAACATACTTCAGGATAGGGCTGATATGTTGCCTGGTGATGAGTTAGTGTATGCTGTTTCCGACAGGGATTCTTATCGAAGAACCTTAGAGCTGTATCTCAAAGACGGAGTTCTAACTCAAGCGGAACAGCTTCTATTGTGGGAGGAGAGAAGAAGATTAGGAATCGAGGATGATGTCCATAACAGATTGCTAGAACAACTTTTAGCAGTATGGACTAGACAGGGCAAATCCGTACAGATTCACGCATTCAGGCGAGGTGCTACCAGTGACTAATCGGAAGACAGCCTTCGCCGTATTGAGCGTGCTTCTTCTTCAAGCACTCGTCCCGGTAATCGGAGTCAACGCAGAAACCTCAGGCAGAACGACTCCTGATTTTTCAGTCCCGATACTCACCCTTTCTGGTGGTGGGTCAGTCGATGATGGTGGCCAAATCACATTGGCTCCTGGTGAACACATTATCAGGATCGTCGTGGCAAATAACGGACCCGTCACGGGCTCGGCAAGTTTGGAAATCGTTCACAAACTCTCCCCTTCCTCTTCTGAGAATGTTCTAACGACCATTAGTATCGATAACTTGCAAGCCGTGAGTCAAACTAACCCTATTCTTTACACATGGACTGCGCCATCGGGCGACGACCAGACAATTTTCGCAAGAGTAAGTTCAGGAAGTGATTCAAATACTGGAAATAACGAAGCAAGTTTGAATTTTGATGTTACTACACTAAATCTAGGCACCGCTATTAATGACAACATCCCTAGCCCAAGTGGAGGATTCTCTTATCTGAGATTGAATCATTCGATTCATTCCTATACAGCTACCGTCAGGAATGATGGAGTCATGCCTCTTTCGGCGACATTCGAATTAAATTTCACCCATAATGGAAACGGGACAGAGGTGTCATTCTGGTCAGATACAGTCATTCTGTTGCCTGGAAATCTAGTGAACCCTACTACTCCAGATACAGTCACAGTTTCGTTTAATGCGGCTAATATGATGAATGCATGGACTATGAATGCAATTGTGCATTTTAACGGCACATCATGGGATAATCAGGTACCAAGATCTTCCGAAACCGTTGTATTTTCAGATTACATAATCGATATCGGTGAACCCGCTACAATGGCGATAGAGCCAGGGGCAACCTTCCCTCTGACATGGGTCATAAACAACTTAGGAGAATCCGATACTCTAACCGTCGAGTTAGGCTCTGATTTGGGGTGGCACGATAATTCTCTTCATGGAAGTAGTATCAGTATCGGAGTAGACGAGTCTACCACAATTTCCGTATCTGTAACAGTTCCAAATGACGCAGTTAAACCAACCTTGGAAAATGTTTACCTAAATCTGACTAGCACATCCACTGAACCCTACACTGCAAGAAGCGTCGGTCACGTGATGGTAGGCGACCAATATCAAGCTACAATAGAGGCGCCATTAGGTCCGATTACCGTGACGCCTTCGCAAACATCCTCTCTGCAATTCAACATCAACAACAGTGGTAACGTTCCAGCAGCATTTGACTTGGCTACCGGGCTATCCGCACTAGCAGACAACTGGATAGTTGAGTTATCAACTCCAAGAACCGATGTAATTCCAGCGGGTCAAAGCATCACGGTATATGTTCAAGTTACTCCTGCACCTGTTTCATCTCCGTTGGTACAGTCCGAGAGAAATGGAGCAGGCGACAGTCTCTACATTTGGATGTCGGCTACGCCAACTAATGGTGGCATACCAACGTTCAATCAAACCCAAATGGTAATCCGGGCAGTAATAGCAGTCGACCCGGGACCTGTCGAAGATGAAATAATACTCACGGAAGAAGAAATTCTGAACGCAAACGGGTCTGGAGGGATTAACAAGGTAATCGGCCTCCTTGTCGAGGTTAAGCACAACCTTGGAAGCGGTGTGGCCGGAGGCGTCGGAGCGAATATTACTGCTGGTAATTACAGTTTCATCGCAGGGACCTCTGGTGGACTATCTGAATCAGAAAGATGGCAGAGAGATGTAAGTCCAGAGGTAGTTTCAGGATTGAATATTGGTACACCTGTTCAATCCTTCTTGGCAATTGACGGTCCAGGTGATTTGTTACCTCTTGCGGGCACATTGAGGTTACCTGTGACAGCGACACCCATTCTGACTGCTTCACAACAAGCGAGCGGAGTCTTAGCAAGTAGTGTTACAAGAAATATCACGATAATTGTTCCAAGTATTACGTTGGGAGAAATAGTTACTGAAGGCCCACTCGATGCGGATGTTGGAAATGAGACAGAATTCGATATTCAATTAGCAAATATTGGGAATAATCATTCATCATATCGTGTTGTAATTCAAGATGATCTGCCTGATTTGTGGACTGCGACTTTAGACACAGGTGCTGGTACAACGACTACTGTAGATGATTTGCCACCATCTATGCAAGACACTTCTAACCCAAATAATGACCATGTAGCAAACCTGACTCTCAGTGTCATTACGGACCCACAAGCACCTGCTGATACATTCCAACCCCTTACTTTGAGAGTCGAAGACAAGGAAACAGGAGAATTGCTATCTACCAAGACTCTAATGATTCGCGTTGAAGAATCTGTTAATTTCGAATTGGAGCCAACTAATCATACAATCGATTTATCTCCGTATGAAACTCCAATGACACGTGTTTTCATCAACAATACTGGCAACGTCATAACGACTTATTCGGTTTGGTTGGATACAAGTCTTGCAAATGATGTTACTTTCGGTCTCGAATCTCCAACCGAATTAGTAGTTGCACCAGGATTCAAAGATTCCATTAAGATAAGACTCAATCCTAATCCCGATGCTAGTGCGGATGAATTCCACATGGTAACTGTCTGGGTTGAAGCAGATAATGGCATGAATCTGTCAGCTTCTGTGGTCGCAAATATATCCGCAGACCACGCATTGACGATTGATGTTGAAAGTTTGATTTCAGTTATCCCTGGTGAACAGGAATTAATCGATGTTACATTTGGAAATAATGGAAATACGGAAGAATTACTTGACGTAGTCGCAGTTATCGAAGGTAATTGGACAAATTCATGGCAGTACGAATCAATGGTTATTCCGATAGACGGAACAATAACGAATGAACTTACTATTGATATTCCGGCTCTTGGCGGAAATTATTCTCTTGCAAATGGCGACATACATGAAGTTACTATTTCTCTTTATGATTCTGACAATGAAGAGTTCCTTGCAGGAAGAACAATTCAGTTATCGGTTGCGCCTGTATTCATTGTAGAGATTGAAAATTGGCCTGATGAGCAATACTATCACACAGGGTTAGGACGAGATTGGATCGTGACGCTAACAAACGTAGGTAACAAAGAGGTTACTATCGACCTAGATTATGAAGTCCTAAAACCAGGCCTTGAAATCCCTTCAATTGCGTGGGAAGTTGATTCAACTGCTCCAAACTCCAAGATTTTACCAATAGGAGTCCCTATTGAACTTAGGTTCTCCGTTATCGGAATGGAACTCGACCCAAGCCTACTTCTGGAAGCAGAGTTGAAGGTAACAATGACGCCAGATGATGATGAAGTAACTGGAACTACTGTCAAACAAACGTCATTAAAGATGTCTAGGTTGTTCAACTATGGAGATTTCAAACTAAAGCCTGCTGAAGATGATTCGAATCTGACACAGGGTGTTATCTACGAACACATCCCTATCGGCGGTGCTGGTTCTGCCGTGCAGTATATGCTCGAACTTTGTGGTTCTGAAAGAAGGGTAAACCTCACAGATTTGGGGTTGGACCCTGAAGATTTCATGTGGTCATTCGGTATTGATGTTGATGGAGTTGTTCACGAGTTCAATCTAACAAATGATTGTGAAAATGGTGATCACTCTAATGTAATCACTTTACCGGCAAAGGAAGCATATGAATGGACTGAGAATGAGCTACAGATAATTGTCAACCCGCCAAATAGACCTAATATCTTAAAGAACGACGGTTATGATTTAACTTTCAAACTATACCATCCTGACGAACACAGTGGCTACAGTGAATCTACAAATGCTACGTTTGCATTCTATTTTGACACAGTGTCTATTCCAACAATTGCAGATTTATCATTCGCTGACGGTCAACTACTCGAGGGTGCAGATTCCTCTATAACTGCTACTTTGAGAAACGATGGAACTTCATTAGCAGTCGCTGTAAAAGCAGAATTAGTCTGTGATGGAGTGGAAGTCTCTGACCCAGTATTCGAGCGACCATTCCTTGGAAATGATGATTCAATTGCACTTGAATGGAAAGTTCGAACCGATGAATTAGATTGGTGGGCTCAATCCTCAGAAGTAAATTGCAACGTTATTCTGACAGCAAATAATTGGGATAATACTGCGATGGAACCTAAAAACTTCAAACTCGAGGGAGAGGTAGAATCTTGGTCCCCTGATATTGGCATTTCATTCATAGCAACTCTCGGCCTGATTATACTGTCTGTGGTTCTGCTAAGGTTGGTTGGGCAGAATGATAAATTCAGGCTTGCTGCAACATATTCAGGAGTTATGGCTCTCGGATTCGCATTCCATCTCATGAATATGGCTTGGTGGGGACCTGTTGTCCTGTTCATGGCCGCTTCTTGGGTGTGGACTATGACCTGGAAGTCTAGTGTTGAATTCCAACTCATACACGAAGATTATCAAAGGGCTCGCAAGGGAGTTAGCACTCTTTACAGCGATCATTATGAGGTGTTATCTAATTCAAAGAGACAGTTGACAATAATCCTCGCTATGCCTGTGTTGGGTATGATTGGAGTAATAATCGGATTCCCTCCACAACTCAGTTCCTCATCTGAAAATGTGGCGTCCCTAGTCGCATATTTGTTAGTGGTAATTGGCGGAGTGGTCATCCTAATTTGGAATGCAAACAGGCTATATGGCTCATTGTATGGAAGACTGACTGAGGTTGAGATTCAGGCGAGTAAGATAGAAAGAGACTTAGGTGACCCTGCACGATTATTGACAGAATTAGCGAGCGATGGATTGGACTTATCTTCTCTAATTTCGCAACCAAAGCCAAATGTGGCTGCGGAGGGAGATGCCAGCACTTCTGATGTCGCAAAGTGGGATGAAGACACTCACATTCTTCTCAATGATGAATTTGCAAACTCTCATGGAGATTCGGAATCTTTGGATGATTCCGCTTCCAATATGGATTACCAAGAATCCTCAGAACCTAATACCATGGAAAGTTTAGAGGCGATGGATTTACCAAGCCCTACAGAGACAATGGAAGAAATTTCTGAAGAAATAATTCATCCGGAAAATCAAAACAATTCAATAGGAGTTGACTTAGATGATTTATTCGTCGATGACGAACAACCCGAGGGAGGTGGTCTGAGTGAGTGATGAAGAAGAAACTCAAGTTGGTGCAACAGACCTCGATGATGCTAGAAAGGTAATTCGTGCATCACAGACGAGTGCGGATAGACTGATTCGCGCAAGCAGAGAACTTGAACACATAGTGTACGGAGTTTCATCCGGTGATTCCTCCCTTGAGACTACTGAATATGACATCATTGACGCAAGATTGAATCTAGAACAACATAAATTGTTCAAAGCGCGAAAATCCGTCAAGAAAGCTGAAAAAACCCTTGCTAAAGTCGAAGAAGACGTAATTGAATTAAGAAGAAACATCGCAATGCTGAATCGTCTGTTGAAAGAGAAAACCATCGAAGAAGCAGAATTGGAAATCATTCTAAGGCGATTAAAGAACGCAACAGGTGCCGCTGAACTCGGCGATGTTGCTTATGCTGCTGAAGAGGTGGAGCAACTTATTGGAGACCTTGTGGTTGATTCTGCAGTAGCCCTCAATCCTTTCTTGTTTAGAAATTTCTGGATTGGAATAGACACTCGTTGGCCAGCCGGTGGTGAAACTGGAGTATTGATTTTGAGGATATGTAATGATGGCTCAAGACCGATACCTGAAATGAGGCTTGCACCGCCTGTTCCTAATGAGTGGCAATGTTACCCAGAGTCTGTCGACCTGCCAATCTTGAGGCCGGGGGACGTTATTTTGGTTAGATTCGATATTAAACCCGGATTAAGATTCGGAATGGATGAAGTCCCTCTATCAAGGAAGATTTCAATCCAAACAGGATACGAAATATCAGCAGGCAAGGTTGATGTCACAATGAGAATTCAAAATAGAAGCATGGAGACTGTAAGGGATTTGATGCTTCAGCCGTGGCTTCCACCGGGATATAAGGTAGATACACTACCACTAATTGAGAAACTCTCACCAGATGAAATTGGCGTGATAAATATGCCACTCATCATAGACATGGGCGAAGGAGGTGGAGCCGTCGCCTGATCATTTTCCACCCTGCATTAGCACTGCTGGTCGGGGAGGATTGTAGAGATACGAAAAAAACAAAAAAAAACAAAAAGGTGAAAAAAATGCAAGAAAGAAGAATGAACGAAAATAACGATTGGGGTTCAATCGGTATTGGTGCAATGATTGTATTCATTGCTCTAATTCTGGTTGCCGCAGTTGCGAGCGCAGTAATCATCCAGACGGGTGAAAAGTTGCAGCAGAACGCACAACAAACCGGTTCTGACACACAGGAAGAAATCGGCGGAAAGGTGAGTATCATCGCTGCAATGGTAGGTGACCAAACAGATTGTGATGGTGACTCCGATGGTGACGCTGATGCAGAAGACGAGCAAGACAGGTGTATTACACTGGTCTACGAGTTAGCTGCTGGAAGCGAACCGGTATTGGAGAGCCAAGTCTCTTGGTCAATTACTTGTACAGACAACACTGGAGCTACCCAAAGAGTATGGGGGTCCTTTGACGGCTGGGACACAAACTTGAACCGACAAGGTACAAGCCCAACTACCACAATGAACTTAGACACTGTGAATGTAGACGGTTCAGAAAAACTATACGATGAAGATAGTGATGGAACAGCAGATGATGATGATGACACACTAAATCCAGCAAATGTATACATGGTTACTCTGAAGACCTCTCCAGACATAGTAGATGCAGGTACTGCACCAACTGACGAACCAGCTATGAACCAAGGAGAATGCAACCCAGTGCTAAATGAAAAGCACAACTTGCTAATCTCTATCGTAGGTGGCGGAACAACTGAAGAAATTCTATCGTACACAAGCACTGACGAGGGTGCTCTAATTATTTGAGGTGTTCAAGATGAAAAATAATACTTACAGAATTAAGACTGACTCTGAATCTGGAGCAATTGGTATTGGTGCAATGATTGTATTCATTGCTCTAATTTTGGTTGCGGCCGTTGCGTCTGCAGTTATCATCCAAACAGGTGAGAAACTACAACAGAATGCACAGCAAACAGGTTCTGATACACAAAGAGAGATTGCAGGTAAGATCGCAGTCAAGAAAGTTATCGTAGAAGACAACACTCAGGTTTTCATGTACTTTGAATCAAGTCCTGGAAGCGACGTATTGGATGTAACCGATATCGCATGGCAGGTTGCTTGTACTAACCGTGACCCTGATGGTGACGGTATTCTTGATGAAACCGGAGACAATGCAGGATACCAATTCATTGCAGGATTCTTTGGTGACGGTGACGCAACTGACGATGACAGCGGAAACTTTGCATACCCTGAAGAATACATGGGCATGACAGATGACGGCGCAGATGGCGACAGAGGTGACGTTTCAGCTACCGGCGGTGGCGATGGTGACGACACATCAAGAGAAGCTATGTTCATCAACCCTGGTGAAAACTACGTTTTGATGATGAATCTTGACGGCGGTGGAAACAATGGTAACGATTGTGGAATTGGCGACCAAAACATCAACGATGAAATCACATTGTGGATTCACATCCAAGGTGGCGGTTCAACCTACGAAACTCTAACTATTACTGACAAAACATTTGGTTCCGATCTGGTCTGATATTCTTCGGGGCTAACCTTAGCCCCGGAGACATCAGGTCGTGGAGGTTACATGCATGGCATGGCCGTTTGGAAACAGTGATAGGTCCAGCGAAAAGTCCGACGACCTTTCTGAGGAAAGGCTACGAATAATGGCGAGTATTGCAATTGAGCAAGTACCAATGCCAGAACAGGGTGAACTCTCAGAAGAGGACGCTTGGACCATTGCACCTGGTCCAACAAGAGCAAGATTGAACAGTTCAGGAGCGATACCATCAGCGGCACCAGTCGCTCAGGCATCATCTCCTGTTCAAGCCAATGTGGATACATCAAGTTTGGAGAGATTAATCTCCAGCAGGATGGATCTTGTCGAAGATACGCTACGTAAGTTCGAGACAAGTCTCGAATCGATGCCATCTGGTGGCGTTGTAGCATCTTCAGGTGAAGAAATCGATGTCGACATAGTCGAAGGTGACAAGATTGTGACCGCTTCAGGTGAAGTGATTACATCAGCAGGTACACCAAGAGCGAATGCACAAGATGTGGCTCCTTTACTGGAGCTTTATGAGGCTCAAGCCTTAGCATCAAATCCGTTCTTGATTGCGCCTGAGCATCTCGGCGAAGGCGGAGAGGGTTCAGTGGGCGCCCCATCAGTGGCTGCCCTACTTTTGGACCATCTCTCCGGAATGGCGGCGGTTTCATTCACTCAAAAGGCGATGAATTCTGGAATGCTTTCTGCTGAAGAAGGCAATCAGATTTTGGCTATTGTTCAAATGGCTGCTCCAGGAGATACCGAAAGCGCATTGGAAGACCATCTTCCTAACAGAGAATTGTTAACATTCTCTGCGATGGTGTCAGCTTGGAGAAGATCAAGAAGCTTGAGAGGAGAATGATTGAATGGGTAGTGTAGCAGTTGGCGCTATGGTAATTGGCACATCGATGCTGGTTGTTTTCGCATTTGCGATAGCATCCTTTGACAACCAAGTCGAAGAATCGATTGCTCAACTAGAAGCCACTGCTCAACCCGTCGCACAATTCACGATAGATGATGCTACCGACGTAGTTGGAGCCGTTGTAGACTTTACCATCAACGATGGAGGTACAGGATACTCGGCAGGCCAAGTCGAAGTTAACGGTAGCGCTGGAACATTTTTAGCAGACTTAGTGATTTCAGGAGGTGTGGTTACAGGTTTAGAAATCCTCGACCATGGTTCTTCGTATCTCAACAGTCCAACAACCTATTATCTTGAGGTTACTGCTGCTAACACTGGTTCTAATCTAAACATAACAGCTACTATCGGTACATTGGTTTATACCAATATTACAAACACTGGTTCAACATCAGTGTATACCGATGATGCTTGGTTATTTACAGATGGAGTCAATCCAATCAATCTATCAAGTAATTACAATGGGTACAACCCAGACATAATTTTCTCTGGTGAAACTCACAGTTTTTACTACTACACTGGACTTTATGACGCTGCAAATAGAATTGCATTAACCATAGATGGAGTCATCAAAGGCTCTAGAGTAGCATGAGGTGATTAAATGGCAGACGGAGGTGCATCTACTATGATAATGTTGGTAGCAACATTATTGATAAGCGGTGCAGCGTCTGCCGTATTAATTGATTCTTGGGGTGACGTTGTGAAAACAACTAGCTCTAATTCTAAAAACGAAAAGGCTAACGCAGAAACCGATATTTCGTTCAGTGGAGACTTAGGCGATGTAACATTAGATACCTCCGGTGTCAATCAAAACATCACACTCTTCTTCCAGAACACGGGCCTTAGAACATTAGATGAATCTACGCTATCGATATTTGTCGATGGTAATCCTGCTACAATACTAAGTAATGCAATATATCCAAACAATGGTGTTTGGGCTTCAAATTATATCATCGAAATTATCGTTTCAGAATCCTCATGGAGTTACTCAGACCACGACCTAATTATTGTTACAGGTGTAGTAAAATCAACTGTTTCAGAAGGGACTTCAGGAACGGATTCCGTAACAGAGGAGGTGAGGCTTAGTGTTTGACGAACCTCCTAAACCGGTTGAAGACGGGTATGAATTTACTCTTGAACAAGACAGCTTGGCGAATGCAATGGGAGCAAGATTACCAAACCGCTCTCTTTGGATGTTACAAGGTGAAGTCGGAGGTGGTAAATCCTTGATCAGTCAGAGGCTAATCTTTGGACTCTTAGAAAATGGAGTAAAAGTTCTTGTTGTCACAACAGAATTGACTACCAGAGGTTGGATCGAGCAAATGGAATCGATTGGTTACCCCGTAACAGAACATATCGCTTCTGGAAGGCTACTGGTATTTTCCAGATTTGGAGTAATAGCGGAATCAAAGAACGATGTTGGTATATTCGATGTGTTAGAATCTGATGCTATCGAAAAAGCGGACGTAGTTGCTATCGACACCGCATCATCATTAATGCCAAGTAATCTCGAACCAGAAGATAGGGACGCTGTACTTCAGAGGTTGAGAAAGATTTGTAGCGAATCAAGATCACTTCTTTTGACCGTGGACCCTACCGAAATGGATGACCGATTACTACACAAATTACGCTCATCATGTGAGGTATTGCTTGACATGAATGCTGGTTTCGTTGGTGGAGAACTAAAGCGTACTATTGTAGTGACTAGATTCCTTCGTGCCGCTGGTCCAGTACAAGCAAGTGTAGGATGGAGAGTTGAACCATACATGGGCTTCATCGTTGACATTACGGCGGTGAGCTGAGTATGGCCGATGATGAACAGAGGTTCCAAAAAGGAGATCTCGAATCGGTTATGGCTGCTCATCCTCACATTGCTAAGTGGGTTGCGGATTTTGAGGCCAAGTATGGCTCAAGACCGTATTACTATGGTCCTTTGGATAGAGATGCAAGAAAAATTGAGCCTTTAAATTTGATTTACCTAACCAAAGAACCGATTTTTGTACACATGTATCGTCCTATCGATGAGGATGGTTCAGAAGGACAGACCCTTTGGTTCGGATTAGAGCCTCAACTAACCGATGAAGAAGAAAATATCAGAAGAAGTCTGGTCGAAGTGCTACTTCAAGAAGCACCAGCAGCGCCAACATTCACTACTGATGATGAATTTGAGAACATACTTTCAGGAATGATTGACCGCTACACGGTTTTAGATTCAGACCTCAGGGGAGTTGCTCGAAGACAGGGCAAAATGTGGGAAGTCCTTGGAATGGATGACAAAAGGATTGCTGTTACCAAGGAACAAAGAGACAGGCTTCGTTATATTATCATCAGGGACTTGATTAGGAATGGTCCACTTGAACCATTACTTTCTGATGAAATGCTGGAAGATATACATTCAATCGGATTGAAACACGTTCACATGGACCACAAGGTGTTTGGAATGGTTACTTCCAACATCCGATTTAGAGAGAGAGACATTTTAGCAAGATACCTGCGTGCCATGTCTGAACGTATTGGTAGGCCAGTTTCAGATAACAAACCAATTATCGACGGCGCATTATTGGATGGTTCCCGTATCAACATCATATTCTCAGATGACGTATCCATGTTAGGTCCGTCATTTACTATCAGAAAATTCGCTGAAGAGACTATTTCTATTACTCAATTGATTCAGTGGGGGACCATGAGTTCTCAAGTTGCAGCATACATATGGATATGCTTGGAATACGGAATGTCAGTATTGGTAAGCGGGGAAACAGCGTCTGGAAAAACAACTACTCTAAATGCAATACTTCCGTTCATTGACCACAACGTTAAGATTTATTCTGCAGAAGATACGCCTGAAGTAAAGGTTAGGCACAAAATTTGGCAGAGGTTGGTTACAAGAGATTCAAAGAACGAAGAAAGCAGAGTCGAAATGTTCGACTTACTGAAGGCGGCTTTGAGGTCAAGACCAAGATACATCATTATTGGAGAAATTCGTGGTGTGGAAGGAGCAACCGCTTTCCAGGCTATGCAGACTGGTCACCCGGTAATTGCTACTTTCCACGCATCGTCAATTGTCAAGATGATTCAGAGATTCACTGGAGACCCGATTAACGTTCCAATCCGATTTTTCGACAACCTAAATTTCGCTATTTTCCAAGAAGTTGTAGAAGCTCCTGGTGGTGGTATTGCTAGAAGAATTACTGGAATTGACGAAGTCATCGGCTACAATAAACACAGTGACGGTGTTCTTACTAGAGGAATGTTCGAATGGGACCCTGTCAAGGACAAGCACTACTTCCGTGGTATGTTCCAATCTCATTTGTTGGAAAACAAGATTGCTGCTGTAGCAGGTTTTGATAATAAGAGAGATATTTATGATGAATTGATGAGAAGAGCAGAAGCCATTCAGACAATGGCGGATAGAGGACTGACTCATTATGACGATGTTTTCGACCTACTGAATCTATACTACAATGGAGGATGGGACGCTTTCCGTGCTGCGGTTGATACATGGGTAAGCATCAACGATCGCTAAAATTGAGGCTGGTAAAATGGAGAGAATGGCGACATGGCAAATCGCATTGCGCCGTCTTGAAATGCCAGTATCAAGATTCCTTCTCATATTCATATTACCCGCCGCAGCCGCTGGATTGATTACCGCGATTTTACTTATTTTCCTAACTGGCGGTTTAGGAGAAGGTGCCTTATTCGCTGGTTTCACTGGTATATTTCTAATAATTTTACTACCTATTTTAACAACATCTGCAGCTATTTACTTCCCTGTTTTAGAAGTAAATCGGTCAGCTATCAAAATCGAAAAAGAAATGCACATGTTCATAACTAGGATGGGAATTTTGTCTTTGGGAGAAGTGGGAGCAGACACCATTTTCGAGATTCTTCGTCAAATGAAAGATTACGGTGAACTTGCTAATGAGGTAAAGAGGATTGAAACCTTAGTAGACAAATGGCACACACCTCTACCTGAATCCGCAAGAATTGTAGCAAGACAATCACCATCTCCACTGTGGTCCGACTTCTTGGACAGAATGGCTTTCTCAATCGAAGCAGGTCAGCCGATTGACGCATTCATGCGTGCTGAGCAAGAGACCATTGCGGAGCAATACAATACACTCTACGATACGAGATTGGAGAGTGTAGACACGATGAAGGAAATCTATGTCTCCTTAGTATCTGCTGGTTTGTTCGGTCTCGTCATTGCTGGAATACATCTCGTTCTTTTCGAGATAGGAAATGCTTCAGCCACCCCTTTGGAGATGGCAACTCGTATCAGGTGGCTACTTGTCGCAGGGTTCCTATTCGTAATCATACAAGTTGGAGCTTTGTTCGCCTTTAGGGCAACGATACCAGACGACCAGACATTCGCTAGGGATGATTTCTCGACACCTTTCAGAATCTTATTCAGACAAGCTTGGCTTGGAGCAGGAATAATTAGCATAATTCTGCTTATTCTGACATTATTCTTCGTCATAATTTATTGGGAAGAATTGACATTATCTTGGGATAAATATGGTTTGATATTACTCGTATTGCCTATCACTCCACTACTAATTCCAGCAACAATTGTTCACCGTGAGGAAAATAAAGTTCTCAGAAGGGATGAGGCTTATCCTGACTTTATCCGTGCATTGGGTGGTACAGCTCAGGCGAGAAGCGCAGAGCCGAGTGCGACAATTAGGGCACTAAGAGGTGTTGACTTTGGTCTTCTCGACAATTCAATCGACAGACTTGAAAAGCGCCTTTCGACAAGAATAGACAGCGAACGAGCCTGGGATTATTTCGCTGCAGATACCAATTCTGCAGTAATTTCAAGATTCAATAGGATATACATAGAAGGCTCTCAATCATCAGGAGAGCCTGCAATGACAGCAGACATGGTTTCAAAATCCGTAACTAACATTCTGTCACTCAGAAGAAGAAGGAGTCTGTCAGCATCAACAATGTGGGGAGTTGCACTTGGATTACTAATTTCATCCGTAGTTTCTCTAAACGTTACGATATCAATTGTACTACAACTCGGTGAAACAATTGCCGGTGTTGCCCAGAGTATTGCTGACTCAACTGATATTTCATCAATCACCGATGCAGCAGGAGGTTTCGTTCTCCCAGTCATGGAAGACCCTAGTGCGGTTCAGGACAATATTACTATGTTCAAAATCATAGCATCTATTCTAATCATAATCCAAATTCTTACAGTCTCTTTGATTGCAACAAGGTTGAGAGGAGGAGGCTACACTAGTGCAGTTGGACAGATGATCCAACTAACATGGATTGCAGCGATATCGAGTCTAGTTTCCGCATACATATTAGATGGAGCAACGAGTTTATTCACAACATAATGTGAATATATAGTGGTATTTTCGATAACGACATCTAATCCAATAGCAGGTAGGTTTACGTCGATTCATGACCGGAGTAATCACCATAGTAGCCCTGACGTTAGAATTTGTAATATCTGGAATATTAGTCTATTGGGGCATTAGGTTGATGAAAGAAAGTTACGTTAATCACAGGAAGTTAACTCAATGAATACAAAACAATATACAAGAACATGGAGAGAAATTGAATGGATGCTCGCAGAATCAAAGGAGCAAATGTTTGAACAGAAATGGAAATTCGAACAACGTAAGAAAGTAAGGGACAAGGATGGATGCAAGAGAGCCGCTGCTAAATTTGCTAGAGCAAAAGGGATGGTTGATGTATTAACCTGGGTAATAGGTGGAGAGGACACCTTAGATCCACTTCTAAGTTTTGAAGATATCAGCGATTCCCCATCTCTTGAGCGATACGCTTCTTTGTTGCAGTCCAGGAACATATAGGACACTTTGTCAAGTCGTGATTTCTTGCGGGGCAATATTCTCTTCCAAAGAAAATAATTTGCAAATGCAATTTATTCCATGATTCCTTAGGGAAAATAGCTTTCAAATCCTTCTCGGTTTTTTCAACACTCTTGCCGTTTGAAAGCCCCCATCTTGCAGCAAGTCTGTGAATGTGTGTGTCTATCGGGAAGGCTGGAACGCCAAATGCTTGAGCCATAACAACTCCAGCGGTTTTGTGTCCAACTCCCGGTAGTGCTTCTAATCCTTCGAAAGTGTTTGGAATCTCTCCACCATGTTGTTCGCATAGAATGTGGGATAAGTTGTAGATGTTCTTTGCCTTCGTTGGGGCGAGTCCAACCTCTCTGATTAATTCTCGAATTTCATCTATTGAAAGCATCGACATTTCTTTTGCGTTCGGGCCACGTTTGAACAATTCAGGTGTTACTTCATTCACCTTTTTATCCGTCGTTTGTGCACTCATCAATACCGCAATGAGAAGTTGGAACTCATTTTTGTGGTCCAATGGGACGGGGGTTTCTGGATAAAATTCTTCAAGCATCTCAAGGATAATTGATGCTTTTTCAGAGCGCTTCATTATAATCAGCCCTCAAATTTCACGCCGTATTCTTCACCATTCTTCCATGCCCAAAGGAATCCCACAATAACAAAACCTAACGGTATTATGTTACAGAAAAATATCACTGACGGAGAGTAATTATCCTTGCTTGCACCCGCCGCTAACCATCCTAGATATCCAAGAATTGTTCCTGGAAAAATTGAAAGAAACCCTATTATTACTGCTCTTAAAAATCTCATTTTATACACCTTTAATTCGTTGATATAATTCCTCACCGGACAATGTATTCAAAACATCAGAGTGTTCTAACCATCCTTTTCTTGCGACCATCACACCGTAATCTATGTCGCCTAAGCCTTTGATAGAGTGTGCATCTGGATTGATTACCACTGGTACGTTAAGCTCCTTTGCTCTCTTACACATCCTCCAATCGAGGTCTAATCTGTAAGGAGAAGCATTCAACTCGACAGCCTTTAGGTTACCATCTTTGTTAGCGTCTGACATGTATTCCAACACTGTGTGTAAGTCTACATCATATCCCTCTCTTCCTTGAAGAATACGGCCTGTTGGGTGACCCAAAACGGTAGTTGCCGGATTGTCTAAGCATTTTAGCAAGTCTTCGGTATTCTGAGATTCATCTCTGTTTCTCCATTTAGTCATTGCATGAACACTCGCTACAACGTAATCAATCTGTGACAAAACGTCGTCCGGGTGGTCTAACTTTCCATCTTCGAGAATATCCGATTCGACCCCGCTGAATAATCGGAAATCAACTCCTTCGTTTTTCCATTCTGAGTTGTAATCTGTAATTTTCTGATGCTGTAGCAAAAGATCGTCTGCGCTAGCACCGTTTGCGATAACGAGGGTGGGGGAATGGTCTGCTATTCCAAGCCAGTTCCAGCCCATCCTTCGTGCGGCGTCAGCCATCTCCTCAAGAGATGCCTCACCATCCGATAGGGTTGTATGGTTGTGTAATGAGCCTTTGACATCAGATAGGGAAATCAAATCTGGTAGTGAATTCGTAGCAGAGGCTTCTATCTCACCAAGGTCTTCTCTTAATTCAGGAATTACGTAATCCAAACCAAGATGGGCATAAATATCAGATTCATTTTCTGCAGGTAGTGAAGTTTTTGCAGCTTCGATACCGGTAAGTTCAGTTTCTGGCATAAGTCCAAACTCATTCAGTTTCAATCCCTTATCCATAGCCTTTTGTCGCATCCGAATATTGTGTTCTTTTGACCCGGTAAAATATGCCAGAGTGTAGGGGAAAACGTGCGGTGGCACTAATCTGACCTGGGCGTCAATAGTTCCTCCCGACTCTAATTGTTCGTAGCTTTCTCCTCCTATTGCATCGAGTACATTTGCATCTAAATGTCCTAAACTGAATCCTTCCTCGAAAATCGATGTATCAAGGATTACAGATACCTTTGAGTCACCAGCGCCCTTGATGTCGGCAATCCCTTTCAAGGACAAGATTTGGTTTGTTACGGATTCAACATTTTCCGGAATCACTGCTGCGACTATATCTAGGTCGCCAATGGTTTCTCGTCTCCTTCTTGCTGAACCGGCCAACTCCGCCCTTTGAACTCCGTCTAATTTCTCAATCATTGACAAGAATGTCTGCCCATATCGCAAACCGATATCCAATCTTCTTCTTGCGGAGAATCGTGCTAAGAGGTCTATTCCGTCCAAAATCTTCTGTTGACTTTTGGCACCAAATCCAGAAAGCGGAGCAACCTCGTTTTTGACGCAGGCTTCTTGTAAATCGGCGACTGAGTTTATTCCGAGTTCATCGTGTAGAGCCTTGATTTTCTTTGGGCCTACTCCTGGTATGCCCAACATTTCGATTAGTCCTTCAGATGTTTCCTCGTGTAATTTAACCCAATCTTCAGGCCATTTGCCTTCGCCTACCGCTTGCGTAATCGCTGCGCCGAGGCCCTTTCCTATCCCCTTCAAGTTGAATATTTCCTTAGTTTCAACAAGTTCACCCAGGTCTTGGGATAGGGAACCAATGAGTCTAGATGCATTTTGGTAGGAACGGGTTCGGAAAACTACGGCTCCACCTAACTCTAGCAAGATGGCCATTTGATGTAGAGCGGTGCTTACCTGATTTCTGCTGAAAAATGGAGGGCCGTTCGCTCGTGGCTTGGGTAGTTTCCAAGATTGGCCTGCCATGATGACGCGTACGGTTTGGGGTTGAAGAACCCCTGCCTATTCCCATGTACATGCTCGAGCCTGAAACACTCGAATTCCTTTCACAATCAATGTGTTTCATCTCGCTTACGGCCTTCATTTTCATCGCAACATTCTCCCGTAACGAAAAATTGGAATTAATCGCTCAAAATTTCATCATGATCTCTCTTTTACTTACTGCATCATTACTTTGGTGGCTTTCTTTGGCAGGTGGAGAGTTGTGGGGTTCAAATTACCTACCAAAACCGCTTTCTTTACTTTGTATAATCGTAGCAATCGCAGCACGATTCAACATAAAAGGTCAGAATGTTTCATTCGGAGCTAATCCTCACAGTATCAAGAAAAAAGAAGATTAGACAATTTCTCCTTCCTCTTCTGATTCATTAGCCATCTTCTGGTCGATGAATGTCCTCATGTATTCGGGTAGTTCACCATTTACGAAGATAACATCGTTAACAGGTTCCAGTTTTTTTAGTGAATAGTAAATTTGCATTGCAGTCATTGGTGTCGATGAGCAACCGACGCAACCTCCGTCGAGTGATAGCATTACAATTCCATCCGCCGTATCAAGAACGGTTACTACACCGTCATGAGCGTCAAGGACCTCTTGCACTGGGCCGATTTCTTTCAAAACCTCCTCAGCAGTGATTGTCATCAATCTAAGCGTGAAGCCTTCCCTCTATCAACCATTGTATTGAAATCTCTTCGCTTGTTCGGTATGTGCATGGGACTATTCTCTAAACCGGAAACGCATGAATTCGCAATTTCAGGAATGAGTTGTGGGGGATGTGAAAGGAAAATTACCAACGCACTGACCTCAATTTCTGGTGTCAAGAAAGTTACCGCGAGTGCTTCAGATGGCAAAGTGACAGTTGTCTCTAAAGGGGTTTCAAAAGAAGTAATTTCTACCAAGATTCACGATTCCGGCTTCACAGTGAACCCATAAGAAAACCCCATTTCCCCCGGTAAAACCGAGGGATGTACTTATGAAGGGTACTAAAGTCGGCGACCACAGGTGATTTTATGGAGATTGCACTAATTGCAGTTGTAGCATCATTAGTCGGATTAGGCATTGCTGCTATGCTATACAAGAAAATTAACGATATAAAAATCGAAAATATGACTGTCGCGGATATTACTTCGCAAATTCAGGATGGCGCTATGGCTTTCTTGAAAGCGGAGTACAAATATCTCTCAATTTTCGTGACAATAGTAGCCGTACTTCTGTTCTTCGTAACAGAAGAAGACGGCCACTTGACAGCACTGGCATTCTTAGGGGGCGCACTCGCAAGTGTTCTCGCTGGTTTGTCTGGTATGAAGGCTGCAACGGCTGCAAACGGTAGAACCGCAGTTGCCGCAGCTGAGAGTGGCCAAGCAGGAGCTTTGGAGGTATCTTACAACGGTGGAGCCGTTATGGGACTTTCAGTCGGAGGTCTTGGACTACTTGGTATATCTTTAGTCGCCTTCTTCTTCGGAGCAGGTGATTCGGGAGACACAAACATTACTCACGCTGCTGGATTCGGAATGGGTGCGTCTTCAATCGCACTATTCGCACGTGTAGGTGGAGGAATTTACACAAAGGCTGCTGACGTAGGTGCTGACTTAGTTGGAAAGGTCGAAGCAGGAATTCCTGAAGACGATCCAAGAAATCCTGGTGTTATCGCTGATAACGTAGGTGATAACGTGGGTGACGTCGCAGGAATGGGTGCTGACATCTTCGAATCTTTTGTTGGAAGCATTATTGCTGCAATGGTTATTGCAGATTCCAGCGCAAACATGAATGCAGACTACGTGATTCTGCCTATCTTCCTTGGTTTAGTAGGATACCTTGCCTCTCTAGTTGGCGTATTCTCGATGGCTTGGTTGAAGAATGGCGAACCTGGCGCTGCTCTGAGAAATACCACATTCATTGGTGCAGGTCTATTTTGGATAGCAGGATGGATTGGAATTGGAGTCTTAGATCTTGATACCGGAACAGAACCAATGATTGCAGTAATCATCGGTTCAATAGTTGGTATCCTAATCGGACTGGTTACTGAATACTACACAGGCATAGAGCCGGTAATGGGAATCGAAACAAAGGCAATTCCACACATTGGTGAAATGTCAAAGACAGGCCCAGCAACAAACGCAATCGCTGGTCTATCTGTTGGAATGATGTCTACTTTCATACCAATTATCTTAATTTGTCTTGGAATCTTTGGTGCTAATCACTTCATGATGGACGGTCACTTTGGAAGTGATGGAAATTACATGCCAGAATTCGGACTGTATGGAATCGCAATGGCTGCTATGGGCATGCTCGCAACAGTTGGTGTTACAATGACTGTTGATGCATATGGGCCTGTTGCAGACAACGCTGGTGGAATCGCAGAAATGAGCGGTCTTGGAAAGGAAGTAAGAGAAATTACAGACGGCCTTGACTCAATTGGAAACACAACTGCTGCTATCGGGAAAGGATTCGCTATTGGAAGTGCTGCGTTAACAGCTCTTGCATTGTTCGCTGCCTTTTCAGCAGCGGCCGACCTAGGATTAGACCAACTTGCATTATCCGACCCTAAGGTAGTGATTGGTCTACTAATCGGCGGCTCCCTACCATTCGTAGTCGCAGCAATGACCATGACTTCTGTCGGTAAGGCTGCTAATGAAATGGTCACAGAAATCAGAAGGCAATTCAAGGAAATCGATGGCCTGTTGGAAGGAAAAGAGGGTGTTAAGCCAGACAGTGCAAAGTGTGTTGAAATTTCAACAAGTGCCGCTCTAAGAGAGATGGTAGCACCAGGAGTTGTCGCAGTTGTTGCGCCCGTCCTAGTAGGGTTTGCATTAGGTTCTCCTGCACTTGGTGGACTACTTGCAGGTTCTCTTGTTACAGGTGTTCTTCTTGCTCTGTTCATGGCTAATGCTGGTGGAGCATGGGACAACGCAAAGAAAGCGATCGAACAGGGCCACATTGCAGGCGCTACAAAGGGTGACAGCGCTCACGACGCTGCGGTAATTGGCGACACAATTGGAGACCCATTCAAAGACACAAGCGGTCCATCACTGAACATCCTAATCAAGTTGATGAGCATTGTAGCAGTCGTTATTGCTCCTTCGTTGACAATCACAGGATGGTTGTAAGCGTAGAATCGCATAACTCAAGATGTATGCCTTGAAGGGTTGTACATGCGAGCATTGCTAATAACGACGGTATTGCTTGCTACTACGCTTTCGGGGTGTATCAACACGTCTACCGATTCAACAGATGACGTAGTTGAAACGGAAGTCAACCTACCAACTTGGAAAGTATCCGATTGGTGGTTGTACACATTTGTTACTCCAGAATTCGGTGAAGATAGCGCACGATTGGTAGTATCGGATACAGTTACAGAAGACGAGGTTTACATGCTTGGTATATCTTCAGAAAGAGAAGCTCAACGTCATGCAGTTGTAAATCACAATCCATTTCTTGGAAGAGTGACAATGGCCGGCTTGTCTGTGTTTGAGAATGGCGAGCCTCAGCCCGTGTTTAAATTCCCTTGGACTGTAGGGGACAACTGGGATTTCACGCTACTCGGACAAGATTGGCAAGCGCAAACAATCTCTGTGTATGATGGTAGAGTTAGGGTTTCAGCAATAAGTGGGGAATCGCATTCCTTGGAATACACTTTTGATACCCAAATAGGATTCTTAGAGTCATTCATCTGGAATGACGCAGAGGGAGTAGAAAGATTACGGATGATTCTTAACCAAGTTGGTTCAGACTACCAAGGAGACTCTTGGTTCATTAGAGCGACCGATTTAATCGACGAGAGATATGAATCCTCAGAGAATGATATCTACGATACATTTCTCGATAGTGGCCACCCCTCGGGTGTAGATTTTGATTATCTCGTCGTATATCTGGATGTAGAGATAGCTCAAGGTGGTTCAGGTACATTGACTATCAAAGATCATGCCGGAGCTAGTCCACTGGTTAGAACATGGGGCTCTGCGGCAAGAGAGTCCGGTAGCATTAGTACCATTCCCAGTCAAACCGACGAATACAGTATAGTCCTCAATTTACGAGGTCAAGATTCGTACCTTCATCTTAAGGTTGCAGGTGGGATTGAAAGTTATTGGGTGTTGTGAATGCCGACCCTAGTTATGATGCACGGGATGACCGGCACAGCTACTATGATGCGACCATTTGCTGAAAAAATCCTTCCAGAAGGTTGGGATTTGATTGTTCCTGAAGCGCAATTTGAACATCCAAGACGCGGATTTACCTGGTGGAGGTACGAAGGAGGGGATAATCCAAACCGTCGTATTTTGTCTTCAACAGAATTATCAGATGTAGATTCTTCACTACTGAAATTAATTGAATTGATTCCCCGGGATAATGTCGTTCTAGGAGGATTTAGTCAAGGAGGAGCGATGGCTCAAGAATTACTACAATTCGATATTGATGTGCTTGGAATTATTGCAATGGGGACAAGAGTTGTCAGGCCTCTTGAATTACGTCAAAGGCTCCAAGAAATTCCTAAATCAAAATTACTTTGGATGCATGGTGAAACAGACCATCGAGTATCTCTTGAGGCGGGTTTAGAAATACCTCAAATCTTTGAAGAGGCCGAATGGAATGTTGAAAAAATACAGCACTCGAAAGGTCATATGATTCCCGTTGAATTTCATAATTCAATTAGAAATTGGCTTATCAATATATACAAATTTTCAAATTGAAAAATCAAAAATCCAATTGCAAATTTGTACGAATAGATAGTGTGAAGTCAACTTATTATATTCCAAGGAAATAGGGCAAATTATGGGCAAGTGGAAAGCTCCGGTCCGGATTGATTTGGCAGGTGGATGGACAGATGCTCCACCATTTTGTGAGAGGGTAGGTGGAGATGTTGTCAACATCGCAATTTCCCATTTTGCAAATGCAGAAGTTTCCGTAGATGATGAAGGAAAAATTTCTGCAAACTACTCTTGTGATGTTCCAATTGGTTCCGGACTTGGTTCCACTGGAGCGATCAATGTTGCACTTATTGCTGCGATAAAGGATTCTCCCGATTCTCAAGAACCGGCTTACCAATTTGAAAAATTACTTGGTAACCACGGTGGGAGGCAAGACCAGTGGGCTGCAAGATTTGGAGGCATTCAACACCTAAAATTCATAGGCGATGAGGTTGAAAGAATGCCATTAACCCCTCCGCCCTCTTTTGCAAGATGGCTAGAAAAACACCTAATATTAGCTAATACGGCAATAAAACACACTTCTGGCGACCTTCACTCCGAGGTTTGGGAAAGATATGATGAGGTGCTACCTCATCTAATGGAAATCAGACAAACTGGAAGAGATATGGCGGAAGCTGTTCAGAATGATGACCGGTTTGGTGTATGTAAGGTAATGAATCAATACCGTGAAGCGGTAGGTAAATTGAATCCCTCATTGAATTCGCCGTACGAGATATTGGGTAATCTTCCTGGGGTTCTGGCATTCAAAGGAATGGGCGCCGGTGCTGGCGGTTATGTCGGTATTATCTCTAAAGATCCTGAAGTGACCAAGCAATCCATTCCTTGGGATGTGTTAGATTGGTCCATCGATTATGATGGATTAACTAAAGTGGAGTAATTTTACATACCTTCAAAAGCATCAAACAGAGGGTATAACACATGAGCAGAGTAATTGATGATGCTACCTCAAACGATGTTGATTTTATAGTATATTCAACCACTTTTTGCCCATATTGTGTTGCAGTAAAGCGCTTGTTGACTTCGAAAGGACTTTCATTTCACGAAATCAATTTTGACCATGACCCAGATGCTCGATACCAGGTAGTGGAAGAAACAGGTCACAGGACCGTACCAGTCGTAATTGACAATCGAGGAGAACAGCCTATGTATATTGGCGGTTTTGACGAGACCTCTTCATATCTTAAGTAGAAAATCAAAGGAAATCTAGATGACGAGTGTAGCATTTACGTGTTGTATAGTACCTATTAGTCTACATTCTAGCGTTAGTTATTCGGATATTTTTTCAATTCAGGGTCCAAAACTACCATCTCAAAAATCAATTGATTGGTTTAGTGAAAACCTTTGAGTATTTCATACGCATCTTTTAGAAAACCTAACTAAAAGTTCATCTTTTATGCCTTGCTATACGCTGTTTATGTGTTTTTTTGTTAGAGTGCTCGTACCGTCGCAACATTCTGCGATGGATCGCCAAAGCCAAACGTACCTCCACCAAAGCCAACCGGATCGACATCGTGGTGGAGCACTGCGTCCGCTGTGAAAAGGTGCCTAATTACT
>CAZGJD010000001.1:0-173828 GCA_964526385.1 uncultured Candidatus Poseidoniales archaeon | reverse complement strand
AGATGCCACCTGCTCCTCCAGAGATGCCACCTGCTCCTCCAGAGATGCCACCTGCGCCTCCAGAGATGCCACCTGCGCCTCCAGAACTCATGACTGCTGAAAACGATACTGAAGAAGCACCCGCTGAGGTCGTAGCTGACCCATTTGCTGCGCTCACACCTGCTACTGCAGACCCGTTAGCGTCGCTTGCTCCGCCAGTGGCAGATCCATTAGCATCACTTACTCCACCACCAGCCGACCCTCTTGCGGCACTGACACCTCCGCCTGTTGAGGTTGAAGAATCAGATGTCCCATCAGTAGACCCACTTTCACCAGTGGCTTCTGTTGGCGATGATTTTGTATCAGCTGGTGCTAAGATTAGAAGGTCATCTGAAATTGATGATGTTCCAGGAGATAAGTTAGAAGGCTCAATTCACGAAAACGAAACCTCTGTTCTAACTTCAGATGGAGAAATAGTAAAGCAAAATGTCTCCGGGGTTCTTAAGGTTAGAAACCCATCGGAATCAGACCGAATTTATGACATTGATGTGATGCTGAATAATACAACAAACACTGATCTTGCTGGCGACCATGTACAAGTGGATGAACTCGAGTCAAGGAAAGAATTCTCCACCAAATACAAAGTTAAAAACAGCAGAATGTTAGTCCTAAGAGAAAGATTGGACACCAATCCTGACCGTGACCAAGAGAGGTCTCTATCAGTCTCGAAGGGTAGCGAAGACGGAACAATTAGCATGGAATTGGAAGTAGAGAATGTTTCAGATGTCAATTTATCAGATGTTGTCGTTACAAGAGATATTCCATCACAATTAACCATCACACCCACAGGTGGAGCGTCGGTAGACGATGGTGAGCTTTCATGGGAGATAGGTGCCATGTCTCCTGGAGAAACCAAAACAATTTCTTTGACTGGTTCAGTTTTAATAGAAGGAATCAAACCTGTCAATGCAGGTGTGGCAAAGGCTTCATACAAAGCAGATGCAGCGCTTTCTTCACTCTCCTTCAGAGAATTGGATGCATTCTGTAGAGGATTTGCGTATATCAATTCTGTAGAGTCTGAAAGACCAGATAACTGGGAGTGTAAGACTATATTCGAGAACCGCTCATCATTTACTGTTGACCTGGTAAAACTACAAGTCAGAATGAAGGGTAGTGATGATTTACTCTTCGATATAGTAGATGTGTCAGATGACGTACTGCCAGATTCAAGATGGGAATCAGAAACTGTGACTGTAGAAAGTACTGGTAAGCCTGACTTCACATGGGACCTTGGATATACAGTTCTTCCAAAGGCTTCTCACACAACTGAAGGATCTCTAGAATTACAACCATCAACATTCGAGGTACTAGATTCAACCATAACTAAGAAATATTCAAAATCGGTCTTACCTTCTTACAGAAGACAAGAAATGACTGCAACTTTGACAATCAAGAATGAGGGTTCAGCAACAATCAATCTGATGCGCTTGACTGATGACATTCCCGGTTTGTTCGAAGTGCCTGCTGTTGAAGATATTTCAATAAAGGTAGACGGAAATGACCTGGTTTCAGAACAATTCAAGGCAGAAGTTTCAGAAGGTATTTCTATAGAAAAGGAAATGAAAAGCCCTGATGGCAATGGTAATACATTGACTATGACAATCGGTACTAGGGGGCCAATCGGATTAGCTCCAGGAAAGAAATTGACAATATCTTATCCACTTGTGGCTCCAGACCCTACTCCCGGAAACGAAATGGTAGCAGGACCAGCCAGATGTGAATTCAGTGCCGAAAGATTCGGTCCAGTTTGTACAAGGGATGTTGAAGAAGTTCCTATTCTGAAGGTAAAACACAACAGAAGGAATTTCTCAGCAGGTAAATCAGTAATGCCGATGGGCGGTAAGGGTAGATATGAAGTTCTAATTCTATTCGAGAACAATGGTGACAACGCTCTACAAGACGTGTGCATTAACGACCTTCTACCCTCTAATTTCGAATTGAAAGATTGGAGTGTTAGAGGTGCAGGAAGAGACAAAAGAAACGATGTTTCACTTGAATCAACCGCCGGAGATAATGGTGTCCTAAATGTCTGGACAATACCTGTCGTGGAAAAGGGCGAGAGGTTAGAGGTTTCATTCGAGATAAAGGGTGATGGTGAAGTCGACGCCGAAGTATTGAATCAATTCCATGGTGTAACCTTTGGTGATGAAATCGAAGATGAAATCGATAAGGATGAAGAAGTCTCCCAACAGGAGGAAGCGGTAGAAGATGAATCACTAGATTCAGAACAACCCGGTGATGGATACAAGTGGAGAGAGGACGTATTACTCAGAGTCATGGAGGCTCACGGAATTGATGCATCATTTAGAGATGACTTCGTAAGACACGCCGTCAAATTCGATGATGATGACAACATGTACCTGAAGAAATCCGAGATCGAAGCAGCCGCTGCTGCATGGGAAGGAACAGAATCTGCTGAAGAACCTTCAGAAGAAGAAATTCCAGATGAAACCCAAGAAGAGGTTACTGGAGAGGAAGAACCTACTGTCGAGGAAGTTGAAGTGCAACAAGAAGAAGTAGGCGAAACAACAGAAGAGACTACAGAATCTAAGAATTGTCCAATTTGTGGAAATAGTAATTCAATGGATGCTACAACTTGTGAATGCGGTTTCAGTTTCTGAAATTACAAAGGGAATTCCCACTTTGGCCACTGATGGTTTAATGAATCATCTGAAACAAGTATGATTACTACTCTTGGAAATGTTCGTAGCATATTTTCAAGGTCAGGAACTGAGGGGGGAATTACTCCAACCCTCAAATCAACTGCTAACCATGCATCTGGATATTGCTTTAGCCATGCATCAATTTCTGCCATTATTCCTTCTGGCGGTGTTCCTGGGCGAACGCTAGCAACATAACCCCACCCATTTGGTAGGGCTCTGTCGGAATCAGAAAATAAGAACATTCTTGGATTGTTTGGTAGTTTTTCAAGATATCTTAGCGCATTTGATTCTGTAACTACGCAAGGTGAACCTCTCATTGGCATTGGCTGTGAATGTTCCCAAGTCATAATTTCACCATGGATGGCGAATGTGTCAATTGGTTTGAGTTCTTCTATTATTTGTCCATATTAGCAATAATGTTCAAACAGTAGTTTCTGTCACGAACAAACATGAGCAATCAGCAAGTTCCACCTCCTGCTCCACCCGGAGGGTCAATGCTGTTCATGCTACTCTTCATGGTATTGATGACATTCTTACTATTATCTGGAGATATTCGTAATACGTTAGGAGAAAAAGCGGACCCATTCCTTACAGGTTGGCTTCCTGAAGAAGATTTTTTCATTATTACAATATTCATACTGGGTTCAATCTCAATGGTTGTCAACACAGTATTGCGAAATTTCTTCATGGATCCAATTTCACAAGCCCACATTGCTCACAGACAGGGCCAAGTGCGTAGAATGATGAATGAGGCAAGGATGGGAAGAGACCCAATCCTGATGGAAAAAGCCCAAACTCTTCAACAACACATGATGCCAGAACAAATGAGTGTACAGATGGGTGCTATGAAGCCGATGATGTTTACAATGTTCTTCATTATTGCAATATTTGCCTGGATTGGCACGGCTGTAGAAAATTTCAGAGTTTCATATGTATCTTTACCTTGGGCCCCAGAATGGGATTTAATTGAGGGAAAGTTCCTGTTTTTCCCAGCATGGATTGCCGCTTACATTTGCATGTCTGCTCCTCTCGGTAGAGTAGTGGATAGGCACATCAAATTAGTTAGATACAAAACTCATCCAATTGTCGATGCAGGTGAAAAGTTGAAGGAACCACTACTTCATTTGGTAAGTACTCCAAAATCATCAGGCAAACAAGCGAATTCTCGTCGAAGAAGGTCTGAACAACGTAGAGCCGGTCCACGCAAAACCGAAAGCAAAGCTGTTGAATCAAAGCCAGTTGAAAAGTTGAAAGGTGAATGCCCTGAATGTGGTAGTGCAATGATTGAAAGGGATGGGCCTACAGTCAATTTGTGTAAAGTTTGCCGTCATGAATGGCGGTGAAAATTTGGTAAAAATCACAATTTCTGGTCATCCTGGTAGTGGCACTAGCACTTTGGTAAACGGTATATGTGATCATTTCAATTGGTCCTCCTTAAATGGGGGGCAAATTTTCAGGGATGAAGCAAAAAGAAGGGGGTTATCTCTTTCAGAATTTGGTGATTTGTGCGCTTCTGATTTTTCTGTAGACAAGTCATTAGATGATATCTTACAAGAAAAGATTCGAGACCCAAATGGTCCAGATGTGATGGAAAGTAGGCTAAGTGGCTGGTGGGCATACAAATTAGAAATTGATTGTGTTAGGCTATGGGTTGACGTTAAAGATGAGGTAAGAGCCCAGCGTGTTGTCGAAAGAGAGGGAATAACTCTTGAAAAAGCCATTTTTGAAAATAAGAAGCGAAGTCAAAAGGACCGTTCGAGATATATTGAATTGTACGGATTAATACCTGAAGATGAAGAGCCATATACTCACATTATCGATGCGTCACAAAAAAATATTAGTGAAGTATTACAAGAAACGATTAAAATTTTGGAGGCTTCAGATTGATAATTTTAGATGAGACAGCAACAACTTCCGAAAATTATGGCTGTGCTCCAGAAAATCGGACTATTGAGAAGTTACTTGAATCCGGATTTATCCTTTTGGATAAAGCACCAGGCCCCTCTTCACACCAGGTATCGGCGTGGGCAAGGGACCTACTGGGACTTGAGAAACTCGGGCATGGTGGAACATTAGATCCATTTGCGACTGGACTTCTACCCCTACTTGCGGGCAAATCAATGCGCCTAACCGGTAAAATACTAACTCACGATAAATCATATATTGCATTGTTCAAATTATCACAGGAAGTTGATTTGGATGAAATAAAATCAGCAATGAGCAATCTCAGAGGAACTGTCTACAATGTTCCCCCCGAAATTTCAGCTGTGCGAGTACAGGTGCGGACAAGAAAAATCTCAAAATTCAACATTCTGAGCTATCAAGGCAATCTCTTACTAACTGAAATTGAATGTGAAGCAGGAACATATGTTAGGACAATGGCAAGAGACCTTGGCTTATTACTGGGAATCAATATCGAACTAAAAGAATTAAGACGGCCCAAATCGGGAAGATTCAACCTTTCTCAATCGGTTACAATGCAACAGCTAGCAGACGCAATTTGGTTGTGGAAGAATAATAACGACCTGAGAGCAATACTTCGAATTGTTCATCCTTTGGAAATACTTCTCGAAGATATTCCCAAAGTAGTGGTAAAAGATGGTGCAGCTGCTGCATTATCACATGGGGCGCCACTTCTAAGACCCGGCGTAGTTAGCATTCCTGAAAATATGAACTCAGGCGAAGAAGTATTGTTAGTGACGTTAAAAGGTGAAGCAGTAGCCTTGGCAAACCTTTCTCAATCAAGCAAAGTGATTCCAACTATGAAAGAAGGTGAGGTGGCTAAACCAACCAGTGTCATAATGAAAGAGGACACATATCCTCGATCATGGAAGAAATAATTCAGGCTTCAACGTATTCTTCATAGATATATTCATCTGTTTCTATTCTAATTTTTAATTCACTCATGTGTTCCACACTCGACTTCGTCACTAATAGTGAAGAGCCCCCACAGCCCATTCGAAGTAATAATTTCTGAAACATACAACATATGAAGTTTCACTATGATTTTACGATTATCCGACAAACGATAATCACTTGATGTGTTTATTCAAGCTTCTTTATTTTAGCTGGTGCAAGTAATCCAAATAAACCAATAATAACGATAACTAATACAATCGATAAAGTGTATATTGAACCTGAACCTAAATCAAAACCTTCACTTCCAGATGATGTTTCTTGCTGTAATGCTTCTCCTATTCCAATCACAACGGTTCCGACATTATTAGTTTCATCAACCTCATCTATTGTAGTGCCTCTATCTACTTCTCCTTGTATAATCAGACTACTATCGTCTTCTGGTGCTTTCATTGAGCAGACTACTGAGCCCATTTGGCCAGGTTCTAAAACTTGGATAGTTCCACTGCCAAATGTTTGTTCATCTGCTGTACACCTCACTGAAACCATAGTGGCAGTAACTTGGCCAGAATTTCTGACAAATACTTTGACATCAAAAACATCACCGGCTCTTATTCCATCATCGATTCTAATTTCCTCAACAAATAGTTCTGATAGTGCCCTCACTTCCAAATCTAGAACTTTTTCAACACAGTTGGTAAGGTCACATGCTGTAACTAATACAGAAGTGAATCCTGGCACAGGTGCGTTAACTGTTATATTCCTAACTTGCATGTCTACTGTTGCCCATGACCTGTTCGTGTAAACTGTGAGATCGGATGGTAAGGTATCAATGTCGTACAAACTGAAAGGAATTTGATGGTTATAACCATGTTCAACAGGAATAGTGCCGATAAATTCTTCCAGAACGGGTAAATCATCGACATATGCAACATTAATTGTGGAGATTTCAACGTGTACATTTCCAGCATTGTCCGTAACAGTGGTTGTAATAGTTGAAGTTCCAGAAGCCTCTGGTATCAGGCGAATTCTAACTTGTCCTTCAGTTAGATCTACTTCGACTACGCCTGGATTAGAATTATCAAATTCAACTAGTAAATTCTCAACAGATGTTCTATCGTCTGAACATCTAGTTAGGAATGGTAGAATCATTCCTCCTCCATCTTCTTGTAAATCATGTGATCCGATCATTTGACAATGTGGATCTTCATCATATTCTATAGAATAAGCACCAATGATTTCAATCGTATTGATTGTCAAACTTACTGTGGATTCTGAACCGTCATTTTCCCAGCTGTACCATGATTTAATTTTCACTTCGATTTCTGTATCCGATGAACTTAGGACATCGCCAATAGGTATTTGATAATCGAATTCGCCTATTTGTGTTCCGTTATTGTTGGCAACAGTTTGTCCATTAACAACGATAGTCCATCTTGTAGTTGTGGAATTCATTGCAGAAATATCTCCAGAGATTGCCCCAGTTACCTTGATGTGAGGGTCATTAATATCGATCCAAGCTTTGCTAAGGCACGTATCTGTTAATGTAAATCTAAATCTAGTATCTTCCTGAGTATTCGGTAAGGTGTCATCTAATATTGCAATCCAGTTACCCTCTTCGTCAAGATATTCGATATCTACTGTTCCGTTATCTGAATCGTCATAATCAACATGTATTCTTCCCCACGATTGTTCGGGAGGTAATTCAATCGTGTCTGTGGTCCAAACTCCAGATGATGCTTCCAAGCCACATGGGGCAATTGAAACTGAATCCAAACTTCCGCTGCTGATGTCGAAGTCCAACAAAGGCCACTGGTTGAACTGATTTACTGCTGTAGCGGTAACTCTCTCAGCACCGTACCATGGTGTTTTCATTTCAATTCTTAGTCCAACAGCATCTACTTGTAGTTGAGAATCATCGGTTCCTCCATTTGAAACATAATCAAGATTCATTTCCAAATTTGAAATTTCTGACCAAGATAAGTTTTCATAATCTAATAATTCCATGTTCCATCCATTATTCATGTAATACAAACCATTCTGAGTATTACTCCATGTCTTAACAAGGTCATGCAATCCGTTGTTTATTATTGAAAATCTAACCTTATCTTGAGTTAGTAGTTCGGGGACATTGAAATGGATAATTAGTTCAACTTTAGTTATGTCATTAGAGGAAACACTTCCAACATTGAAACCACCGACTGTTATGTCAGGTCCGCTTGAATATGTGTATGCGCCATCAGGGTAACCAATTGAAGCATTGGAATCTGTTGTTGTGCTCATTGACCAAAGAGTAATTTCATCTTTATGTTCAGGTAGGGCGATTCCTAAAGTCATTCGGTTATCAGCAACCATTCCAAAAGCATATTCTCCATCTTGTGGACTTGATTCTTGTGTAAATGCTAAGTGTTTCTTAAATTCCCAATCATCAGAATTCGACATAGTGCCTTGGGGAAACATGTCTTCTGCATTAGTAGAATGCACGCTTCTTGCCATCGTAATGGAGATAGGCGATACCATGATGGTAACTATGAGGAAAGGTAGAATACGCCTCATAATAACTCCTCAGTAACCACTTGACTTCAATAGCACGGTGTATTAAGTCAAATATGTCAACGGAATGTGATAAATATCTCCTCACGGTGGGCGGACCAACCGATGGCTGTGATGGTGTAGCGGTTAGCACGGTAGGTTGTGGTCCTGCCAGCCCGGGTTCGATTCCCGGTCACGGCCCCATTCCGATTTTCTTATTTTCATGGAAGAATCTGTATTTTTTTGTTATTATTTGCCGAAACTTCATAACTGCATCAGCGAACATGATAGTTGGATGGGATGCATATGGGTGAGCGAAAGCAGGTCGACTTAACAAGAAATTTCCTTGTGTCTTTAATGGAAGAGCAGTTAGAAATTCAACAGCATGTAGCGGTTGTGTTAACTAATATTCCAAAACTATCTGCTCAGGAGTCATTGCATCACCTGGCATCAAGAATTGTTGAAGAAGCAACAGCTGTGACACCTAGGGGCATGGCAGAGGATGTGTTGGCAAGAGCAGGTATTGATAATAGATTACCAGCAGAACCTGAAGTTAAATCAGGACATTTGAAGCATGTTGGAAAGAGAGCGAAGAAAGTCGCAAAAAATGAGCGCAAAGTCAAAATGCGTAGGGCAATAAAAAGGGCTCAATCTAGACCGGCTCTCGGTCATGAAAATATGCCAAGAAAAAGAGCAAGAAAAATTGCTCGTTGAATCCATACACAAAAAAAGAGTACCTCTTCGGGTGGTATTGTATGGCAACAGATATTGCGAATCCAACCGAAGAATCCAGCATGCTTCGTTCGATGGTACGTGACTTCGTCGAAGAATTTGTTGAACCACAGGCTTTAGAACACGACAAAGAAGAAAGGTTCAACATTGATCTGTTAAAATCAATGGGTGAAATGGGCCTACTTGGAATAACTGCAGGGGAAGATTTTGGAGGTGCTGGATTAGGTGCTACTGCTGCAGTAATTGTTCATGAAGAACTTTCTGCAAGCGATCCAGGATTTGCATTAGCATACCTAGCTCATTCAATGCTTTTTGTAAACAATTTAGAATTTAATGGGAGTGATTCACAAAAAAATAGAATAATGCCCAAGGTTTGTTCAGGTGAGTGGATTGCTGCTATGGCAATGAGCGAACCTGACGCAGGTACAGACGTGCTTGGAATTTCAACCACCGCAGAACTGAATTCCGATGGGAGTTGGGTTTTGAATGGAAGGAAAATGTGGATCACAAATGGTTGTCTCGATGATCAAGGTACTCCTGCAGACATAGTCTGGGTTTATGCAAAAACTGGTGAAGACAACAGAGGACGTGCAGAAATTTCCACATTCTTGGTTGAAAATGGTATGCAAGGTTATTCTGTAGGTCAAAAGATTGTCGACAAGACAGGTATGCGCGCCTCTAATACAGCTGAATTAGTCTTCGAAGATTGTATCTTACCGCCAGAAAGCCTTGTTGGAGAGGTTGGAGAATCAATGGTTCACATGATGAGAAATCTTGAGATTGAAAGATTAACTCTTGCAGCAATGTCATTAGGTATTGCGAGAAGATCCCTCGACGAGATGAATAAATATGCTTCTGACAGGGAAGCTTTCGGTCAACCGATTAGAAAATTTGGCCAAATACAAAGATACATCGGTGAATCCTATGCAAAATATCGTGCTATGAGAGCTTACATCTATGATACTGCTAATAACATGGAATTAGGGAAATCAGGTCAAAGATTGGATAGTGATGGGGTCAAATTATTTGCTACAACAGCAGCAAAAGAAATCGCAGATTCAGCCATCCAAGTAATGGGTGGATTTGGATACGTTGCAGAATACACAGTCGAAAGACTTTGGAGAGATGCAAAATTATTGGAGATTGGCGGTGGCACTATTGAATCACATCAGAAGAACATCACTCGAGACCTGATTGGTTGGAGTGAATGATCAGGTTCTTTGCCAGTCTGTTCCATTCCACCATTCGACTGTGTTATCGCTCATCTGTCTCCATGTGTGGCCGGATTCATCGGTCCATTGTTGCACAACAGTTGCTTCCGCTATTACAGGAGCGACGTATGTTTGTGCTGGTTCAGGTGCAATTTGTGTCGCATCACCAGCATAATTTTGGAATGGATTTCCGCTAAATGAACTCATTTCCTGAGAATAATCTTTATGGGATGGTGCCCCAATGGAATCATCGTCTTTTGACCTAATGACAACTAAGAATCCAACAATCCCTACAATGATTAGAGCAATGCCTGCTATGATGTAGGTTAGCATTGACGAATCATCCTCCTCCTCTTTTTCTGCTTCAGCCAATGCCTGTGCATTGTCACCTATTCCATCACCATCGGAATCTAGGGTTTCTGTTGGGTCGTTCGGGAATGCGTCAGCATTATCTCCAACACCATCTTCATCGGTATCCATCGTTTCCGTGGAATCCATCGGGAATGCATCAGAATTGTCACCAACTCCATCTTGGTCTGAATCCACAGTTTCTGAAGCATCCATTGGGAAGGCATCTGCATTATCTCCTATGCCATCCATATCGCTATCAGCGCTTTCCATGGAGTTGTTTGGGAAAGCGTCTGAGTTGTCGCCTACACCGTCCATATCAGAATCCAAGGTTTCGTTGGCATCAGTAGGGAATGCGTCTGCGTTATCTCCGACTCCATCCATGTCCGAGTCAAGTGTTTCATTTGCGTCGCTGGGGAATGCGTCTGCATTATCCCCAACACCGTCCATGTCTGTGTCAAGTGTTTCATTTGCGTCGTCTGGGAATACGTCAGAATTGTCTCCAACACCGTCTGAATCACTGTCTTGTGTTTCGTTGGGGTCGGTTGGGAATGCATCTGCGTTATCCCCTACGCCATCAGAGTCACTGTCTGCAGTTTCACTTCCATCAAATGGGAATGCATCCGCATTGTTTCCAACACCATCGAAGTCACTGTCCAAGGTTTCAGTGGGGTCATTTGGGAATGCATCGGAATTATCTCCTACTCCATCCGAATCAGTATCTGTTGTTTCCAGAGGGTCAAATGGGAATTCATCAGCATTGTCGCCGACTCCGTCGTTGTCGGAATCAGCTGTCTCGTTCGGGTCGTTGGGGAACTCATCAGAATTGTCTCCAACGCCGTCAGAATCACTGTCTACAGTTTCGTTAGGGTCGTTAGGGAAGTCATCAGAATTGTCGCCTACGCCGTCGTTATCTGAGTCGGTAGTTTCGTTTGGGTCATTCGGAAACGCATCCTCACTATCGAATACACCATCATTATCAGAATCAACATCGACGATGGTTACTTCATTAGTTGTTTCAGTTCCTCCAAAATCAGACCCGTCCGACGGTGTTATTTCTGCCTTCCATTTTTGTCCTGGGCTTGTGGATGAAGCAGGAATGGTAGTGTCCCCGTCGTATGCAGTGGCTCTGTTACCGTCTATAAACCAGTGAACTAGTGTTCCACTCTCAGGGTCGTTATTTGGGTCCCCGTACTGATAAGTTAACGTCAGGTCAGAATTCGTAGGTGCTGTTGGTGACGGTGTCAGGTTGAGATCATAAGCAACAGGGGGGTCATTTGGCGGAGCAAATTCGTTTATTGTATGAGTTAGACTATCCCATGTGTCACCGGAGTTGGTGCCTGATGCGTCGCTTTGCAGGACCGCTACGTGAACTGTAGTTGCTCCGCTACCGGGTGCTGGGGCAACCCAATCAAAAGTCCAACCAAGGTTTTGTGTGCCGTCGTGAGTAGCACTATCTCCGGCACTGTTGATTTTTACATATGGTCCTGCGTTAGCAAGTTGTCCTTTGTCGACCATCACATTAAATCCGCCGTTGAATGATTGACCTCCATTGTTTAGGTTAATGCTGATACTGTATGATTGGCCGGGGTTATATTCTACAGGGAAGGTGTGTGTAGCTGTAATAGCATTTACAGAATAATGACAAGTACAACCTTGGTTGGCTTGGTTGTGGATGCCTGTCTGTTTCCCATCAATGGAAGGAATGGCGAAAATAAGCGAGGTGATGAAGAACAAAATTACCATCTTTACTCTAATCTGCATAGAGTCAAACCCAAGCATACCCGTTTTTCATTGTTTGTCTCTTTTGTCAGATGAAAAAGATAGTCCTGGTCGGAGTCGAACCGACGTCCCCGGGACCAAAACCCGAGATGATGGACCACTACACTACAGGACTGTGGTTGGCCGTGCGTGTATGATTTAGTTCAAGTTAGTTTCGCCTATTACCTTCTTGGCGGAATCGATGAATTCTTGCAAATCTAGGTCTTGTTCATCTTCATAAAATCGTGCCATTAAAGCCATGTCAAGTTTATCTAGGTACTTTACGAACTTAGCTTCTTCAGTAATATTATCCTCATACTCGACAAGATGTTTGAGCCATTGGGGTGCCAATCTTTTCATCGCTGAAATTTCGTCCTGATGTTTTGTCGATGTATCATCTTGAGGAGTTAAGTCACCAACAATAATCTCTGGTAGGTCATGTACTAAACACATCTCGATAACTTTGAGCTTGTCGATGTTGTCTGGGCACAAATGCATAGCTAAAATTGCCATTCCCCATGAATGTGCAGCGACGCTTTCTGGGTTTTTGACACCAGAGCGAACCCAGCCTTCTCTCATTACAGACTTCAGTTTCATCCAGTCCCTCATGACATTCGGAGCATTCACATCATTTTGAAATCATGCTAGATAAGAACCCAATAATCATGAATGTGAAGTTACTGCATCAAAACATGGGAATCAATTCTATGGCAGTTATTGGTGCTGGTCAAATGGGTAACGGAATCGCTCAGGTAGCCGCTTGTTCTGGAATTAATGTGATTATGATCGACATAAAAGATGAGTATGTACAACGTGGTATTGCTACAATTGAATCATCACTTTCAAAACTAGTATCCAAAGAAAGAATGACTCAAGAAGCCGCAGATTCTGCAAGAGCAAGAATTACGACTTCTACCAATAGAGGTAGCTGTTCTGATGTTGACCTCGTGGTAGAGGCTGTTCCTGAAATTTTGGACCTGAAACTGTCTTTATTTTCAGAACTGGATGAAATTTGTAAACCATCCTGTATTCTAGCCTCAAACACTTCTTCGATATCTATAACCAAGATAGCGTCAGCAACAAAGAGACCTGACAAAGTAATCGGTATGCACTTTATGAATCCGGTTCCGCTAATGAAGTTAGTAGAAATCATCAACGGTGAATTGACCAGTGATGAAACAAATTCTGTCGTCGTCGAATGCGCTCAAAAAATGGGAAAAACCCCTCTAACTGCTGAAGATTATCCTGGTTTCATCTCAAACAGAATACTCTGCCCAATGTTAAATGAGGCAATTTTCTGTCTTCAAGAGGGTGTCGCAACAAAAGAGTCCATTGATGGAATTATGAAATTAGGAATGAACCACCCCATGGGTCCTCTGGCTCTGGCGGACTACATTGGACTTGATACTGTACTGAATATTATGGATGTATTGTATGATGGTTTAGGTGATTCAAAATACAGAGCAGCACCCCTTCTTCGAAGAATGGTCGATGCTGGTTTACTTGGAAGAAAATCCGGCAAAGGATTCTATTATTATTGAATCAGAAACTAAACACAATCGCACAAATATTTACAAACCAATAGTGTTCGTTTGTTTATGCGAAAAGCGTTGTTACTTGCTTTAATGATGATTTCGATTGTTTTCCTCCCTTTTCTATCTGCAACAGCAACAGACACAGACATGGACGGAGTGGTTGATTCTGCCGACATTTGCCCATTTGCATTTGGTAATGCTACTAGTGCGACAGGCTTAGGATGTCCAGATAGTGACGGAAATGGAATTGCTGATTTTGAGGAAGCGAGTGTGTATAACTGGGATGATGCAATAAGGGAGTCTCTAGATACAAACATTCCGAGTGGAGGAGTAAATGGTTTGGTCTGGGCGACAAATAATTCAGGTTTTTACATCGCAGACTCCGGAGGTGGTTGGGGTTCCGGGTCAGGAAAGGTTCACTACTTCGATAACAAGGGAGTCCATAAATCACTTTTGTACAACGCTTCATCATCAATTAATGAAATTGTGACATCTCCAGATGGTACAATGTTAGCAATAGCAGGTGACTCCGGGTTAGCAGTTGTAATCAATTCTACAACAGGAATTGTTGAGTCTTATTTGGGTAACACAACAGCAGATCTTGAAGCAATAGAATGGTCGAACGACGGAAATCGCATCTATGCTTATGCAGGTAATAATACAATCACGGCATATAATACAACCACGTGGTTACGTGAAATGAATATAACAACACCAACCGTTGGTGGTTTTAACCCACTTCGGGGTATTGATACTACTCCAGATGATAGATTACTCGTCTTCTCTGTTGGAAGAGAGTTGTTGATTTATTGGTCAGATAATACAACAATGTACACCAATCACACTAACCATACAGAGTCGATACGCAGTTTGAGGATAAGTCCAGATGGACGATATGTAGCCACGGGTTCAAACGATAACAGTGTTAGAATATACGATATCAAATCTAAGACTTTTGCAGGTACGATTAGTGCTGGTTCAGACGTTTATGACTTAGAATTTTCAAATGATGGAGGAACAATAGCTGTTGCTCGTGGGAGGTCGGGAACTCTCAGGATGTATGACGTAAATACCCTAACTGAAACTGGCTCAATGGATGGATTTGGTAGTCAAAATAACAACAGAGGAGTTCATTCTATCGCATTCGATGATTCTGGTTTGAAACTAGCGGTTGGATGGAGAAGGGGATATGTTTCATTGCATATGTTACCAGATGCTTACATAAGAATCCAAGGAGATTTTTACACATCTTTGATGCATAATTCATGGAAAGATTCCTACTACAGCCCAGACAATACTGTTCTTGTTGAAAGCAATGATAGGGTTTCTCTAACTATAGACGCTTGTGATTCATCGAGTAAAATTGGTTCATTTACAAACGGTGTTTCACCCGTTTATGCGCAAAAAAATGCAAATTATTCTGAAAATGGTGTTTGGGATTGTAAAAATACTCCAGAACAAATCCTAGAGATTCCATACGGCAGGGCTGCCGGCGCATTGATGGTCAAGGCAGGAGGTGATACTCAAACGTGCATAGAAACAATCGGGGGTCTTTCTATGGCACAAGTTAGGTGGTTCACATCAAGCTTAAACAAGAACCAGTTGATAGTTTCAGGAGAAATGCCGGGCTTGAATTGGGACTCAGTAGTTCCCAATGATGATCGAGATAATATTCCAGAGTGGATTGATTTAGATTCATCCTGTCCTGATACAGAAATCGTGCTTTCACATCGTTGGGAAAATAAAACTGATTTGACCATTCTCGAAGAGTTAGTCCTTTGTTCAAATTGTGCTAACCCAGATACGATATATCCATCCTCCACATACAGATATCGGGCTGTTGCTGGTGAATACAGGTCTGATGTCACGCAAGGAGTTGCTGCTGCCGCTGGCGAAGGAAGTATAGGATTCACAGAACTAATGTACAGCGTAAACAATCAGGTTGGAACATATCTTGTGCCTTTAGTTGATAATTTCACACACGGTGCTTCTGATGCGATTGCAAATGGTGGTCTGGCCATCAACGCTACAAAGAATAATTCAGTTTCCGGTGATTGGCCATTACAGACCGACATGAGGGCTTTTATATCGTTGTCAGAGATTAACAAAAACTATGATTTCCTTTCTTATCTACTTACTGAAAATGGCCAAATAAAGTGGGACCAAATGGGCTTCACTAGGTTGAGTGTTTATGATTTGTACAGGGCGTGGCTCAAATTGGGTGTCGATAAATCATACCTTCTACCCGATGAAGATTCAGACGGGATATGGGATGGTGATGATGAGTGTCCAAATTCAAACCTTAATTTCTCAATAAATGAATTTGGGTGTGGAGATAATCAATTGGATGATGATGAAGACGGTTATACAAATGATGTTGATGATTGCCTAAATTCATCAGGTCAATCTACTTTTGTTTTGACAGGATGTCCAGACCAAGACAACGATGGATGGCCTGATTCTCTCGACACACATCCATCGGATCCATCAGAATGGAATGATACAGATTCAGATGGCTTTGGTGATAATTCTGATGATTGTATTAGCGTGTTTGGCAATTCAACTATGGATTTGCTTGGATGCCTTGATACTGATGGTGATGGATATTCAGACGCAAACGATGTATTTCCTTTGGATTCAACAGAATGGCTTGATTCTGATTCCGATTCATATGGAGATAACAAAGACAAATTTCCGTTTGAAGGCACACAATGGAATGATACCGATGAAGATGGATTTGGAGATAATGAACTTGGTTTAGAAGGAGATAATTGTGTGTCCGATTATGGTTTATCTTACGAAGATGGAATCTTTGGTTGTTTAGATAGCGATGGTGATGGTTGGGCTGACCAAATAGACGATTTACCATCTGACCCAAGTCAGCACAGGGATGAAGATGGAGATGGCGTGGGTGACGACGCAGTAATTGGGGATTATGATTGGTGTCCTGAAACACCTGCTGAGGAATTATCAATGGTTGATTCTATAGGTTGCTCTCCATCTGAAAGAGATACAGATTATGACACTTTCAATGATGACATTGACAAGTGTTTGAATACTCCTTTCGTTCAATCTGGTAAAATAGATACAAGAAGAACAATAGAAACTGAAAACGGAACAATCGAGAATCCCTATCTTGGGTGCGCTCCATCTGAAGTTGATCAAGACAATGATGGTGTTTCACTTGAAGATGATTGGGACGACACCGAAGCAACCCAGTGGTTGGACTCTGATGGTGATGGCTTTGGGGATAACCCTGATGGAATTAATGGAGATGAATGTCCAACTGTAGCTGGTACTTCATTCAAAGACCGAATAGGATGTATTGACCTCGATAAAGACGGCTGGTCAAACAAGCACGACTTCAACGACGGAGACAATACACAATGGAATGATACAGACCAAGATGGATTTGGTGATAACTGGGACAATCCAGAATGGAACGAGACTAGAACGATTGGAACATTCGTAAAAGGTGCAACTCAGCCAGACAGATGTCCTGAGGAGTTCTCAGCATTCATTTACGAAGACACCGAGGGGTGTTTGACAGCACAGCAAAATAACCAAGATAATGGTGATGATACTGCTTCTACTTCAGAAACAGGTAATTCAAACATTGGATTAATCTTGGGTATCGCCGGTGCGGGCATAATTCTGATTTTGTTTGGTTCGATTGCTGTTCTTATGAAGAAACAATCAAAGCCTAAAAAGAGAAAAGGAAAAGCTCCAAAACAAAAAGAATCACAACCCGAAATCAGCTCTTCAGAGAATACAGAGCGCGAAACCTTCGTTTCAACATGGGAGGAATTACCTCCAGGTGAATGGCTTCCGAATGATGAAAATGGTGTGAATTGGTATCTGGATACCAATGGAAATCACTGGTACTCGGACAATGAAGGGTTTAGGATTTGGGAAGATTAAACCACCTAGTTTTTCTTCGTTACAATGGAAAATTATGACAACCGTCATAAGCCTAAACCATCGCCTCAGAATCAGGGAGAGGTATGCCAGGAACAACTCGTGTTGAAATAAGGACTCTGAAGGAAGGAAGATATTGCTGTGTCGATGACAAAGCTTACAAGATAAATTCTATCTCAAAATCAAAACCAGGAAAGCACGGTTCAGCTAAGGCTAGACTTGAACTGGTTGACATTTTCACAGGACAAAAGATATCTCATGTAGGAAGCGTGACTGATTCAATCAACGTCCCTCTAATAGAAAAGGGAACTGCAATGGTTACTCACCTAGAAGGTGCAGAAGTTCACGCAATGAACATGCGTGACCATTCAATGATGATTCTGCCCATGGAAGATGAATTAGAAATCGAAGCGGGTAAAGAAATCATGTGGATGGAAGCCCTTGGACTGTACAAAATCATCAGAGACCATTGAACAAAATCTTCTGAAGGTGATTGAATGGGTGTTAAAAAATCTGCATACAGGCAGCCAGTAACACCTGAGGGTTTGAAAGCAATTGAGAAGGGAAAACTCACTTGGCTTGATGACGAGATGTATAACAATCTAAACACAGGTGTCCTCGAGCAATACCTTGAAGAAAAAAATCTTGAGGAAGCTTTCGAAGTTTCCCACTGGGACACAAAAAAGGTAATGATAGGAATCGGTATTGGTGCTATATTCTCTGGAGTAACAGCATACATTGGGCTAAAACTCGGTCTGGCAATATCTGCTGCATGGTACATAGCATATGTCCTTGGTATGGCATTGAAATGGTCACCATCGGAAGTAAACATTGCTACTTCTGCTACTACTGGGGCTACTCACGCATCAACTGGTTTCATATTCACTTTCCCAGCTATTTTCTTGTTAGCAGCTAATCCACAGTATTGGCTGTCGGATGGTCCTCTAATTGTGCTTGGAGAAGGAGAGACATTACGGCTAGCCTTTGTAGGAATAGTAGCCTCAATGTTCGCTGGTTTTTTGGGTGTTATGTATTTCATCATATTCCGGCGTGTTTGGTTGGTCGAAGACCCGCTTCCACTTCCTGGGTTTGAAGCGACTTTGAAGATGCTAGATATTGCAAGTGATGTGAGCACAGGTGCTGTGGAGCACGCCCGTGATTCCTTGAAAACAATTGGAGTTTGGACAGGTATCACAATGCTTGCCTTATTCATTATCGAATATCCTCTAATTTGGATGAAGGATAAAACACAAGCAGTAACGGACTATGTCGCGGAATTACTCAGTGGTGATACATTTGGATTGGCATCGTTCTATTCCCATGCAAAAATTCACCAACCGGGTGAGGTAATTGACGGAGTAGCTTCAGGCCCAGCGCATTATAATCCAGATACTTGGTATAATCCATTCATGTACACATATGTTGGTGTTGCACTAACACCATCGATGTTCGCAATTGGTTGGTTCATGAAGACTCGAGTAGCATTTTTGGTAAATCTTGGAACCATAGTCGGTTGGTTCTTCTTGGTGCCGTTGGCAGTTGCATTAAACTTCCCAGTTTACGAAGGAACCTTAGACGCTACAATACCTCTACAAGACTTGCCAGGTGCACTTTACGGGGCTGGAGCATCTGGTCCTGTTCAGATGTATGCATTTACCAAGGCTGTTAGATTTATTGCCATCGGCGCAATCGTTGGCGGTGGAATATTCGGTCTTCTAAAAATGTGGAAGACTTTTGCAAACATATTCGCAGACATTGGTCGAGCTTTCAAGGGAGAGGGCGGAAAAGAATACATGAAAGGAAGAGGTTGGTACGAGTGGCCATTATCTCACATTCCAATTTTCATGTTGCTAACCTTTGGTACAATGATAATAATCTTCATGTTGGGAGATTTCCCTATTATTGCAAGTTTAGTGTTTTCAGTGATTTTATTGATGACAACATTCCTATTGGGTGCAATTGCAGTAAGAGTGATGGGTGAGACTGGGATAGAACCTGTTTCAGGAACATCATTCATCGTTCTTCTGATGTTATTCGCAGTATTCCTGAACTTCAATGACGCCTTAGGACTTTCAACCCAAGAAGCAGTTTTGCTTGGTCTTGTGGGGACTACAGTATTTGGTTCCGCAATATCCATGTCTGGAACAGTTATTGGGGATTACAAAAACAGTCTGTATATTGGTAATCGCCCATATCACATTTCAAAAGGTAACATCATGGGAGTTGTTCCCGGTGCAGTTATCGGAGCAGGTGTTGCTATCTTCCTTGCTAATGAACTAGCAGCGGGGAGAATTCAATTAATAGCACCACAAGCAAACGCTTTCGCTACATTCTCTGTAATCTTCGCAGAAGGACAAGGCGATTTGTGGTTACTCCTACTTGGTTTCATGTTAGGTGTATTTGTAGAGTGGGCTACTGGAATGGGAACTTCCTTCGGTCTAGGAATGTATCTAGACGTGCCTCACACATTGCCGATGCTGATCGGTGGAGTTGCGAGAGACAAGTGGGAGGATAAGAAACTCAAACCACGTGTTGAAGCAATCAAAGAGAAGGAAGGTACTGTGGAAGCTGAAAAACAACGTGCCCTAATCCTGCTTGGAACCTTCATGGTTGCAGCAGGTCTACTTACAGGTGAAGCATTCTTTGGTACCGAGAGTAGCATTCTTTCCTTTATTGATTCCCTTTGGTCTGATGATTTCAGAATGAGCCTTGAATGGCATTTGCTACGCTTAGGTGGATTTGTATTGTTGAATGTACTCGCAGGATGGGGAATTTATGCTCTATTCAAGCGAGCGGGTGTATTGGGACAACCTAAGGTTGAGGATGCAGAATTAGTCGAGGCTTGATTCTATGAATCGTACTCCACCATTAGTGTGGGGTTTACTTTCAGCAGGTGTATTAGGCGTATCTTTTGCAGGAGCAATTTTGCAACATGTCGATGAGATTCCACCTTTGATGCGTGCATCTTGGAGATTGCAGATTACTGTAATCATGTTGGCTCCGTTTGCTATATGGCAGTACCGTGAACTAGAAAGTGAAAAAAGGTCAAAATTATTTGAAAAAAGGACGATATTAATTTTGTTTGGTTCCGGAATTGCTTTAGCAGCCCATTTTGGAACTTGGGTTACTTCATTAGATCATACCTCATTAGCCCATTCTCTATTATTCGTGACAAGTCATCCTATTATTATTGTAATAGGTATAGCAATTTTCGTTCGTAAACCAAAACGTTTGGAGGTTTATGGCGCATTGATTGGACTAGTGGGTGCATCAATCACTCTGCTTGACGCAAAATCAGATGGGGAGGTTACAATCTATGGAGATCTCCTAGCATTTTCTGGTGCGATAACGGTTGTGGGGTACATCATAGCAGGTAGGGTCCTTAGAGAATGGATGCCCGTTTTCTTATATGCAGTACCCGTTACTTTACTAGCATCATTGATTTTAATCCCAATATCCATCTTCTCAGGAGAGGAGACTTCGGCATTAGGCTGGGTTGATTCGGAATTATTGGGTTGGTTTCTGCTTCTTGCTTTCCTTGCTGGTATTGTGGGTCACACAGGATTAAATGCATGCTTAAGATGGTTACAACCACTGACGATATCATTTGCCGTTACCTTAGAACCAATTATTGGAGCATTCATTGGTTGGTTATTGTTTGATGGAAATATTCCTCAGAAATGGACATGGATTGGAGGATTTATTTTGATATCGGGAATAATGATGGTAATCAAAGGTGGTGAATTAGATGGATTGGATACTTCTTACGAATGACGATGGAATTGAAGCGGTTAGCTTACAGAAATTAGTTTCTGAGTTAGCAAGAAGAGATTATGGAATAATCGTTTTCGCTCCAAGCGAGAATAACTCTGCCGTAAGTATGGCCATAACATTAGGAAAGCCAATTTCTATAGAAGAGATTCCTGATAACAGAGAGAATGTTCGTCAGTTTTCAATTGGAGGTACACCTTGTGATTGTGTAATTGCAGCATTAGATGGTGGAATTAAGAAATTCCTTCCAGGGATTCTGCCTAAATTACTGGTAAGTGGCATCAACCTCGGACCCAACCTAAGTCAAGATGCATATCATAGTGGAACAATGGCGGCAGCACGCGAAGCTGGAATGTATGGTATGCCTGCAATTGCCTCATCATGGTCATCATTTGACCCTGAAGGAATGGATGTATCTATCGATGCAACTGTAGAGTTAATAGAAGCTGTTTTACCAGTAATTCCTGATGTTCCATCAAATCTAAACCGTCCACATGTCGATGTATCTGCGCGACACCTAACTAATTGGCCGAATGAAAGTGAAAAATTATGGAATCAGGACCCAATTAAATCACTACGAACATGTTTCGCAAATGGTGAGATATTTCTAAATTTGAATGTTCCAGTCAATTGGAATTCTGGTTTTAGAACTACTAGACTCGGTATGAGGTGGTATCGTAGTGCGATTTCGTTCGGGGAAGAAACCTCAACATTTAGGTTAGGTGCTGCAAGAATTGATACTGACGAAGTCTACAAAGGAGATGTCGACGCAGACAAAGAGGGATTTGCAAGTGTTTCTTGCTTACCGTGTTGGCCACACACACATCCGCTCGAGGCGAACCCGGAGTTACTTGCTTGGTGTTTAGAAAATTCCGGAGATGGATTACCTGTTTGGATCTAATCCGACCATTCATCCTCACTATCTTCACTCTTCCTGACTCGGATTAATGAGATTAACAAGACCAAAATAATAACCAATATTCCTATTTGTATAACAACAGAATCATTGAGTGATGAAGCCTTGTCTTCATCATCATTTTTGTTGTTGTTTGAAGGCATTTGTGCGTTCTCTCCCTCAATATCGACGGTGAAAGTAATGGAAGATGAGTTTTCATTTCCAGAGGAATCTGAGCTTCTCACCTCGACATTCCAATTACCTAATCCTAATACTACCGTAATGAATTCGTGATTCTTCTTGGTAGCAAATTCATCATTGTATATCTGCTCTCCATTTAGGTAAACCTGTTCAGTAGAACTCTCTGATGTATACCACGTAATTCTTACTCTTGCGTCCTCCAGAACCTCAGCGTTGAGGTTAAGTAAATCAGGAGGAGTCGTATCAATTTCGGATGATGTTGTAAATTCTAGTATTTCCGAGGTAATATTCCCAACTGATACAATGCACTGATAATCTTTAGCGGTCGATAAACCAGCAATCGTGATGGTGTTGGTCAGAGATTCACTTTGCCATGGTATAACTGCGAGATCGCTCGCTCCATCGACTTCACTACAGCGAATTTCACCAGATCCCGGTTTGGTCGTCGACCACTCGATTAGAGCTGAATTCGAAGTGCTGCTGATGAACTTTAAACCATATATCTGCTGAGAAACATTTGGCATCTCAAAGCCTGAGATAATCGCATAAGCCTGAGTATCAACATCGTATGATGATAGCATGGATTGTTGTGTATCTTCTGAGAGAATGATATCAATGATATTTGGGTCATAATCAACTCCATCAACCTCTGATGGATCTGAACCTCCACCCAGAGTCCAGGTGGAAGGTGATTCATCTACATCCCTCCATTTGCCCGTTCCAAACCCATCTTGACTTCCTATAACAACAATGTAGCGGTAATTCGGAATATCATTTCCTATCACATCCTTACTGACTGTAAATGTAATTGTCTTAGATTCTACATCTCCAGTAACTTCCACACCCTTCGATGAAGTACTGCCAGTCGATGCTTGGACTGCCATTACAGCACCAGGTTCACCAGTTCCACTGATTGCTACTTCCCAAGCCCATTCGGAGTCAATTTCTGCATTGGCCCCGTCTAGCATTGTTGTTTTACCGTATGTCGTTTCACCGTGGTCAACGTAAATTTGAACGATTTGATGGCTAAATCCGTTGCTTAAGCTCCAAATGTCAGTCATTTCTCCCATTTCTATTATGAATTGAGCATTCCAAGCGCTTTGTCTGATGGTTAGCGATTGTGCGTCCCATAAACCTCCACCATTTGGAGTTGCGAAATCACTCGCCAACGGGTAAACATAGTCACCATCACCATTCTCGTCGCCGGTTGCATCTTGTAATTCTAATAATGTCACCCATTCCTCTAAGTCAGGAAGTACTAACTCGGATGGAGCAGGTGGTGCGATTTCCATGTCTTCACCATCCCCATATGACAGAGACTCAGCCCATGAGGAAACAACTTTCACTCGAGTCGAATATCTTGGGGCAAGTCCAATATCTGACCAAGGTATTGAGAATTCATAGACATCTCTTGCTGCACATGCACCTAATGATGAACTTCCTGAAAGAACCCATTGTTCTTTGTCTCCTGATTTACCTTTTGCCGTGAATAGATTCCACTTTGCCCTTCCATCTTCTCTTATGTTTTCAAAATCAAAGGCTACCATATATTTGGCTGGGAAACCGAGGATTTGGTTTCCATAGTAAGTTCTGAAATTTGTTTCGGCCTCATTAAAGTTAACTGCATTTGGTTGCATGAAGTAAATAGCAAGGTCCGCCTGCTTTCCTTGAGGAGTATTTGTGGATAATTCATCAGGCGTTTTTGCGTCCACTCGCAAAAATACGTTAGTCGCATCATACCCAATGTAGAATTCATCGATGTCGAAATCTCCCCCAGAAACAGGCGCATCATATCTAGCGGCACCATCCCATTCACCGGGTAGGGCTATGCCATCGATCATTGGCTCAATGATGCCACTAGCTGAGGGATTTGGTACAGCTGGGTTTGTCCATAATTCTTGTAGGTAGGGAGGTAATTCTAAGTTGACTGCTCGATAAATGTTAGAAAGATGTACTTTGAAAAGGACGTCCCAATTCTCATCATAACCACTATCTTGGTCAAGTCCATACCACCAATACCAATCGCTACCTTCGGCGATGTAGAGGGATTCCCAAGCCGCATCAAGACCAGGGTCGTTTGGATTTTCTTCTTCGAATGCAACCAGTTGTTGCCTCGCTTCAACCAATCGTTGCCATGCTAAGCTTTCTTCCTCTTCTCCAGCCCATGTTCGAAGCGTTCCGTCAATCCATGAACCAGTACCTATAGTTCCAATTTCTGGTAAATCTGTTCCCTTCTCCAAGAATTCTGAGGGTGTTGTGGTGATGATTGTTGGATGTGTTGATAGTCTGCTATACCATTCTGCCATGAAAGGTCTAGCGTTATCTTGGTACTGGAATTCAGACATGAACATCCAGTTTTCACCGTCAAGCGCAACGGTAAGTAGATGTTCAGAAGGGTCTTCTCCTGCGTCCAACAATTCTTGGCGTACATTATCGAGATATGATATGAAATCAGAAACAGCAGCCTCTGGGGTCATTGTGCCATATTGGAATGCAATTCTATCTGAAATTACTCGGTCTCTGAATATTACAGCTACTTCTCCTCCCTCAGCACCGGTTACTGTCCAAGGGGTTGCTAAATTTGTGGGGTCGTCTACATCAACCATCTGTCCGTTAAGGTCTGTTGATTTTTTCAGTATCTCTTCATCGGTCACCATCCACTGAATCCCAACATCGCTCACAGGCTCAACCATCTCTGGCGAAACCGCTTCTTCGCTTGGCCACATTCCCGTTGGTCTGAAGCCAAGCTCTTGCTCGAACAAATCCATTCCCGTAGTCAAATGCATCTGGACATCTTCGGGCCATGCCTCTTTGTTAACTCGAATTCCATCCTCCATAGTCCAACCTTCCATCATTAGTAATGGCATAATTGGATGATAATACGGAGTAGTTGTCAATTCTACCTGTCCATTTTGAGCAAGCTCGCTATACATTGGTAAAACATTACCCATGTGAGAATGTTGTGCATTCAGAACATACTCAAGATCCTGAAGTTCATAATTCCCATTTTGCATGAAAAGGTCGATCAGGCCTTGGTCCCTATGACTTTGATTGTATTCACCTAAAACATAATCTGGAGAAAATTGGTAAAGATACCATAGAACCTGTAAATCAAGAAAATCCTGAGGTGGTAACAAATCATCATCCATGATTGTTGCAGGCTTCAGATTATGTAGGGTTGCGTCATACAATTCTTTGTATTTTGAACTTGAGGGATACAGCCACCCTAACTTATCATCGTTTTGTGATACATTGTATATCCATCCACTATTCCAAAAGGATTGAAATTGCATTGTATGGAGTTCCAAATCAGTAGCGTTTGGATATCCTCCAGTAGCCCATGAGCGCTTTGCAATATCGGTGTGTACATCGAGAGTTTCTTCTTCATGATAATCAACTAATTGTTCGATAAATGATGGAACTAGGTTGTATGTGACCTTGGTATTTGTATCTGCTAATATCCCAGGTGAATCAACGTATTCAGTCATTGCATGAACTCTGACCCACGGCATTTCATACATGCCGGTTAACTTATTTTTGTAATACGGCTGATGTTGGTGAAAAACAATAGCAAGATTAAGTGCATCTGAAACCTTACCTTCAGTTGCTGGCTGAATTATTGGCGACAGGTTTGGGGATGTGATGTTGTTGATGTTGTCGATATGCCATACGTGAGAGAATGTTTCGGCGCCATTACTGTTGGCGGCATTTTGAGATGGGAAAGAAGTCCAAACATTACCAGCATCTTGCCATTGGGCGTATGCCAGAATCTGGAAACTTTGCGGATTACCCAAATCCGCAAATGAAATTGCTATCTCTGTTACTTTGTTATCACTCCATCCTGTGTAAATTTCAATGTTTGAGTTCTGGTCTGTCCATGTTGAACCATCATACATAATGTGCTGATAGTATGAATCATCTTCGAGAACAAATCCGTGGTCTGCTGCAAATGGAAGTGTATGAGCGAAGCCCCAATTCTTGGACAAAATGGAACCACCTTCGCTAGTGTTGAAGTATACAAAGAGGTCGGCACCTTCGGTTGTTGAACTCCAGTCAGTTCCATCCCAAGCAATGAAAAGATGTGTCTCATTCCAGTTCAGATGGAACTTCACATCATTAGAATCAGTTTCCATCAAAGTATCTGCTTGCCATTCATTCAGGGAACCATCAACATTGATGTCATTAGGCGTTACAGCGGAAGCAATCTGTGTAAATAAAGAACACAAAAAAATAGCGCAAATTAACAAAGACTTTCCCTTCATGTTGTAACTCAATACTGATAAATTCAAAGACTTTCTCCATAATTTTTCACCCATGGCAAAGAGGAATTGTGTGCTATGCCATGTAACATCGTTACCCGATTTCAGTTTAGAGGGGTGCAAAAAATTCCTAGATTGGATGAGAAAGAATAATTTCAGCATTTGGCAAATGCTACCCATCAACCCTCCAGACCAATATTCGTCACCATATTCTTCTACCTCGGCCTTTGCTGGCTGGGGTGAGATTACATTTTCAAATGAAGAAGAAGAGTTAGTATCAGAAGATTATTGGATAAAAGATTGGGCATTATACTGCGCAATTAAAGATGGTCAAAACGGCTTACCGTGGTATAAATGGCCAGAAAAATTACGAGATAGGGATGCCAATGAATTAAAAAAATGGGAGCAAAAGTCCCTTCGATACATACGAGAACAAAAAATGTTCCAAAATTCATGGAATAAATTGAAAAATCTCGCCTATGATTCAGACATCGAACTATTCGGAGATTTACCTATTTTTGTTGCACACGATTCTGCAGATGTTTGGGCAAATCGAGATTTATTCCAGCTTGACAAAAATGGTATGCCAAAATATGTTTCGGGAGTGCCACCTGATTATTTTAGTGAATTTGGACAAAAATGGGGAACCGTACTTTACGATTGGAAGGCTCATGAGGAGGATGGGTGGCGTTGGTGGAGAGAGCGTATTGAGCGTAGTCTAAGATTATTTGATATGATTAGGATTGACCACTTCAGAGCAATTCATTCAAATTGGGCAGTTCCTGTTGAAGATGAAGATGCGAGAAATGGTCATTGGCAGGATGGCCCAAAGGATGATTTGTTGAAACAAATTATAGAAGTTGCTGGCTCAAATGAAAAAATAATCGTTGAAGATTTAGGAATCATTCCCCAAGAGGTTGTAGATCTCAGAAAAAGGAATGAGTTACGTGGCATGGTTGTTTTGCACTTTGGGTTTGAAGGGGACTTGTCCAAAAATCCAAATAACCCAAAAAATGTCCAAGAAGACCAAATTTGTTACATCGCTACTCATGATAACGATACAACAATTGGTTGGTGGAATGATGCAACCTCAGAAATCATTGAAAATGTCAATAAATTAAAACTAAAAGGCGAAACGATCAATCAAACTATGATTCGAATTGCGCAATCTAGTCGTTCCAATTTGATAGTTATTCCAATGCAAGATATGCTAAATCTGGATTCAAAATCAAGGATGAATACCCCTGGAGTGCCAACAGGAAATTGGAATTGGAAATTTGCTTGGGACCAATTGATTTGATTATCTGTCCGCATTAATGATAACCTAAATTAAACTCGGAGCGATACATGGGGAAGATAGGCTATTTTACGGCAGAGATTGGTCTTTGGTCGGATTTGAAAACCTACTCTGGGGGATTGGGTGTATTGGCTGGTGACCATGTGAAATCCGCTGCCGATGCTGGAATTCCACTCGTTGGAGTTACTTTGCTGTACAGAGAGGGTTATGGTACGCAACAATTGGATAATCTCGGTAACCAAACTGAGACATTTCCAAATCTTGACCCAAATCAACATATGACAAAAACCAGTATAGAGTTTAGCCTCAATTTGGATAATACTCAAATCAAAATATCCGTTTGGAAGGTTGAAATTGAAGGAATTTCAGGTCATGTCGTACCTGTGTATTTTTTGGACACGTTCCATGAAGATAACACTCCTGAACACTGTTCCCTTAGCGGAAGATTGTACGGGGGAGATGATAATACTAGAATTCGTCAAGAATATATTCTCGGTGTTGGAGGAGTAAAATTATTTGACTTCATCGATGAAGTGCTATCTGGAATCCATCTAAATGAAGGACACTGTACTTTTGCCTTGTTGGAATTACTAGAAAAAGGTTGGACTCGCCAATATCTCAGCGATCATACACTATTTACAACACACACTCCAGTTCCAGCCGGACATGATAGGTTTGATTGGGACTTAGTGCGGCATATTATTGGTGACAAATTACCACAAGACGCCATTGAATTAGTAAAAATTGCTGGCGATTCTGAGAATGGAAATCGATGTTCCATGTCGCACTTAGCCGTAGGTCTTTGTACATCAGTAAATGCTGTTTCTAAACTAAATGCAGAGGTTGCTTCAACTATGTTTGCAAATAGAGTAATCACGCCAATAACAAATGGCGTACATCACATGACATGGACATCAGATAGTATGTCGACACTGTTCGATAAATTCATTCCTGGTTGGAAGGAAAACCCGAACCTTTTACAAAATGCAAATAATTTGCCCAATCATGAATTAGTAAAATACAGAGAACAGGCGAGAGAACTGCTTAGAAATAGAGTAAAAAATGATACAGGCGTTGAATTGTTCAAAGATCGATTAACGATTGGTTTCGCTAGAAGATTTGCAACTTACAAAAGAGCAAATTTGGTTTTTCATGATCTAGAGAGGTTGACTAATATCGGAGCAGATAAAATACAATTCGTATTTTCAGGAAAAGCTCATCCAAGGGACAATGGTGGTAAAGATTTGATTAGAAGTATCTTCGAGTCTGCATCAAATATTGAATCTTCAATACCAGTAGCGTTCTTAGAAGACTATGACATGCAAATTGGATTAGATATGACAAGTGGAGTTGATATCTGGTTAAACAATCCAATAAGGCCGATGGAGGCGTCTGGTACATCAGGCATGAAAGCAGCAATGAATGGCGTACCAAATTGTTCAATCTTAGATGGCTGGTGGCCTGAAGCATGTATTCATGGAAAAAATGGTTGGGCGATTGGTTCAGCAGAAGACGATAGAAACGACATCAGAGATGCAAATAATCTATACAACGTGATCGAAAATGAAGTTTTACCTGTTTGGGAATCAAGTATAGATAACTGGGCTAACATCATGAAAAGTAGTATAGTAGCGTCGTCGAATTTCACCGGGAATCGAATGATTCAAGATTATCTTGAATTTTATAATAAATTCATTTGAAATTTTCTTTTCTCATTGAATAGAGGGCAATTCCAGCAATCACCACTCCAACTAGTAATACAGTTCTAATTATGATTCCAACATTACTATCACTTATTGATTTCAGTTCATCCTCTGAATCAGTTTTATATTCACAACTCTGATCGTTTTCTGTGGCTTGTGGATCATAATTCAATGCTACCTTTTCCATGCAACCAATTTTTTCTTGGGAATTGTTTTCTTCTGTCGTATTATTTGTTTCTACCACTTCTTCATATACACAAGAGTCGTCGTCCTCGTTTGCACTTTCGTTGTAATTTGTAGCGAGAATATCGGTGCATCCAAAGAATGATTCATTACTATCATTTGAATATATTTTTTCGATAATAAGAACTGAATTTTTTGGGACAATAATTGAATTTGATATAATCTCTGATGAACCAAAATGAACGATATCGCTATCTTGTACTCCATCAAATACCCAAGAATCGCCACGATTTAGGACAACATACATTTCCTCAAAATCAGATTTCATAGAGTATACCAAACTATCAGACTCAGAATAAATTGTAGAATAAACCCCACGCTTCAAGGCAGAGGAATCCTGTCGGATTTTCCCTATTGCGCTAATTTTTTCAAACAATTCTGATTCTAAAGAACTCCATTGACTACTGTTTCTATACATGTGCCTATTATCTGGGTCAGCACCACCAAACTCGCCATACTCATCTCCATAATACAATAACGGAGCCCCAGGAGTGGTTAACAGCCAACCATATGCTTGAAGAGTTGCATTATAGGAGTCTGAACCACCCGGTTGTCCTGGAAGACCATCTTCAGGCCACTGGTTATAGGCATCGAAAGTTCCAGAATCAGCCCTGCTTGTTATTCTTGGGACATCGTGGCTCCCTACATATGGTACCATTATTGCACCAGGAGTGTATTGATCCTGACTTCGATTTGTCCAATAGTCTAGATGTTGGTAATCCTCTACTCCGTTGACAAATACATTGTCAACGACAGCATGATACAAAACAAAATCTGCTTGACCATCTAAACCATCATCACCCATGTAGGAATTTATGGTGCCATATTGGTCCTGATTCAGTTCTAACGAATGACCTGACCATCCCATTGCAGTTTCTCCCTTGAGGTAATAATCAGTACCAACCGTCTCAAATCTTTTATTGATTTGTGCTACCAGGTTTCTGATTGCAAGGTCATCGACATGCTTTACAGCATCTATTCTCGCACCATCAAGGTTGAATGTTTCAATCCACCAAAGTGCATCAGAAATGAATTGCTCTGAGGCATTTCGGTTCTTCCAATTTACGTCCGGCATGTAAGATGTAAATTGACATTCGAGGCGAAATTCTGTCCAATCACAAGCATTTGTTCCACAGATGCATCCTGAATTGAACCAATCTGGATTTTCAATAAAGTAATCATGTTCCTGGTGGACGTGATTTACAACAAAATCCATCATCACTCGAATTCCGTTGTCGTGTGCGGTTTCTACGAGTTGAATAAGTTCATCCTCTGTTCCAAGACGTGGCTCAATATCCCGTGCTGATTTAGGCCAATAACCATGAAATGATGAAACATCATGAACCTCATCAGATGCTTTTCCCGTACTTGTCGCTGCTTCATTGAACGGGGTGAGCCACAACGCATTAACTCCAATGTCAGCAAAATATCCAGAATTTATCATTTCGGTGACTCCAGCAAAATCCCCTCCTTGCCAGTCCGCACCCTGTGCGGCGTCAGTTGATGGGCCATCATTGGATGTATTTCCATTTACGAATCTATCAGTCATTATCATGTAGATCAGTGCATCATCCCAAATGAATTCTGAATGTTCACCTGTCCAAAACGGTACTAATAGGTCGTAAGCAATGTTTCCATCATCATCAACTCCCTCGATAAGTAGACTATGTTTTCCTTCATCCAAGTCTGAAAGATTGTAATCCCATAGTAGGTTTGAATCATCCCATAGCGCCCCTTGCAAAGCTTGGGGCGTTTCAACTAAACCGGCCCCTGATACACCTGGATGGTAGTATACTATCAAGGAATCACCCACTAATTCAGCGCTAAAACTAGGTCGAAGGTTGTCTTTCACTCTAAGCAATGAGTTTTCTATTCCGTCACAGAAAACTCTTTCAGGGTTAGCAGGGTCAAAAATATATTCGCTATTAACAATAAATTTGTAACAATATAATCCCTCTTCTAAATCAAGATTTACAGTCCAAACTCCATTTTCTTGGAGCAAATCTATCGGTTGAGACCAGTCCCATTCTCCAATAATTTGAACTTGGTTTGCAATTCCAACATATTCTATAGAATGATAGTTGTTGTGCTCATGTGTGGATGCTGTTGTGACATTTGCAGTTAAAGGAATATACGAAAATACCAACAATCCAATCAGAAAAATCTGTATTCGCATTTTTCCACCTCAGTTTATTACTTTTTGAATAATGAATTAGCAGTTTCTATTAAATCATCGATGTGTTTGCACAAAAAATCCTTCACAAATTCATTTGCGGGATTATTGTAAGCATCAAGAGGAGCACAATGTTGTTGCAGAATACCTTTGTCTAATATCGCTATTCTATCTGCTAAGGTCATCGCTTCTATTTGATCGTGTGTGACGTAAATTGTGGTTGTGCCAAGTTCATTGTGTAGTCTTTTAATCTCCTTCCTCATGTTGTGTCGTAGTTCTGCGTCTAAATTTGATAGTGGTTCATCCATTAGGAGAACTTTGGGTCTTCTGACTAAAGCTCTACCAAGGGCTACTCTTTGCCTTTGGCCACCGCTAAGTTCCTTAGGTTTCTTTTCCAAGTGGTCAGCTAATTCTAGTAGTTTAGAAATTTCATGTACTCTTTCCTTTATGTCCTCGTCAGGAATCCTCGCTTCGCCCTTAGCCATTTTTAAGCCAAAGGATAGATTTTCCATTATACTCATGTGTGGATAAAGTGCATAAGATTGGAAAACCATTCCCAAGTTTCTCGCCATAGGTGGAAGATGGTTTACTTTCATACCTCCAATCTTTATTTTCCCTTCAGAAATATCTTCCAATCCCGCAAGCATTCTGAGAGTTGTTGATTTTCCACACCCAGATGGACCTAATAAAACTAGGAATTCGCCATCTTCCACTTTCAGATTTAAGTCTTCAACAGCGACAAATCCATCGTCATATTGCTTTTTTACGCCAGTAAATTCTACTTCAACCATATTATCAACCTTTTACTCCACCTGCAGATAAACCTTCAATCAAAAATTTCTGGAATATCAAAAATAATAACGCAACTGGTAAACTCACCAAAATGCTTGCTGCTGCGAAATCACCCCAAGCTTGACCAGTAGAGGATATCATCGAAGCGAGGCCTACTGGCAAGGTGTACATATCATTCGATGTGTTGAAAGTTAATGCAAGCAAAAATTCGTTCCACGCTGCTAGGAAACTGAACAGCCCAGTCACAGCAACAGCTGGCATCGAGAGTGGTAGAACGACCTTTGTGAAAATTTGGAATTGATTACAACCATCGAGTGCAGCTGCTTCTTCAAGTTCTCTAGGGATGGTGTCGAAGAAACCTTTTAGCATCCATACACACAAAGGCAAAGCGGTTACACAGTATGCCAAAATCAACCCTAGATGTGTATTGAGCAAACCCAAAGATTTCATTACTAAAAAGTAAGGAACCAGGATGATAATTCCTGGGAACATTTGGACCAACAAAAATGCAAACATCGAAACGTCCCTCCCTGAAAACTTGAATCTACTAAATGCATAACCTGCTGGAATAGCAATTGTGAGGCCTAGTATGCATGTTCCGATGCTTACAATAAGTGAATTTGTAAGCCAGACCCAGAATGAATCCCCAGTCAGAATCTTCTCGAAATGGTCTGTTGTAAATGAGTCTCCTAGTTGTCCTCCTAATGCATTACCTGATGAGAATGCAATATCAATAATCCAAATCAAAGGTAGAATCGTCAAAAAGACAAAATGCAGGAGTGTAACATGGTTTGAATAAATAGAATATTTCTTTTCGAGATTGAAATTCCTTTCCAATCCATATTCTACTGCTTTTCTAGATAGATCTTGTGAAGTCCAAACCGTTACTGGCCGACTAGATAGCCACTGCAATGAAATTAATGAAGGGACAATAATCCAAGCGGATAGCCAAATGTTGAACAGCGTAAATGGTATTGAGATTAACTTGTATATTCCTATTCCAAAAATAATCGCACTTAAACCGAGAGAAATGTCCCTTTGTTTAGATTGGTTTACTGCTGGCAAATAATAGTACAATGTGACAAGTGAAATAGTAGCAAGAATGCTAGCCATAATTATTGTCATATCGTTTCTGAGCAATTCGAATGTAAGTAACAACGTATTTACTACACAGGATACAAAAATCCATTTTTTTAGGGTACTAATTTCAACAGGTATGTACCAATCCTTCATTTCGTTAGAATTAATCATACAGCTGCCTCCGTAGCATCAGTTTGTTTCATGTAATACCATGAAAATGCCATCAACATCATGAATATGATGACCGACCAGGCTGCCGCAATACCATAAGCACCATCTCTGAAAGCTACATCATACACGTAAGTAATCAAAATATCAGTCTGCCCTGGCTCTCCAAAGTATAAATTTGGACCACCATCTGTCATCAAATAAATAACGTTGAACATGTTAAAAGTCCAAATGAATCCTAATAGTGATAAAGGTACTAATGCGCTTTTTAGATTTGGCAGTGTTAAAAATTTGAATGAATCCCAGCCTGTGACACCATCGATTTCTGCAGCTTCGTACATATCTTTTGGCAGGGCTTGTAAAGCACCACTTATCGACATCATCATGAATGGTACACCAAGCCATATGTTAACTAGAATTACAACTATCTGTGCCAAATTTGGGTCAGAAAGGAAATCGATATTTGTCCCTAATATATCATTCACTAATCCGTCAGGTTGGAACATTCCTCTCCATATTAGAACAGAAATATAAGATGGTACTGCCCATGGAAGTAATAATATAGTTCGATATGCAATTTTTCCCTTGATATTTTTATTCTGCAGTATAAGTGCTAAGAACAAACCGATTCCAATGTGAGCGGTAACATTTACAATTGTCCATACTATTGTGAAGAGAGTGACTCGAATAAATCCAGATGCTGTAAATACTTCCCAGAAATTTTGCAGTCCTATGAATGATTGCTCTCCAAGGTGAGTTTGATCCGCATCTGTGAAGGCGAGCCAAAATCCGTAAAGGACCGGGTAAAATGTCAATATTGCAAGAGAAAGTAGCGCAGGTGCAATGTAGAAATGGGCTAATTTAGACTTTGTACGATTCATTTTTTTATCCCTATACTTGCCATAACTAAGCAATGCGATTAGTGAAAGAGTGATTGCTCCGATTGCAAACAAAATTGCAGAAGTATCACCAGAGATTGGTCGTTGGTCTTCAACAGATGTCGAATCGACCTTGCTAAAAATTAGAACCCCGTCAGCGAAAACCTCGATATCGTGTAAATAATTCGGAATCATCCCAGTCAAACCGCATGAAAAATTCGATGCATTAGATGGAAGTAATTTGTAGCCTTCATTATCGTATAATTCTGTTCCATTCGATAAGCACGTGTCGTAATTTTTAATTTTCCCAGTTAGGCTACTATCTATTTTTATCACCGTATGTAATTTACTGTCGACAAAAATTGTGTAATTACTTGCATTATTTGTATCAATATCGACAAAAATTGTTCGATAACCTTCATTTTGGGAAACTGGTTCAGCCCTTTGTAGTCCTTCTATCTGTGAAATCAATTCTTCATTTGCACCATCTAACGCTTCCTGTGTAGATGAAATTCCAGAATATGCCTGCTCAAATGCAGTTGATAGGGGCCCATATACGAGAGACATGGCTCTAGTAGTTGGTGCAGGTGTGCCAAATTTTGTCTGATTCAAAAAACCTGAAATTACTACGTCATTATTGATTTCATTATCGCCCTCAAGTTGACTATGCGTTGGCATTGTATATGTCTCGAGTGCAAATTCCTTTTGCACTTCTGCGGACGATAGCCATAGAGCTAATTCTACAGAAGCAATTTTCTGGTTACTTTGCTTACTCACAGACCATCCTTTGTAAGTTACAAGAGGGGACATCTTTTCTCCAGTTGATTCAATAAGAGGTAATGTGGTTTGCCCTATGTTCAACCTGCTTGCTTCGTATGTCGCCCAATTCCAAGGTCCGTCAATTATCATAGCAGCTTTTGATTCGATAAACTGGTTTTTCATACCTTCAATTTGTGTTCCAGTAGCGACAACATCGTGCTCTAATTCCAAATCTAACATCCACGTCATAGACTCACTTGACCCATTAGAGTTTAGAGTTGGGTTACCCTGTGAATCGAATAAATCTCCACCGAAACCTCCTTGAAAACCAAACCACCAGTAAGCGGATTTTATTGGTAAAGCTAAGCCATTGACATCTTGGTAGGTGAGTTCTTTTGCGGCCTCTAATAAGTCGTTTTCGTCCCATGTTTCTGTTGGATAATCAATACCTTGCGAATCAAATATTGCCTTATTATAGATTAATGATAAGCAATCCTGACTTGCAGGTATCCCAAATAAGTCATCACCATACCTCATAGCTTGTAAGGCTCGATCATCAAACTGGTTCCTTTGTACAGGTGTAAGATGGGGTCTTAGGTCCTCAAGAAGCGGAAAACCGTCGACTCGAACCTCTCCTATCGCACCGAGTTGGTCGGATGATAACCTCATCAAATCAGGTGCCTGACCACCTTGTGCTGCAGTCATAAATAATTGGTCTGCATTACCGAATGGAATCATTGTAATTTCTACGGTAATGTTTGGGTTGTTTTCTTCAAATGTTTTTATCGCATTTGTGAATACTTGTTCTTCTTTACTCTCCGCTGCAAAGGTATGCCATACCTCTAAAATAATCGGGCCGTCATTAATTGTCTCAGAAACTGATTCTGTATCGCTTGATATACAACCGGGTAGCAAAAAAAATATTGAAAGAATTACTGCGAATCCCGCTCGCTTTGTGTGCGAGGGAAAGGCATACTTCTCCCGCATATGCTGACGTGTTAGTCAAACAATTTAATTGATATTATCGACCTAATTTACGTTGATTTGTATTCCTTCATCTAACAAAAAATGAATTATGCTTATGCAAGCATTACCCTGTAACCAATTTGAACCAAGACTTTTAGGCGTACCTAAATTGCAATCTAGAGGTTTATCGTCACCAAGGATAAATCCAATATCATCAACAATGAAGTTACCTGGAATTTGACCACTGTATAACGAATCTGCATTGGCATCTAAACGGATAACCGGACAATTCCATTCTTTAACAGTCATTTCTAAATCACCCCCACCGTCATAAATTCCTGGCGACCTTTCGATATAATGGCCTCTTGGTGGTAATGGAGTATTGAGTACGGAAGAAATTTTACCAGCGATTGAACGTTCCTCTGCGTGAATACCTCGAAGTTCGTTTGAAACAAATTTCAATCTTCTTGTAGGGCCTGGCCCTCCACATAAAATCATGGTAAACTCAACATCTTCCCTCAATCCGTGGCTAGTTAGGATTGAAGCCATTAATGCGCGGATTAGAACATCCATTCTTCCTGCGCCACCCGCTAAGTCATTGATAGGTAGTTTGCCCTTTGACATTGCCCTTGTTCCGACAATGACGAATCTACGCATTCCATCACCTGTTATTACTAATGACTGAAAATATTGCTTCACAAATTTGAATTTCTGAATCTAATTTGTAGTGAGCTCCGGTTTTGTCAACCAACCAACCCCTTGGTTTTTCAGGATTACCAATATCTTCCAGTCTATTGGCAATTGTAGCAGTCATCCCAGACTTTTCTATTTGGGCTAATGACCTATGAATCAAGTCTTTCTGTTTAATTCCACTCTCCAACTTGAATCCAATTCGGATAGAACCCTTGCAATTTTCCTTTAATTCCAAAATGTGCTTTGCACCTTCGGTTAATGGAACGTTTATTTCACCTTGGAGTGATGCTATTTTACCCTCTATTGATTCTTTTACTAGATAATCTAAAACTGCGGCAGAATGTATCCAAACGTCGATATTATCTTTTGAGATAGCTTTGAGTTCCTCAAGCATTTCATCAGGTTCCTCAGATTTTATTACTAACGGAAGATATTCAGGAATATTTACACTTGTGACGCCACAAACACATGTAACATCCATTCCTTTTCGAAATAAGTAATCAGCGATTGTTAAACCGGTTCTTCCACTTGACGTGTTCTGGATAAATCTAACATCATCTATGGCACTTTTAGTAGCGCCTAGGGTGACGACTACAGATGTGTTGTTTTGATTTACATGATTAGCAAATTTAGCGACAATTGTTTCATGGTGAGGTGTTTTCATTTTGCCTTCGTCATTGGGTCCCCAATAAACTTCAGAACCATATAACCTACATTCCTTTTCAATTTCCTTTGTAACAACATCGTTTGCTAGATCTTTATGCATTGATGGAACGAACATAATCGGAATTTTTTTTCCTCTTGCTGCAGATAATGCCATTAATAGCGGACCATTCATCATGCCGTGAGAAAATGAAGCCATGATATTCTTTGTCGCAGGTGTTACCAATACTGCATCAAAATTCTCGAGTGATGATAAATCGCCATCCCATTCAGTAATTACTTGCCCTTGAGAACCCCATCTAACAGCTAAAGGAGTGATTATTCTCTGTGATGATTTTGTCATTATTACAGTTACCTCTGCTCCATGGCGTCTTAATTCTCTTGTTAAGCGAACTGTGTCCACAGCCGCAATCCCACCAGTTACTCCCAGAAGTACATGCATTCCACTAAGTGAGTCGCCTTTGGACTCAACATCTGTGTCACGCATGATACGCCTAGAAATAACATATTCAATACGCCTTCGCCGGTTATTTCAATTGGATAATCTTCATGGGTGAGCACATGGCCCACGCAGATGAACTTGTTTTGGCAGGTTCAAGACCAACCACTGCGAGTCCAATTGACGCTTTGCATGGAAGAACCTGTACCGTGCTGATAGTCGATTCGATAGTGATTTTCATCATGGTTAACTCACTATTAGGTCCCGCAATTGCTGCTGTTCCAACAATATTAGGTCTAATTGTTTGGTCTAGTTACAAATCAAAAGCGGACTGGGCATATTGGTTTGCACCACTTTTGATTTCTTTTGTATCATTGATGTTTGCAATAATTTTGTTTTTGAATGTTTACTGGATTCTTGCTGGTTTGGGGGGTTCAATACTAATTGCTATCTTGATTGGTTGGGCAACCATTTCTGGAATAAGATTTATCAGAATTCATTTTCACCCAGTTTATCGATTGGGTTATAACGGTAACATCTTCAATGACAATGTACAACTGCCAGAAAACGAAATACTAGCAGCCTGTCCAACATGTTTAGCCGTGTTGGCTGTAAATCCAATGTTACTATCGCCTAATGATAAATGTCCAGAATGCGAGAATCCATTGGTTCTTAATCCAGTAGGTGAAGAAGAATAAGATTAGCGTGATGCTAAAGTTAGATTCTTCCACATGTCTTCAGGGACTTCCATAGCTAGTCTTAGACCGCCCATTGCTCCCAATCTTACTGGGTCATCAACGACGTGGACATTGACATCGCCCATGTCTGAAAGTCTTCTCTCAATTAGAGCTCCAAGTCCTCTAATTCCAGATCCACCACCAGCAAGTACCATGTTCTTTCTGAATTCATCATGGAACTCAGGATTTGAACCTGCAATTAGTGCTTTTACATTTTCAACAATTGGGTCTACGATTGATTCACATGCTCTTTGAATACAATCTGTAATGTCAAGAGTCATTGCTTTACCTTCAATAGAGAAGTCAACCATAATTGGCTCATCAGGTGTGGAGGTTGACACGAAGGAGTACTGTTCCTTCCATCTTCTTGCCATGTCCTTAGTGATTTGTGCACCGTTGTATTTCTTTTGAACCTCGACAATGATTTGGTTATCTACATAGTCCCCTGCGTATCCTGTGTGCATTTGATCACCAGGTCCTGGTATTGTGCCGTAAACCCGACATAGGTCAGTGGTACCTGCTCCAATGTCGATTACTAATGTGTGAGTAATCATGTCGAGTGCGTATGCAACAGCGAATGGTTCTGAAATAATCATTGCAGCGTTTACTGAGCCAGCGGCTGCATCGAAGATTGAGGTCTTGTCAACGTGACTTGCTTCAGCAGGTGCACCAATGACGGCGACAACTCTGTCATAGTCTTCAGGGTCTGAAAGACCGATTAAATGGGTGATGAAATGTGCAATAAATTCCCGATCTTCGGGCGTGTCCTTGATGACTCCCAGTTCAAGAGGTCTGAACAGATTTAATGCAAGCCTATTCTTCAAAGCCTCGTTACCAAAAAGGACATCTCTTTTCAAGAAATTTCTTGCTATTGGGTCCTTTGGTGTGCCGATTACTGTTAATTCTTCTTCTTCATGATTGTCACTTGAGACCATTACAGATCTGAAAGTTCCAAGGTCTATTCCAATGTAAAGTACGTCTTTAGCCATTTGACTCGCCTATCAATCCCAACTCCTATTACCTTATCAATAATACCTAAAGTGATATTATTATATCTAAGTTAAAAAATTCTATAGAAAGTGACTCAGCACCAATCTTCGCATTTGCTACAATACCATGCGGCATAGTCAGGATATAGTTCTGCCATTTGGCCACATCCTGTGCATTCTTTCAATGCATGATCTCCAAAAATCTGTTGTACAATTTGAACGTGAACAAAATCATCGATTCCTAATTGTTGCCTCATCGCCCATAACATTTGGTCTTCAGATGGTGAAATAATTCCATCAGCGAGACAGATTTCTACAACAGTACGATAATCTTCGATCATCGTAATATCTCTAGGATCCATCGAGACTCCAGATTTTTCTGCGATTATATCTGTGCCTCCAGGGTCATCTATGAAAATGACAAGCGAATCAGGGTTTAGATTTTGGTCTCGTAACTCCAATAGAATCGTAGAACCATCTTGATTTGCATAAACGAGGTTTGAGAACTTATTGATTACCATAGTAATTGATCGAGCAGTATCCTCCGCACTCCTACCCTTTCTCCAACCCGTTTCTGAAGCTTCGTCGTAGATGTAAAATTCCGTACCTAACCCTGGGTATTCCAGTCTTATTTCTTCCCCTCCGTCAAAGCCGTTGGCTACAATGCTGATACTACCTATTGTTGTATCCACCAAATTGTCATCATCGTCAAATGAGATCATCAGCGGTTTCCGCTCTTCCGCTGCCGCATTGAAATGGCCACTCATCCCAGTCATCCATTTATCCTCTAATCGTTTTAGGGATGCCTGCTGCGCATTTGAGAGGCCTTTATCGATACCTAAAACATTTGACAATTCCCCTCCAGTCATTTCTTTCTTAAATTCCTCAATAAGTTCCGCATCTCGTCGATAATTTGCAGGGGGCCCTTTCTTCACCGCAACGTGATTTGGATCACTCCATTCATACTGACAACGAACACAAGAGAGATATCCAGCAATGGTTGATGGTTGCTTTTCGCCACCACATCTCGGGCAATCTCCCTCCTCGTTATAGGTTAGATTATCAGCAGCCTCGCGCCTTCCCTTCCTGAACCCCCATTCCGCCATATTGGTGGACAAGTGTTGAGGCTTTTGAAGGCTATGCCTGTAATTTGGATATAATAGCTTTCAGACCATATCTTACCGAACCTTCTTGTGCGTATATTTTCCTAACGACTAAGTCAACGGTTAACCCAATTTCTAATGAAGAGGAGTCATCATCAGCCATTAAGAAAACTCCGTTCGGGCCATCTTTTAATTTCACAAAAACCGTAGATATACCTCCTAAAATAGGGGCCCTGATAGAAAATTCTGATGGAGCCCCTCCCGGAGCGAGGCTGGTCCATGATAGGATAGTTCCCGACTTGGACAAATTAGAATCAACAATGTCTGGGCCGTAATTAGGATACTCTCTTGCTGGCCAAACGTAGTTATCATCAACTTTTTGCCCTTGTAAATTCATTCTTCCAGATATCGATAAATTGTATGATTGGTCTGATATATATGCTCCTTGACTGATTGAATTTCCTTCCTTAATCCAAGCATTTTCTATTTCTTTAACAAAAGTCAGGTTTGTTTCCTCACCCTCAATTTCAGAATTTAATTTATCCTTTTTTGTAATACACAATTCAGCAGAATTTGGTGAGCATAATATAGCCCAAATAGAATTTTCATCATGTAAGTAACCACATGCTTGCAAGACCTCAATTTGGATGTTATCATCGACAATAAAATTGGTGACATCTAGAGTTTTTCTCATGAAATTGATTGCACTAATTGCCAAAGTTGTATAGTCACTATCCGGTCCAAAAACGTGAGTATGGTTTGCTTTAAATCGACTTTTGGCAATTATTCCTTCGTCGTGGGTACAGACAAGATAACCCTCAAAATAAACGGGATTATTTGACATTCTTTTCCCTCCCGAATATATGGACTGCACAGGTTGCTCCTGATCCTCCAACATTGTGAGTCAATGCAATTTCTGCATCGATAACCTGCCTTCCTTGTTCAACCTCTCCTCTTAGTTGTTTGAACACCTCTACAGCCTGTCCAGTTCCTGTTGCGCCTAATGGATGTCCTTTTGATTTTAGTCCACCGCTAGGATTTATTGCTACTTCGCCATTGTTACGTAATCCTCTGTTTTCTCTAGCGAATAACCCACCTTGACCTTTATCACAGAATCCTAAATCCTCTGTGGCGAGTAATTCCGCAATTGTAAAGCAATCATGAACCTCAGCTATATCGATATTTTTAGGTGTTAAACCTGCTAATTCATATGCTTTTTTGGAAGCTTTTTTTGTGGCGATTAATTCTGTAATTGATGGGCGGTCATGTAACGCAAGATTATCACTTGCTGCTCCAGAACCTTTTACCCAGATTGGTGTATCTGTGAATCTTTTTACTACATGGTCGGCAGCCAAAATGACTGTTGATGCACCGTCAGAGGTTGGACAGCAATCATATAGTGTAAGTGGGTCTGCTACCATGAAACCTGATTTAGCTTTCTCGAAGCTGATTTCCTTACGCAGATGAGCGTGCATATTTAGAAAACCATGGGTGTGGTTTTTCACAGAAATGTTGACCAAATCATCATGTTTTGACCCATATTCATGAAAGTGTCTTCTTGCCATTAAGGCATAAGTCCCAGGAAATGTTAGACCTGCTAATCTTTCCCATTCAGTGTCGCCACTAACTCCCAACCAGAATCGCTTTCTTTCTGCTGATAAGTCATTCATTTTCTCGATTCCACCAGCAACTACAATATCTGCTTGTCCACTTTTGATAGCCATCCAAGCATCCCTGAGTGCGAATCCAGAAGATGCACATGCGTTTTCCACTCTCCTTACTGAAACGTTATCCATCCCGGAGTGCTCAGTCAAGATTGCAGCTGTATTTCCTAATTGGCCACCACCAAATGCCGTAGAACCTATGAAGGCTTCATCAATTAATTTTGGTTCAAAATTATGGTCCACCGAATCAAATGCATTTTTTGCAGATTCAGCCCACATTCCTTTCAAACCTTTCTCGTGGTTGCCGTATTTTGTTTGGCCTGCACCGATTATTGCGACTTCGACCATGACCACCCCAGCAGTTAACAGTTCAACTAACTCTCGGTGCATAAGGTTCAACAACATGTCCCATGTCGCAGGTGCGTTATCATGTTAAGACAATGCAGAACACACGGACATTTTAGAGGGTCTAACTGCCCTACTTGTAATGCTGAAGGAAAATTCATTATGTCGGATAAGGAATCAAATAGCATAGGCAAAATACTTGCTCTCGTTTTGAGACATGCACCTGAAAAATTCGGTGTTGAAATGGATTTGAACGGATGGGTCAACACAAGAGAATTGTCCGACGCTATTCAAAATCAAAGAAGATATTATCATTGGATAAGGAGTTGGCATTTCCAAGCTATTGCCGACTCTGATGAAAAGGGAAGATACCAAGTCGAGGGTGAAATGATTAGAGCTACCTACGGGCATTCTATTGAATTAGAACTCGATTTACCAACGGATGATATTCCTGAGGCACTGTATTGGCCATGTGAGCCAGATATGTCCGCCACACATTTAGAACTCGGCCTATCTGCTGGAGACAGAAACCATGTTCACCTATCAAAGACAATTGGAAAGGCTATGGAAGCTGGACATGTTAGAATCGATAGACCTGCAATCATTGAAATTGACACATCAAGGGCTGTAGCAGATGGCCATACTATCTGGAGAGCAGGAAAGACAGTTTTCTTGTGTGAAGAAATGCCTCCAGAGTATCTATACTTGGTTGAAGAAGATGACCCTGCAATCCAAGAAATAATTTCGATTTGGGAAGAAGAATAATTATTTTTGATAATTTCCACAATTTGCACAGAAGTCTAAGTCTGCTTCCATTGTAGAATTACAACTAGGGCAGTAACCGTTGGTTGTAGCCTCATTTTGTTTCAATTCTGTTGAACTTAAATCGTTCATAGCAAGGGCTTTCACAATTTTTAGTGGATCATCACCTAATTTTGAGAGGTCAACGAACTTTCTTTTGAAATCAATGGCATGCATCAAAGCTGATTCGATTTGCCACTGGCGCTTTTCTTTCTCATTTTTGTCAACAATTGATTCACATGCATCAAGTTCTGCTTGCATGTGACGAATAAACTGGTCCACTGTTGGCGAGTCTGACATGGTTTGTGCATCAATTCATATGATGTAAATCCAATGCAAAGATTAGTTAGAAGTTACTCGCAACACCATGGGCGGGACAGTAGTCATCAAACTCGGAGGAGGATTGATTACTGATAAAGAAAAAGTTTGCACTCCGAATCATGAAGCCATAGAAGTATTATGTAACGCTATTTCAAAAATCGACAAGAGAGTGATATTAGTTCATGGTGCAGGTTCCTTCGGACACATGAAAGCGAAGAAATTCAGATTAGCCGAAGGACGTATCGCCGATATTGAACAAGATTCAGCCGTTCTCGAAGTGAGAAATGACATGATGACATTGAATTCACTTATCACTCATTCTTTAGATAAATGCGGAGTGAAATCAAAAACATTCCCTCCTCGGGAATGGGTGAATGGCACTGGTCCTGAATTCTCTGGTGAATTACCAATCTCAGAAAATGTGACAATTGTATTCGGAGATGTTGTCCCTGTTCCTGAAAAAGAATTTGGAATATTATCGGGGGATGATTTGATGTATCGCTATTCCACTGAAATCGAAGGTGTCGATTATGCTATTTTCGCCATGGGAGGTGCAGATGGTCTACTTCGTGTCCCTCCAGAATTTGCCACAGAAGAGGATCTATTCGAAATGTGGAATCCAGATATGAAATTTGACGGCCTACATGCAGAGGAATTCGATGTAACTGGTGGGATTGGATTAAAAGCAACAAGAGGGGCAATGATTGCTTCTAAGGGAATAGACGTTTGGTTGGTAAACGGGATATATCCCGAGCGAATCCTGGATATAATAGACGGAAAAAATCCCAAAGGAACTAAAATTTTATCGGGGAACTGTTGATTTAGTTGACGCGAGACCGAAGTGACAGTGAGGAACATGTCAGGATATACCATCAATGATGTTCCGACCGTCGATGTTGATGAAGCATCAAAAGAAATTATGAAAGATTCTGATTCTACCCAAGGGAGCTTAATGGCAGAAGCGGTTATTGCAGTAACTGAATCTGATGAAATAATTGGCCCCATTTCCAAATTCGTAAGTCACAACGGGATAGGTCAATATCATCGGTCATTTAGTGTATTATTATTCGATTCAACAGGTAGGTTATTACTACAAAGAAGAGCATCTCATAAGATAACATTTCCGGACGTCTGGGCAAATACATGTTGCTCACACCCCTTGTACAGTGAACAGGAAAAGGACGAACACAATCACATTGGTGTAAAGAATGCGGCTGTAAGAAAACTACAGCAAGAATTAGGAATTGACCCCTCTCAGGTACCAATAGATAAATTCGATTTTGTAACAAAAATGCGGTATCAAGCAAGGCAAGATGATGACTGGATTGAGCGTGAAATTGACCATTGTTTAGTGATTCATGCTGATGTTGAGTTGAATATTAATCCCAACGAAGTTTCTGAAATAAAATGGGTTAATCAAGAAGAACTCGAAGATATGTTAGTAGTCGAAGATGAAAAGAACGTAATTGCTCCATGGTTCAGATGCATTGCTGCAAGGTTGATGAACGATGATTGGTGGAGGCCAGGCTGTGCAAGACCCGATGACATGATTCATGACATGGGGGATATTTCTCACATGTTACCAAACGCAATTGGTGCTGATTTGACAACAAGCATTGCTGAAGTGAAAGACTTAGTAGAGTCAAGAATAGAAAGAGCATTGACCCACACAAATCTGGATAGATTATCTGGGGCTATGATGCACTTGGTTGAAGGTGGAGGTAAGAGGTTGAGAGCCACATTGCCTTGGTTGGTTGCTAAGGCCGTGGGCGACACCCATTCAGGTTTACTTGATGTTGGTGCTGCAATTGAAATAATTCACAATTTCACTTTAGTTCATGACGACATAATGGATGATGATGAAATCCGTAGAGGTCGCCCATCTGTTCATGTGGCCTATGATTTACCAACGGCAATTAATGCAGGGGATGCAATGCTTGCTATAGCGTTTGAAGCAATGGCTGTAGCCGAAGGAATTGAGCCAGAATTACTTCCATTCTTGGTAAAGAGAATTGGAAGAATGGTAAGGAAATGTAGTGAAGGTCAACAATTAGACATAGAATTTGAATCTAGAGATTCCGTCTCTGAAGAGGAATATATCGAAATGATCCACGGTAAAACAGCTGCAATGTTCCTTACATGTTCAGAGGTTGGTGCACACCTTGCTGGTGCAGATAATGATACAATACAATGTATGCATGATTGGGGTCTAGCTCTTGGATTATGTTTTCAATTGATGGATGACCTAATAGATGTGTTATCTGATTCAGATACTTTAGGCAAACCAAGCGGTAGCGATGTAGCACAAGGAAAGAGGACATTGATGGTCATCCATGCATTACAACAACCACCTTCTCAGGATAGGGATGATTTATTATCTGTATTGGGTAAAGGGGATTCAGTAACTTCAGACCAAGTCGCAATGGCGCATCGTGCCCTGGATAATTTGGGTTCGATTGAATATGCGAGGAATAAGGCAGAAATGTATCATCGTAAGGCGCACGATTGTTTAGACCGGCTCCCTGAATCTCCTGCTTTGAGGGCTCTTAGGGAACTCACAGATTACCAACTTCAGAGGATATTCTAATTTCTCCTTCTTTTATCACTCGACAATACCATCTGGTATCTTTTGGATATTTTTTGTGTGAAAATCTATTGAATTCCCCATCCTCAAACGAATCAGATATTTTGTAACACGGTGTCGCTGCGGATAATATCTCCAACACAACTTCTCCAACGAATATTTTTTCGCCTATTCCCATCTCACAACCAGAAATCAGAAGATTTTCCCCTGTAGAGCCAGGTGTTATAGGGTGTCCTTCATTTTGCAGTTTCAATAATACATCGTAGTCGAGCAAACAAATTGCTCGTTTTGGTCCACCGTGATGCTTTGGATTTTCTTGTTTATCATCGACAATTCCCATCGAATTTACAAGGCACGATTCGATGCTGTATTTTGGGACGCCACCTTGAGAGACAAAAATCCCGTGAAGGATGCCCAAGTTAATACCTCAATCTGAATAATATGATTCTGGATTTGGTTCTGGCTTTAGACCCTTACGAGTTCTTATTTCTCCAACAACCTTGTCGAATAATTGTGGTGGAAGCATTTCGAATCCGGTATTTTCTGAATTCCAAACAGCTCTTCCTTGGGAAGCGGCTCTAATGTCGTTAGAGAAACCAAATGTTTCTGCAACAGGTAGTGTTCCGATAACTGTTGTAACTTCACCTTCAGCAGGCATGTCTTCAATAATACCCCTTCTGTTTGTAATTTCTCTTGTGACTTGGCCAAGCCAATCATTAGGTACTGATACATGAGATCTCTGCATTGGTTCCATAAGAACTGTTTTTGCTCTCATCATTGCGCCCTTGATTCCGTTTCTTACAGCAGGTATAGTTTGCGCAGGACCTCTGTGAATTGCGTCTTCGTGTAGTTTTGCATCTACTAATCTAACCATCATTCCCATTACTGGCTCATCGGCGATTGGTCCTTTCTTACATACTTCATTGAATGCTTCAATTATCAATTCTCTTGTTTCGTGAAGGTTCTGAATACCCTTGGTGTCATTTACGAGGACGTTGGTACCGTTGATTGCGTAAATCTTCCTCATCAAGTCCTTGTCCATTCCAAATTCACTAAATTTGTTTCCAACTTCCTTTGCATCGCCAGACCTTACAGGTCCGTCACCAAAGTGTCCTTCTCTTAATGCTCCTACTACTTCTTCCGATAGAGGTTCACATTCGATCATGAATCTGTTGTGTCTGTTAGGTGATTTACCTTCAAATGCTCTTCCGTGGTTATTATTTTCAACGGATTCTCTGTAAACAACGATTGGTGGGCTAACTTTTACCTTGATGTTTTGTTCTTCTTCCAACCTGTATACTGTGATTTCAAGATGCAATTCACCCATTCCTGCGAGAAGCGCTTCACCAGTTTCTTGATTTGTCATTACTTGAAGTGATGCGTCAGATTTTGCTAATGCACGAAGTGCGTCAATAAACTTAGGCAAGTCTTTCATGCTCTTAGGCTCAACAGCTACTGTTACAACAGGGTCTGAATAATGTCTGATTGCTTCGAATGGTGTGAAATCTTTGTCTCTTGAAAGGGTGACACCAGCCGCTGCAGATCTAATTCCAGTAATCGCTGCAATATTTCCAGCGACAACCTTTGGTACTGTGATTCTGTCTCCTCCGACCATCATGCTAACTTGTTGAACACGCTCTGCCTTTGCAGCTCCAATAGCAAATACTGATTCACCTTGGTTGATAGCTCCAGAGTAGATTCTTCCAACTGCAACCTCACCAGCGTGAGGGTCCATCCAAATTTTGGTAATCATCATTGCAAGTTCAGCGTCTGGGTCACATGCGACCATCGCTTTCCCGATAGGAGTGTCCAAGTCACCATTCCAAATGTTAGGAATTCTGTATGGTTGGGCTTCAACAGGGCCTGGTAATTTAGTTACTGCCATGTCTAGAAGAACTTCGTGAACAGGAGCTTTCTTGGATAGTTCTTTTTGTTGTTCGTTATTACAATATTCAAAAATATCTTTGAAGTTAATTCCAGTTTTTTGCATGAAAGGAACGGTTATTCCCCAGTTGTGGTATGCAGAACCAAAAGCAACAGTACCAGAACCTACATCAACTTGCCAAGATTTCTTAAATTCTTCAGGGGCAAATTGTCTAATTAATTTGTTTACTTTTCTGATAGTCTCTTGAAATCGCTCCATCATATCCTCTGGAGTAACTTGAAGTTCGTTGATGAGTCGGTCTACCTTGTTTATGAATAAAACAGGCTTTACCTTCTCTTTGAGAGCTTGTCTTACAACGGTTTCAGTCTGAGGCATAGGCCCTTCCACTGCACAGGCAAGAATGAAACATCCGTCAACGGCTCTCATAGCTCGTGTTACGTCACCGCCGAAGTCAACGTGCCCGGGTGTATCGATTAAATTGATTAAATAGTCAGTACCATCGACTCCATGTACCATCGAAGCAGAGGCTGCGTTAATTGTAATTCCACGAGCGCTTTCTTGTTCGTCAAAATCCAATACTCTACTCTTTCCTGCCAAGTCTTCACTCATCATTCCAGCACCTGCTATCAGGTTGTCAGATAGGGTAGTTTTTCCGTGGTCAATGTGAGCAGCAATGCACAAGTTCCTAATTTGGGGTAGTACATGCATAACTTCTGTTGCTTTTTTGATATTGTCTTCCTTACGGCCCATAGTATCACCACTCTGGTATACACTATCCACAAGAAAGGGGTTTATGAAATCGACTCTGAAAGATAGTATCAATTGTATTACAGTGGCTTGATTTTCAGCTTACAATTTTGCTATTGAATTGTCTATCCATCTCAATAAAAATATTCTTGATATCATTCTTTAATTGTAAGTATGTCGCCTTTATTTCAGCAATACGTTCTTTCATTTGTATTTTAGAATGGTTGAGGGTGTTTTTTAGGTCAGATTTTGCTTTTTGTAAATCATATAAACACGCCCTAAGTGAATCTCTTTTTTCTTTGAATATTTCATTAAATTTGCTTGATGCGATTTCCTTTTTATCGAGTTTAGATACAGTGTTGTTGAATTTGACATCTAATTTAGCAATTTCAATCGAGTGTTTGGGTGTAGATTTTAGATTTGATTTCAAGCCAATCCACTTGAAGGAAGTGATCCACCACTTACTGGGATCGACATGGTACCACTTGTGCCCATTTCGGTAATCTGCTTGAAATGTGTGATGGAAATTATGGTATCCTTCGCCAAAGGTGAGGAATGCAAGCCAGAAGGAATCCTTGCTAGTATTATCTTTGGAATAAGGTTGCTTTCCCCAAATGTGAGCTGCGCTATTAATGAGAAATGTACCATGATGCACGAAGACAATACGAACAATTCCTCCCCACACCAGACAACCTACTGCCGATGAAATACCACCAATTGCAAAACCAATTGCAAACGGTAGAATAATTCCAGATACTGCACCGATAGCAAAAATGTGCTTGTGTTGCCACATTATGATTTTACTTTGCTGTAAATCCTTGACATTAGAGAAATCATTCTCGAATTTATCCTCTTCAACCATAATCCATCCGATGTGCGAATACCAGAAACCTTTGGACGCAGAATAGGGGTCTTCTTCGTCATCGGTATGTTTGTGATGGTTTCTGTGGTCTGAACACCATTCAATAATGGAATTTTGGAATGCTCCAGCACCAAATATTGCATAAAACATGACTAACGGCCAAGACGCATCATGTGATCTGTGGGAAAATAATCGATGGTACCCTACCGTTATAGAGAGTCCACATGCAAAGTATAATGCCAAAAAGACAGATAATTCAGTTAATCCAGGGGCTCCGTAGAAGTAATAGTGAGAAATAATCCCTATCACTGCCAAAATTGGAGTTGCTATGAGGAAGATAGAATTCAGCCAATTGATTTTCGAGACGCCTGCGTACTCGCTCATACTTTATATCCCACAAAGTCTGTCTTTGACTGTTTGGGTTGATTGCACTATAATAGTGCGATAATTCAACCTTAAATCAACGGGCGCTTGCGGCGATTCTCTGTACTTCTTCTTTCTTAGCAACTGCGAAAGATGTTACGTCTCCAGAACTCGCCTTGGTAATTTCGTTGATAATACACTGAGTTAGGGTTCTCTTTGATTTCGAAGTGCCTTGTTGGGCGCCTTTTGCGAGATTTGCGAGGGCAACATCTAGTCTCCTCGAGGGAGAGCTGTCGACAGCCTTAGGCTGAGAAACTGCACCAAATTTGATTCGAGTAATTTCTTCCATTGGCGCAGCGTGGCAAATCGCGTCTACGAATGTTTGAAGCGGGTTTTCTCCGCTTCTGTTTGCAATGTTGTCGAGAGCCGCTTCGAAGGCCTTCAATGCACCTAGCTTCTTTCCTGTATACTTTCCAGTTCTCATCAGTTTGTTTGTAAATCTTTCAACAACAGATAGCCGTGATTTTCCAAACCATGCATTTGCATGTCTACCGCCTGTGTGTGGTACACCCACTGTTGTCAGGTTGATGTAAGGGGCGAGTCCGGGGTCGCGACATACAACTTCTGTAGCGTCGTACTTACCAAAGACGAGAGTTCCAATTCCTGCGATTGGAGTAACCTCAACAGTTTCGGTTTCTTCGATAACTTCTTCATCACTCATTTAAATCACCAAAATCAGCGTACTGGCTTCTCCTTTCTTCCACGGACCATTTCATCGAGTGAAACTCCATTCACCTGAATTACTTTGTATCTTACACCGGGAATATCTCCGTAAGAACGACCCATGCGACCACCGATACCCTCTACCATCACTTCATCGTGTTCATCAATGAAGTTGATCGCACCGTCACCTGGAGCGAATGCTGTCAATTTGTTTCCGTTCTTAATGAGGGAGATTTTTACTGCTTTTCTGATACCGGAGTTAGGTTGTTTAGCCTCGATTCCAACCTTTTCAATTACGATGCCTTTGGCCTGTGTTGAACCACCGAGAGGGTCGTGTTTTTCACGGGATTTTAGCATACGCTTCTTGTATCTTCGATCTGACCACCTAAATTTTTGGCGATCCTTGGCCATTTTTGCGCCTGCAAATAGTCCTCGACCCATGATAATATCTCCATTGAAGCATTTTGCCGACCTACCCCCCCTATTTCATGATACCGATTGATTCAAGGCAAATTGAACAACCGTTTGGGTGGGTTAATTGTGCCAATATTCATGTCTTTAATCTTACAGGGCTTGGTTATGGCGTTCCGAGATTTGCTGGGTAAGGCAGAAATTATTTCCGAACCAACTAGCGTTCAGCACGGCATTTTTGATAAATCTGCTTCAGTTGGACATGAATTATTATTGTTCGATAATATAGTCGAAGCACCGGGCCACAGAGTTGCAACTAATCTCCTCACGAGGCCCAGACTTTGTGATGCTCTTCAGATTGAACCGGAGGACTTCATTGACCTACTTGGTTGGGCGATGAATAACCCAAGCGATCCCAAGATAGAGAAAAATGGACCAGTTCTTGAAAACCTTCAGTCCGTAGTGGAGTTATCCAAAATTCCTATTCCACACCACTGGAGAGAGGATGGTGGCAGATATATGTCTTCGAGCGTCATTATCGCTGAATACAACGGAATAAGGAATATGTCATTTCACAGACAACTCTTGAAAGATGACAACCACCTCGTGGCAAGAATAGTTCCTAGACATTTGCATGGTTTCATTCAAGAAGCAAGAAAAAATGGACAAGAGGTGAATGTCGCAATAATAAATGCGCCAGACCCTGTCGTCCTTTTAGCAGCGGCAATGTCCTTTGATTCTAATATTGACGAACTAACTATCGCTGCAACATTGCATCAGAAAGTTCACAATCGTCCTCTAGGTTTAGTCGAGTTACCAAATGGTATCCATGTGCCATCAGAGGCCGAATATGCAATGTGGGGAAGAATCTTGACTACCGATGCCGATGAAGGACCATATGTTGACATAACCGGTACTGTCGATGACATTAGACAACAACCAATAATTGAAATCGATGGGTTGACACATAGAAATAATCCTATTTTCCACGCATTGATTCCTGCAGAATCAGAACATAAAACACTAATGGGATTGCCAAGAGCTCCGACAATCAAATCTGCTGTTAGTGAAGTATGTGAATGCTTAGATGTTCACATGACAGAAGGTGGAGGAGGATGGCTTTCAGCCGTCGTAAAAATTAGAGTCAAGAATGAAGGTGATGGGAAAAGAGCAATCAAAGCCGCCCTTGATGGTCACAGGTCCATGAAGATGGTGACCATTGTTGATGAAGATATTGACATAACCAATCCTGTAAGAGTTGAATGGGCTATGATGACTCGTTGGCAACCTGACAGAGATTCCATAATTCTCTCCAATCAAAAGGGTTCAAGTTTAGACCCTTCTAGACTCGATGATGGAAATACTTCCAAAATAGGAATAGATGCAACAATACCTTGGGGTTATGAAAGATCTGGTTTCAAATCAGTACAGTGAGGGATAACATGGAAAACTCTGCGGGTAATTTACAACACCCACGCAGAAATCTTGGAAATAGACACCGTTCACAAGCAAAAAAGTTTGTAAAATTGGCCCTAAAAGACCCTGAAAACTCCCAACAAAACCTTGGATGGGCTGAACAGAACGCTCAGCAATCTATTCTTCATGACTTCACAAATGAAGAAAATTGGCGTTGCCTTGCAGAAATTAAACATCTACGTAATGACGGAATTGGCCTTGAGATGGTATTGGAAGACCTGTTCGTTGTCTTGGGCAGGGACCCAAATCAATTGAACCAATTGAAAGGTGTTGACCACCTAAAAGTAGGATTAGAATTGTTAGAAGCAGCCTTCATAACTGACTCTTTGGACCCCGATAACTGGTTTTCATTAATAAGTAATACCGGATTAGACGACTTTGCTGAAAGATGTAAGAGACTAGATTTCACTGATCAGCGTACCAACATCATCTACGGTAGAAGACTAGAAAAAATCAGAGGCTCTGGTAATGAGGATCTATTCATCGAATTGGTGCAATATTTGTTGGCACACCGACCATCAAATCACGAACTCTGGCTCGAATTGGGTCGGCTACACGAGAGAAGAGATGAAATTGACCAGGCATGGTTGTGCTACGACCATGTGCAGCAAATTAAGCCCACAACTAATGTTAGGGATTTGTTCCTAAATAGACTGAAAGGTGCAATGGATGGAAAGGAAAAAACTCCCTGGAGCGGGCCGTCATTGGAAACGAGAAATGATTTCTTGGATAAGATGACAAAATTGTCTAAAACGATTTCAACAGAAACAATCGATGCTGTGGTTCAACCTGAAATAAATGAGGAAATCAACGAGGAACCGCAATTAAGTAAGCTAAGATCATTAATCGAATCAGGAGATTCCGCTGAAGCATTTTTCATGGCACGTTCACTTGTTACCTCTGGTGAAGAGTGGGCCGAAGAATGGATGGTTAAAGCACAAGAAATGATGGATTAAATGTCTTTTAATGTCATAATTTCAGTAACGCGATTCGTCCATCTCTGCTTTTCGTTGCCTTCGAATATAGATGCACAAATAGCGGCTAGTAGGGCATCTTCTACAACTTCAGGATTAGATAGCAAACTAGAAAATTTTTCCGTCTGGCCTAATTTTTGTGATAATAGTAGAAGTGTTCTCAAATCTGGACGCTCACTTCCTGAATAATCCGTTCCTACATTTTCTACGCACCATGAGAGAACACCAGTTAAGTCATCTGGGTGTACTTGTAGGACTACTTGATCCTCCCCTGCTGACAATGGTTTCGCAGTAATAATTTGGTCAGCGAATTTCTCTGCATTTTCATCTTTGTAAGCTGATGATATTTCTACAAAAATCGCCCCTGCTTCTATCGCTAATTCAATTTGTTTTGCAATTATGGCATGCGCATGAGAATTGAAAGCACATCTTGCTGCATCAAATAACTGACCAAAGGCCAAATGAATTCGTGCTGCTTGTATACGAGAAATTGCTATTGTTTCATGAGCATGACCAGCGTTACGGGAAATGTCTCCATGAACATGTAATGCCATCATGGGTTCATCTATAGAAAGGTGGAATGCTGCTTTATTTAGCATAGAGATGTCATGGTCTCTACTCGCTTTTGATACGGATTTGAGCCTAGTTTCAGCCCAGGTCAAATCATCTCTAGCAGATTCTATATCTCCGTTTTCAAAATGCACTAATCCTCTTTCCATTCTCAATCTGCCCTCCAGAGATAGGTCCCTTGTCTCTGGATTACGTGCGACTTTCAGTGCTTTTTCGATTGCTTCAAGTGAAATATTTCCATCTAATCTCAGTTTTACTAAATCTAATACTTCCTTTTCTGCCAAAGTCAGTTTATCCTCTAAAAAGTCAACAATTCCACTTCCCATCACAATACCTAATTCAGCCACACCAAGCCAACTGCTCCATCCCATTTTTTCCAGCAATGGCTCCAAATTTCTTTCACCATTATCAAAAGCAAGTATAATTTCTTCTGGATTCATTTTTCACGTCTCCTAATTCCAGCTAAAAGATTTATGAATCCAGATTCTGCTGAAACAGGATCAGCATCTCCTGACCATCCTGCCGCACCATCATGTCCGCCACCCTCTCCACCAATATTGGTGGATAACTCTTTCATTAAATTACCAAGGTGAACACCTTGTTTTGTTGAGTTTCTATTAGCCCTTGCAGTGAGTCTAGATTTGCCATTTCTCGTACGACATACGAGAGATACATCACCACCTGTTTGTAGTAGGAGTGACGCAATTTTTCCTTCTTGAATCCCACCGTTTGTGTGAACTAAATTCCAATCCCCTACATCTATTGATTTACAATTGTTGAGTGCCTTTATTATCGCTCCTCTATCACTGGATGATATTTTTTCATTTTGCAAGTGTTCTACGAATTCTTGGTATTCAAAGTTACCACCTGATACTATTCGTGATGCTGTTGCCAAAGCATATTGATCTGCATGTTGAAATCTACCAGTGTCAGTAATTAATCCAGCAAGTAAAAGTTTCCTTACTTCATCTGTGAGAGCGTTTGGATAATAATTTTCTAAATATTGAAAAATAATTTGTGTAGTTGACCTTGCATCAGTCCGAAATTCTAAATCATGTTCCCCAAATGTCCATTCGGATGTTGCATGGTGGTCTATTACACAGTACGGAATACCCTGAGGAATCTTAACTCCAGTCTGTTCGAGAGAAGCAGCGTCGACGAATATGAAACCACTCAAATTATTTGGCCAGTGGCCGTTTTCTGCAATAATTTTGAATGGTGCGTTTAATTCATTGCACATTCTTTTAGCTAGCCTTCCCAAATGTAGTCCACATGCTAATAATTCAGGTCTTGTTGAAGACAATGCAATTGCAGAACCAACAGTGTCCATGTCACCATTGCGACCAGTTACTATTGCAACAGGTCCATTGCGAACTCTGTCGCCAATCCAATCATGGAGATTTTCCAATTCTATCCCTCAATCGATCTTTTCAATTCATCATATGTTGCAACTAATTGTTGTTCCTTTTCCTTGATTGAGCCCAGAGCACTATTAAGTTGCTCAAGTGCTTTTTCCAAATCGGAAATCAATCCATCTCTGTCTTCAACTTCAACTAATATAGTTCCCATTTGACGATGTAAAGCCAAATCTTCAGGTTGGTTTTTAACGGCAACTATTGTTCCCTCAATTTCTCTCAACTGAGTGCTTAGTGAGGCCACTTGTTGTCTTGCGGCTTGGACTTCAGCGACCACTAACTGCAGTTGTTGCCCTAACTCCATATTGTTAGCCAATCACAACTACTTCAAGAATCCATCACTTTTAGGACATTGTATGAAACAATTACACTTCTCATACGTGTATTCCACATTGCTCTAGCATCTTTTGCCCGAGATTCGGATAAAGTGAATGAAAATGATGAGTTGCTAAAGTTTACATCTTCTTCGCTAGCTAGACTGGATGCTAAGGCTTCAGCGTCAGATGAATCCACCAGAAGGCGGACCTTCCACAAAAGAATCACTCCTCTTCATCAAGTTCGCCAGCATTCATAGCTCTCTCATATTCGATAGCTGCTTGCTGTGCGATGTATGCCATGTCTGCGGTAGTTGCTCCATCCGCATTTCTTCTAATGATTCTGTTATTTGCATCGGAAGCTCTTGTGTATGGTTCCCAAGCTCCCCCAGCAAATGTGTGGCCACATTTTCCACATGACCAGATTCCGACTGACTTTCTGGCAACTTTTCTGTATTGGCAGACCGGACAAGTGTATTTTGCAGATTTTTTCCTGAGTGCCATGCCAGCATTTCTTCTTACACTAACACCATAACGTGCACCAAACTTTCCTGTTAGTCCCGCTTTTTGAGTTCTTTTTGCCATGATTAGGCCTCCTTTGATTTGACGAGATTTACGAGTTCAGCACATCGATTTTGAGCCACTTCGAGTATCTCGGCGAATTCGGTCGGCGTGAAAGTTCCCTTTAAGCCCTTTTGTAGAGAATGGAGGTGGCCTTCCTCTGCAAGAGTTATGTGAATTCTCTCTTCTCCACCGTTTTCTTCTTGTTCATTTGCGTCTAATACGTACCTTCCACCTACTCTTGTGAATGTGCACATTGTTGGTGTCTTCTGAACTTGAAGAGGGTAGTCTTCTCCAACATCAAAACGCTCTGCTGGAACAATAGAAGTCTTCAGGGCAGCGATAGCTGCTAATGCAGATGCATCAAAGATGTTACCTCTATCTGATAGAACATGGATGTCTATCATCACACCCAAGACTTTCTCCCCTGGAATAATACATAATGAGTCCATATCAATACATCCTGACTCTCTGATTCCTCTATCAACCACTCTTCCTAATTCGATTGATTCTGGTGATGGAGGGCCAGCTTCGTACTTCAACCCGGCAACGGGTCTTAGCTCAGCGCCGCACATTAGAGAACCCTGAGTAGGCCGATCTGGCCATGGCTCACGAACCTCAAATTTTACTCCAGCATAAACTACAGTGTCTCCCCAAGTAACCTTCGCGCTACCTTCAGCATTGTACAAACAGTCGGTTTCCAAGATAATATCTCTCGATTCGAATCTTCCTCTACCGTCTATTCTCTTATCGGATTCTGCTAATCGTGCTAATTCTTGCTTTAGCAGATTAGAAACTGGAGCTGACAATTCAAGCACCTCCGTTCTTGGATTCATATCTTCTCTTCAATGCATCCATTTGAATTTCGTGAATCTCTTTAGCGGCTTTCATATTGTAGTCCATACATAGGTTAAATTCCTCAATAGATAGGTCTCCATCCATTTGCAAGAACGCTATTTCACCAGTAGTCGGTAAGATACCCATTGGCAAATCGGCTTGACCGTAGTTGTCTTCCGCTTTATCTAAGTCAAGAACAACTGTATCCTCAACCTTTCCACTTGCGACTCCAACGATCATATCTCTCATTGGAATACCAGCATCAGCAAGAGCAACCGATGCAGCGGTAATACCAACGCATCTAGTGCCTGCTTCGGCAGACAGGATTTCTATTTCGACCCTAATCTTCGATCTTGGGTATCTTTCAACAAGAACCACACTCTCTAGTGCTTCAGCTGTAACCTTGCTAATTTCTCTGGACCTTCTATTGAATCCTGGTCGGATTCTATCGCTCGTTGAAAATGGAGCCATATTGTATCGTAAATCTATTACAGCCCTGTCTTGTTTCTGAATCTTTCTTGGGTGAGCTTCCATTGGACCATATACTGCGCATACTGCAACATTTAATCCGTGCTTAACCCAAGCTGAACCGTCGGCAGCAGGCAAAATTCCTGCTTCGATTTGTACTTCACGCATTTCATCTAATTTACGACCATCAAGTCGTAATCCATCATCTCTCAATAATTGGACGTCTCCATATCCTCCCATCATTCATTCCTCCATTGTTTTGTAAATTCGTTTATCGAATCAAATACATTCTCTTGATGACCAATATTATTCATCAAATCAAATCCTGCTCGAACCATAGATATATTTTCAGCAGAACCATCCACCCAAATTCTTCCATTATCACCGACTATTATCCTGCAATCGGAAGATTCTTTGAATACGTTGAGAATTCTTTCATTGTCGTTTCTAATTAACTTGATTAGATTAACTGGTAGCTCTAAAACAGCACCCTCTTTCAGTTTTCTCAAACCCACACCCTTCATCGTGAGGACAATATTGTGTGCTTCGTCAACCTCTTGAACCCTGGCGAGCATGACGTCACCTATGTCCATGTGCTCTCTAGCGGCTCCGAATTCTACCTTCCAAGGAGCTAATGACATAGGTAGTAAACCATTGAAAGGACCATTTACCTCTGCAAACCAAAGGTTATTTCGAACACTTTCGATTATCCCTATTACTAAATCTCCTGACCTTGGAAGATATGATGAGTGAATTGGTTCAACGAATAGTACCCCGTTGTTTTCTTTAACCCAACCGAGTTTAGTTGAGATAATATCTTGTCCCTGTTTTACAGTACCTGTTCCTGCTCGTGCGCCAGAAGAAGCCCCGATGGCTTCTCCAGGAGTCACGAGGCGCAGCACGGCGCCTTCTTTTGCTCCTGTCATATCTTTGTCTCCGTGTCGGGCCACATGCCATCCCATGATAAAGCAGACGATTCAAAATCAATCTAGTTCCTTGACTTCAGAACTACTATCTATGCCCTTTACTTTTCCGATTAAACCACTTGCCATTCCTGGGGGGCACTCGATTATACAAGCCCAATCGCCGTTCGATAACCAATCTTCTTTGTCTAGATATTGTCTCAGGAATTTACTTGCGGCACCATACCCTGAACTAGGAATTCTGAACGCGATTCTGACCGGTTCAAAGGATAGTGGTATCATATGTTTCAGCACTGCTATTGCGTCTTTTATTTGGACATCAATTCTCTTGAAAGGGTCAACAGAAAATCTACTTTCCTCCAATGCTAATTCGATTCTGGTTTTCGGATGCGGGGACTTAGTTTTTGGATCGATGGCAGTTTGGTGAATTTCCTGAATAATCAATTGTCTCTTCTGTTCAACCATTTCCTTTCTTTGATTTGTGGTTAATTGGATACTTCCTTTTGCTAATATAATTTTTGTAATGGAAAAAATGTCTTGGGTTTCAAATGCATTATCAATTGCTTCTTCAGTGGGCCTATCACCGCCACGTGCGTCATGCCAGACTTCATCCGTAGCAAGAAAGTCATCGATGTTTACCGAATCAGGATTAGTGCGAAATTTATCTACAAGTTCAGGGTCAACCAATATCTCATAGCGCTTACCGCCGAATTCCCATCTAGCCAAGACCGCTTTGTCTAGGCTGACCATTCTTAATCCTCTAAGGGTTTGAGTCTGTCAATTTGTTTGTTGACTTCGTTCCTGTCCAAAACAGAATATCCGTCTGAATTTATCACTGCGACTTCAACTGCTTCTCTATTCAACTCTTGGTCGTTGGCATCACGTAGAGCTTCTAGGCCTAACTTTAATGCTGCATTCAATGTCATGTTTGGCTTCCAATTCTTTTCGAAAAACTCGACTACTGTGTTCCTTCCACTTCCGATTGCTCCAGCGTGATATGACTGGTATGCTCCTGACGGGTCTGTCTCATAAAGGTGAATCCCATTGTCATCTACCCCGCCAATAAGCAACGCTGTTCCAAATGGTCGGGAACCTCCGTACTGGGTAAAGGACTGTTTGAAATCACAAATCTTCTTTGTCATTGTGTCTAGAGGAATTTTATCGGAATATGTAATCCTGTTCACTTGTGCTTCTACTCTCGCTCTAGCAACTAATTGCCTAGCGTCTGCCACTAAACCGCTCGTTGCGATGCCGATATGTCCATCAATCTTGAACAATTTTTCAATCGATTCCGGAATGATTAATCTGCTTGCAATTCGCTTGTCACAGACTAATACAATCCCCTCTTTGAATTTCAGACCTGCCGTTGTGGTCCCTCTTTTCACGCTCTCTCTTGCGTATTCAACCTGAAACAATCTTCCATCAGGGCTGAACGTAGTAATTCCGTGGTCGTAACCTCTTCCGCTTGGCTGCATATTGCTCCCTCAGACCCGCTCTCCGGGTGGGGTCTTATCAACCTTGGCGGTATCCGAGGGGTGTGAAAGTAGCAGTTTTATCCAGTGGTGGCAAGGATAGTAGCGCTGCAATATGGTGGGCGCAGTGCAAGGGTTGGGATATAGAATATCTCGTTACGGTAATAGTTACAGGCGGTGATTCAATGATGTTCCAGGTACCTGGTACTCACATTGTCGAAAGACAGGCTGAATTGTCAGACATTGCTTGGGTTAGAGTTGATACAACAGGGGAAGAACATTCAGAAATTTCCGACTTAGAAAAAGAATTGTCAAAAATCAAAATTGACGGTATTGTATCGGGCGCACTTAGATCGGACTATCAAAAGAATCGCCTAGAAAGAATGTGCGAGAGATTGGGAATAAAATCGTTCACTCCTCTATGGCATCAATCTGCAAAATCGCATCTTTATGGACTCATCGAAAATGGATTTCGTGTGATGATTAGCGGAGTATCCTGTGAAGGTATGAGTGAAAAGTGGCTGGGCCATACTTTTACTCAAGAATCTTATTTTGAATTATTAGAATTATCGAAAAAATATAGATTCAACATTGATGGAGAAGGTGGAGAGTATGAAACATTGGTTACCTCTGGACCACACATGAAAGGAGAAGTTAAAGTCGTATACGATACCCACTGGGACGGAGTTAGAGGTCACTTGGTTCTTAGATAAATAATCCGATATCCAACGCGCAATGTTCATGTCCTAATTCATTGACCGTCGCAACATGGCATTTTGCCCGTTAGATTACAGGTACGGTTCCCAAGACTTCAAACACATTTGGTCAGAGCTTGGTAGACATGAGAGACAATTGGAGGTTGAAAGGGCTTTAATTTGGGCGCACATGCAAATGGGTAAAGTCTCAGAAACCGATTATAAGATTGTGGAATCTATTTCAAATCCCAAATCTGTTACAAAGGAGAGAGTAAGCGAAATTGAGGCTGAAACAAGACATGACATTATGGCATTAACAAAGGCAATGGCAGAAGCCGCTGGGGAAGCAGGTTGGTGTATACACCTTGGTGCAACCTCGAATGACATTGTTGACACTGCTGTAGGCCTACAACTCAGAGACTCAATTATTCTACTGCGAAGCCAATTGGTAAATTTAATTTCGACTACGGCAAATCTTGCAGAAAGAGAAAGGGACACTGTTATGCTAGGAAGGACACACGGTCAGGCTGCAGTTCCGATTACATTCGGACTAAAAGTAGCGGTGTGGTTAGACGAAATGCGCAGACAATTGATTCGTTTAGATGAGGCTACACCACGAATTGCAGTTGGCAAATTTCTAGGTGCGGTAGGAACAGGGGCAGCCCAGGGTGAAGGGGCAAGAGAATTGCAAAGTCTAATCTTATCACATCTTGGCTTAGAAACACCACTTGCCACAACCCAAGTCGTTGGTAGAGACCGGTACATTGAATATGTATCTTGGTTGGCAAATGTCGCCTGTACATGTGAAAAAATTCTTCAAGAAATACGTAATCTACAGCGTTCAGAAATATCAGAAGCCGGTGAAGGATTTGATGTCAAAAAGCAAGTTGGATCATCTACCATGGCTCACAAGAAAAATCCAATAAAATCCGAAAATGCGTCAGGGTTGGCTAGAATTGTTCGTTCATTCATCATACCAACCTATGAAAATGCATTATTGTGGCATGAAAGAGATTTGGCGAACTCCAGCAGTGAAAGGTTTACTCTGTCACATGCTTCTGCACTATGTGAAGATGTAATCACCAAAACAGAAAACGTGCTACAAAACCTCTGGGTGGATAAAGATAGAATGCTACAAAACATCTCTAACCAAAAGGGATTGGTTATGGCAGAGAAGGTAATGATAGAATTAGTTAATCACGGCATTGGAAGGGATGAGGCTCACGAAATACTCAGGTCTGCTTCTTTCGAAGCAATTCAAAACGGAGAGGAATTGATTGATGTCTGTTCAAGAACTCCTGCGATTTCGGCGTCTTTTACCGCTGAAGAATTGGAAGCAATGTTTGAACCTTCAAACCACATAGGGGTGTCCGGAGAAATAGTAGATGAAGCGGTCATTTTAGCTAGAAATGCGATCGCCTAATCCTCTTTTTTCATAGCATATCGCACTAATATCATGGCCAATAATCCCGATATTGTAAATGCTATTCCCACCATTTTTGACATGTCGTACCACAATAAAATGATACCAATAATTGAAACATATGCCATAAACTGACAAAGTGCACTAGCCGTATTCAATTTATTTTCCATCACTTCATTTAGATTAAACTGATTCTCTAGCAAAAATGTGTATATTAGGAAATATATGCCTTGAAATGGTATCGTGGCTGCAATTATAGTAAGAGCAAATTCTCTCATCTCATTCGGATTTTTATTTTGTTCAATTCCTTGAAACAATAACAAAGCGGTATTTGTCCCAAGTAGCGCCGCCATTATTGTCCATCGCTTGTCTTGGGATGATGTCCTACTTTCAACGTTCACTGAATCAGAGGACATAAATTTGCTAAGATGTAAAGGACTTTTATCTTACTACTACCAAACAGCAAAAAAAGCGATTTTTGAAATTTTAGAAATATCTCAGAGCCAGTATAACTCCTCCAGTAATTGAAGCTACAATCATTAAAAGAATAATCATGGCATGTGGGCCATATTCATTTTTGTCATCAAGAGCAGTACCAAACAGTCCATCTCTAGACAATGCCGTTGATAGACTACCGGCTTCTTTGAACTCTGGTAAAGGTCTTCTAGGTATTCTTTCACCCTTTTTGATCTCTCCGGCCATGATACTTCCAATGGCAATACGCTCATATGGATTATCATTGAAAAATATAACAAAGCATATTTTACATCACTTCTAGGATAGGTCATGAAAGAACCAACTGTGTCTGATATGTCAATAACCGATGAGCACATTGTTGTTGAAGCAAAAACGAAAGTTGGTGATATTTGTCAGAAGTTATCCAACAATCCAACTAACGCTGTACTCATCATGGGAAAGGGTGAGATAACAGGGGTATTAACTGCAAAAGATATTTTCCAACATTTGGCATTGGGTAAGAATGTTGGCAAAATGAAAGTTGAAAAAATAATGCGAAAGAACATAATGACTTTCAACAAGGATGAAAAACTATCAGTAGCGCTGGATGTAATGAGCAAGGAGCGACCAGACGCCATGGTTGTGGTAGATTCAGATCAATCGTTTATAGGATATTTTTCGGCTGAAGACTACAGAGATGCAACTCGTAGATTAGAGGCCCATCAATTAATGGCTGCAAGGTTGAAAAGGTCCAAGAAGGCTATCAACGAAGAAGCATCTAAAGAAACACAAACAGACCTTTTGGATTTATTATTAGGAGGCAATGATTTCGATGATGAAGAATCCGCCGACCCTCCATCAATGATAACACTTGAATGAGGAATTGATTTGAGTTTATTCAAATTTGAATTAGATGGGAAATCTATCCACCTAGCAGTTCAAGAATCATGTGGTGGAAGTACAATTGGATTGCAAATGGCGCGTCAATCTATAGAAAATGGTGGTAGGGTTCTTTGGGCTGCCCCAGAACTTCCTGATGGGGTTAGGTTTTCTCAAATTTTTGACGGCATTGACCCGGTATCCTCATCAAAATTTCACGCAATGAATTTGGTTGGTAACTTTGACCAAGCATTACAGGCATTAGTATCGGCGGCTGAAATGCTTCCAAACGTCGACTTGGTTGTTCTTGATGATTACTGTCCCAAATCTGGAAAGATTCCAAATGATATTATCAAAGGAGTAAACAAATTGATTGAGGTCAGCAATTGGACAACATTACTAATTTCGAAAGGAGGAGTTTCTATGGGTGAAGCCCCACTAAATGCTAGAGGGTCAAATGAAATCAATGCATCTACAGTTTGGCTACTAACTAGGCCACAAACTGATAATCGAAGAACGTTACAAATGGATGATAATACAATAGAATTGGTACTTACAGAAGATGGTTACAAATTGTAATCATTCATCTTCATCCAATAATTTGGCCATTTCATCCAGTGCATCATCGTCTGGTTCGTCAAATTGCTCTGGGTTTTTAGCGGCTCCCTCTAGTATGTCGTCTCCGGCAATTGCAGGAGCTGCATCTTCTCTTGCTTTTGCAAGATTCGCTCTTCCTTTGTTTGTCATATACCAAATCATACCAAGTAGAGTTATTCCAAGGATGATATAAGTAACTAATGTGGCAGTCTCCATGACCTTCCCATGTTGAATATGATATCAATATTTAGGCTTAAATGATAAATCTTCAGCCAAATGTCTTCTCTTATCATATGGTGGTTGAATCCAATTTGGAAATGGACAATTCCTGTGTGTATATTCCCATTTAATGTCGGATTTTGATTTACAGTTTGGACATTTAACTCCCTGATTAGCACCCATAGATTTCATCCTTGTCCCACATTTACACAATGGGCGGAGCCTATTTTTTGATTCTAAAACTTTCATTGCTTCGAGATGTAAATTTCCTTCGAATTCCATCCCGAGACACAAAACTTCATCGCCAATGTTTAACCATTGACAAGCAAGATTCAAGTTTCCAGAATCTGAAAAACAAATCACGTAGTCATTAATGGAAACATGACCACCTTTCGTAATTTTTTTACCCTCTACCGTCAGCTGGATTTCTCCGGTCAAGTGGTCGCCAGTGGCTTGATTCGTAATGAATATTCTTTTTCCCGTAATGTTACTGCAATCTTGAGATAAAATATGGCCGGCTTGTTCCGCGGATTCATAATTCATGCTTCTTACTCCAAACAGAACAGGTGAATTTCCACGTGGAGAAATCAATCCTCGATTAGTTCGTGGGTCTCGACATAAAAAAGTCCCATCTAGTTGCTCAATCTGACTTATCAAATTATCAGCAACATATCTCTCTTCATCGGTCCATGCAATCACTTCGTAGGTTTTTTTCCAAGCGGGCCAAGCACATGAAGCCAATGCGCCAATCTTCCCGTTTCCCCCCCATTGTGTACCCAAATCAGTATGTCCAATTTCTCCTCTTACAGCATTCCAATAAATTGATTCATCAGGTTGTTCATCTAACAGAACCATTCCAGGGTCTGCAGGGTACTGCTTTCTCTCTGAATGTTCTGAATAACCAACCTCACCTTTGAGCGGTAAGATGTTTTCCTTCCAGTAATCATCCAACCACTTTATTATTGATTTATCACAGTATAATTCAACAGATAAGGCTGCATTACCTCGTGTTCTCCGATCAGCAAATGGCCAAAGTCTAGTCAACCTAGGTTGTCCATGTTCACACGGAATATTCTCCAATAATTGGTGAAATACTAAGGTAGTGCATCCACCTAGTAAAGAATCCGTATCATCTAATCCAAGCCACATAATTCACACCGGAGAAAAATCATCTCCTAATTCCCCGTTTTCAATTCTATCAATTATACTAGGCAATCCTAAATTCTCATTCACTTGGAATAATCTTGCTCCCATTGCCCAACCAGCACCCATGTCTGAATCTCTGTCTCCTACCATTAAATCTAATTCATGAATCGGTTTGGGCTTTTCTCCAAACCAGTTTATCGACTCAATATACTCATTGCGGAGTAGTTCCGATGCTTTTTGTAGCATTCCTGGCTGAGGTTTCCTACATTTACATCTGTCACGATTGCGATGGGGGCATGTTAAGACCAGGTCAATTCCGCCTATTTCATCCATCAATTTTTTATGAATTGTAGTCAATCGATTTTGGTCCCAAAGACCACGCATGATTGCGGATTGATTAGTAACTATAACAATTTTAAAACCTAAGTTTCGTAATCTGCGTATCGAATCTTTCACTTCATCAATAATTACTAATTCCTCTGGGGAATTGATGTAATTAGGACTGCCGTAATTCAGGACTCCATCCCTGTCAAGGTAAGCTATTGCCCCATTCCAATTTTGTAAAGGCACATCGTAATTTTCTACAATCGGCCCTCGCATATTGTTTGCGAAATTATTCGTAGATATTTCAGTTAAGGCAAACGGCTTTGACTATGCTACCTTTACCATGCCTGATGGCGGCGGATTTGTTGGTCGATAGGTCAATTGCTACTCCTATGGGTGTTCTTGGGATGGTAATTCTATTTATCACCTGGAAATCTAAAACCAAAAAACTTGAGCCATTGGCTCCCCTAGGTTGGGTACTCACCGGATTTTATTTTTTCAACGATGCATGGTTTTATGCTAGCCATGATGACTTAGTACTAACTGTAATGTCCGGCCTCACATTACCTGGAGCCATTGGGATTTCGATTTGGGAAAAAACTGTGTCAAATGAATCCGATGCCAAGGCTTTGCGATGGTTCCGTGGAGCAGTAGCTGCTGCGGGTCTACCCTACATACTCATAGCGCATGTGCCAATATTGAACGTTCTTGCGATTTGGTTCGTTGCCTGGCAGTCAGCAGCATTTCTTTCATTTGCCGGAGGGGCAAAAGTCACGCTTGGGGAAACATATGCAAATCCAGTAAACGGTGATAAAGTTCTTTGGGAATCTTGGGAGGGTAATAGGTGGTTCCTAACCGAAGAAATGTCTGAATATTCTTTTCACACAGAACTGTTGGTAAACGGTGAACCAATTTACATTAATTTTGTATTAGCATGTACCGCAATTCAATCAATAATCATATTTGTTGGAGCAATATCTGTCTTAGAAGTTGACTGGAAGAAAAGAGTACGTGCACTTTTCATTTCTCTAAGTTTAATACATATTCTAAATTTATTTAGAAATGCAGGTCTTATTTGGCTACAAATGGAATATCCGAACTGGGAATGGATGGCAATGTCAGTGTTTGAATTTGGCCATTCTTATGCATCTAGATTTGTCTCATTATTTGCAATGTTCTTACTTGCTTTGGTTTTATTTGAGATGCTTCCTCAAATGCATCGTCATGTTTTGCGTTTGCTAAAACCGCTTGGTTTTGAGCCTAAACTACGAAGTTGATCAAGAAGTTCGTTGCTTTTTACCACCAATTCTCAATTCGGTTTTTAATGGCATTTGATGCTCCCATGCAAATTCTTTAACGATTCTCCAACCCTTTTCAGAACCTTCGTAATCTGTAACGTCAATTGTCTTGTCTCTCGTATTTGCTTTGAATGCTGCAACAGGTTCTGCGTTTTGGAAAACGAGGTAAGCGCTACCAAATCCAAATCTTTGTTTCAGTACATCAGCAAAGTACGGTGCAATAGGGTCGGAAGGGGGAAGAACGAAATCTCTGATTGGGGGAACGTCTCTTGCTTCCTCAAGTAATTCTTTTCGTCCCCAGCAAACTTCCATCAAATCTTTGATCAGGAATCCTTTGATTAGTGTTTCATCTTCCTCAAATTCTGTTAATATCGCTTTCAATTCTTCAGGTTTGAAAGGTGTTCCAGCAAGTCTGATAAATTGTTTTAATGTGATTACAGGATAATCTGAAACCAACCGTCGAAGATATTCTTTGCGTAAAATCACAGGGTCAAGCCCCTGTCTTGGTGCAACAGAACGGAATCCACCTCGATAATCTTGAACCATGTGACCGCTCCTAAGTAATGGTTGAATCAGTTTTCGGAATTCAGCTCTTTTCATTGCATGCCTCTCCATGAAAAGGTTAGGGTCACTATTTGTTTCAAAGAATTCAAGAATGTCAATTAGGTCCTCATCGGGTTCCATGCCACGAATTGCCAGAAGAGTTGAGAAGTGGTCATATGATGCCCAAACTTGATGACCTCGCAGATTAATTCCCTGATGCAATTGATGAGCGCTTGCCATATTTTTCAAACTTACACGGTATAGTTCAGACCGCCCCCTCAGTCCGAAATCATCTCTAACTTCTTGAACACTGCCCAAAGCTTGGTTTTCATTTTCTAATCGGGAGTTTTGGTGTAAGTGGTGTCGATGGAAAAGTGCTCTTTCTGCGATTTCTTTCGGTTGAGGGTCAACGATTCCTCCCCTAATCATTCGTTCTCCGGCTAATTTGAATCCAATAGATTCTAGTGCTTTCCTAGAATCATCCTCTAATTCACTGACTGGTACTCCATTGAATTGAGATAAAACTGCTACATCAACTAACTGATCTGAATGATTGTCCAATAATTTTTCGAAGGCAATACAAAATTCATCCAGATATGCATAAGGTATGTGCATATCCTTGATTTCTAGATAATCATTCACTTTGAACATGAGAACTTTTCCAACTGGGTCCACACCCTTGAAGACTGGTAAATACCACCCTCTGTCCAAAATCGACCTAACTTCCCAAATAAATCTTGAAACATAAGGGTCCGATTGGGTCAAAATTCTGAGTGAACGCTCTTCTTTAGAAGGATGTGATAAAAATTCCACTTCATCGGGAGCGACATAGAATGCTTCTGGTTCAGGGACCAACGCCATTACTTTTGCAATTCTACCACTATTTTCCAAATTACGCAGTGCCAATGCAAGTTCTTCAACACTTCTTGAAACATAATACCTTAGGGTGAATGCCTTTACTGGACCGATTCTTTTGATAACTTCTGCTAGTGAATCTTCGAAAGACATTGGTTCGTACACGTCAACAACTCTGTGGAATAGAGATAGCCTACGTCTCCTTCCAACGACATCTTCAAATTGTTTGACGAGACATAATTGTCTTTCTAAATTATTTACTGCATTTTTGAGGTCTCTTTGCAATGATTTGTGTTCGTCACCTTTGGGGAAATCAATTAGCATTTCTTGCCGTGTTAAATTCTCACCCTTTGGAATTTTCTCGAGAACAAGTTTCTCCATTTCACCAAGCCACGGTTCAGGTTTCAAACCCAGTAACATCGGCAGATTCTCCTTAGTTGTATACCCTATTCTGTTGTGTAGAAGCCTGCCCATAATTACATCCGTATCTAGTTGGAGGTCTTTCCAATCTGCATATCTGAAATCTTTAACTCTGTACAACATTTCTTGTTGTTTTTGGAATAGAATATGATTGTTAAATGCTGTAAAGCCATCAGTATGCTGATTGAAAGATTTCTGCATCACAAGATTTTGAATCCAACGGTATTCCAATACTTCATCTTCCCCACCTGTAATCCTATGCTCATCTACTTTCAGAATATATTCCGCATCGTCTGTCTGCTTGTAAAATCCTACAGAAAGAACATTGCGCATTTCAAGTTCATGCAGAATCGAATCGATTTGTCCTTGAGGAAATGGCAATCTTTCTATGATATATTCACCAGTTCTTGGACCTTCACTCCCGAGCATTTCGATAATTTTGACGCGCAATGCTTCGTGAGGGTCAGAGATACTTACTTTTTCCCATTTTGTTGGATTTAGACCATCATATTCTACTGAAATTTCAAACATCAAGTCTTTTGTATAAAAATCTCTAATATCGGTAACATCTTTTCCACCAGCCTTTGCAATGCATCCAAGAGTTCCATGGATTTCAGCCATATAATCTGCAAACCACTTGTCATCGAGTTCCTTTGAGCCTGTGGACCTTATTTTTCTGATTTTATCTTCCGAAGCTAGTTGCTTGACCCAATTTTCAATTGTTGAATGTTCAATTCCTTTGAGTTTTTCTTCGTAGAGAGGGTTTTCCCAATTTCGATCCAAACCTCCTCCTTTTTTCATCAAATCCAATAATTCATTGGCGTTTGTTGGTTTTGGTACTTTGCTTGAGTAGTATTCCTGTAATTGATCATCGGTTAATTCTGTAGCTAAACTTCTATTTCCTAGGAGTCTTCGCAGGATTTCGGGGTCAATGTCTTTAACCAGGAAAGCTCTTGTCTTCATCGACAATAAATCCTCGAATGAACTCATGTACAAACTCATACCAAGTTTAGATGGTATTGCGACCTTTGAGTGTACTATTCTGGTTTCAGAATTCATGCTTGATTCCAAGAAAGACGAAAGTGATTTAATGTCAATATCGGCAAACATAATTTCATTTTTTGCTTCCTTAATTAGCAAAGAATCCTCAATTGAGCGATGTCTCTGTAATAATGAATCTGCCCGTTGCTGGAATTGTTGAGGGCTTACTTCCTCCGCTCCGATACGCTTTGGAATAATTAGAGACCTTCCTGCAACTTCTCTAAATCTCTTAGCAAAAATTTGTGTATTGATAATATACCTCTCAATTACCTCAATATGATCATTATTTCTGAAAGTGTTCAACATTTCCGCAGGGTCTATAGCTTGACTTGTCTTGAATAATAACCCATTCTCGTCAAATGATAATTCCAAAACAGCGATTCCTGATTGTTCAGCCAATCCAGCCATAAAGTATCCAAAGGCTGTATTGAATCCTCTTCCTCGACAGGAAGTAATCATGTATGTTGGCATCCCTCCACTGACGACCTCTTCAATGATCAATCGATTAGGATCTGGAATTTGGAATGAGTCCAAGGTGTGCTCTTCTAGATGTCTTGCTATTGTATTTGCGACTCCTTCTCCCAATCCGTATACATCTCTAAGAATTACACGAGGGTCGAATTGTTTCCTCAATGCGTTGACTGTATGACCAATGAGGTCTAATAGAGCCCTAGATAATTCCCTCGAACGACTTCTTGCTTCTCCACTCCAAGAAGGTACAGTAGGTCTATATCCTGTTACAGATGTTACATTTACTCTAGTTCCCTGAATATTGGTAACTCGATATGTCGAACCACCAAGCAGGATAACATCCCCATTTCTTAAATTAGCAACGAATGACGAAGATAACTGACCAAGAATACTTCCCTCAGCATTGAAAACAAGGTATGAATTATCAGGGGCTATAGTTCCAATGTTTGTATAATAAATCATCCTAGAATAACCTCTCTTTCCATAGAGATTTTCTTCCCAGTCTATCCAGACTCTTCTTTCATCATCTAACATATCGAGTACTTCAATAAATTCGTCATATTCTAAATTTCTGTATGACCATGTACTTTTTACGATTTCAAAGGCCTCATCAATATCCCTATCGTTAATAATAACAAGTCCGATTAAGTATTGAGCTAAGACATCAAGACAATTTTCCGGGAAATCTAAGCGGTCCATGTCGCCAGTCTGTATGGCTGCCTGTAATGCTGCTAATTCCATTAAATCGTCCACGCTTGATGGAAGAAATCTCGCTCTTGGAATTCCACCTACATGATGGCCAGCCCTTCCTATTCGTTGCAGAGCAGTCGCAATATCTCCTGGTGAACCAACTTGTACTACCATATCTACTGAACCTATGTCTATACCCATTTCCAATGATGATGAGGTTACTACAGCTCGCAGGTGTCCGAGTTTCAATTTTCTCTCTACATCCAAACGGATTCTTTTATCCATTGACCCATGGTGTCCAGCAATCAAATCATCCAGGTATGGTCTGAGTTTTTGCACCAAAGTTTCAGTCATTTTTCTGGTGTTAGCAAATACGAGTGTCGTATTGTGAGCGCTAATCAAGTCAGCTATCATTTCCACATTCATTTCAAGAACTTTCATTACCGATAATTCACTAAATTTTGGGGAACAAAGTAAAATGTCTAAATCTAATTCTCTAGCACCGCTTATCTTTGCAATCTTAACAGGCTGTGCTCCATCTCGTGATTCTCGATCATCGCTTGCAACGAGGTATTCAGCAACGGTTTCAAGTGGCTCCATTGTCGCTGAAATACCAATTCTTTGAACAGGATTATCCAAAATAGTATCTAACAATGATATTGTAAGTGCTAGATGTACTCCTCTTTTTGTTGGAACTAAAGAGTGCATTTCGTCAATAATTATCCACTTTACTTGCGAAACAATAGGCTGGAATTTAGGGGAAGATATAGCGATAGCCATGCTTTCAGGAGTAGTAATCAGAATATGAGGGGGCTTTCTTAACATTTTTTGGCGCTCTGATTGTGGTGTGTCTCCAGTTCGCAAACCAACTCGAATTTTTCCTTGAGCTCTGTCAGGAAGATATTTTTCCTCAATTTCACTAAGTGGACCGATCAAGTTTTTCTGTATGTCATTTGCAAGAGCCTTGATTGGTGAAATATACAAACAGTATACCTTGTCGTCTAATTTTCCTTCCATAGCCTTCCTTACAAGGTCGTCTATTACCGTTAGAAAAGCAGTTAGGGTTTTACCAGAACCTGTTGGCGAGCAGAGTAGTAAATGGTCACCCTCCATTATGGAGGGTATCGCAAGTTTTTGGGGTGCGGTGAAGTCAGGGAATTTATCCCTAAACCAATTGCGAACAGGCTGACTTAATTTCTCAAAAAGTTTTTCAGATTCTAATGGTGAATCTAAGTATGAGATTTCTGCCATAATAATTCTCTCGCTCTGATGGTCCCTCAGCGTATGTGATGAGTAGATGAATGTTTGGTTTATATAAGAACGAGTTTTCACCTTAAAAGTAGCATTGAGTGTTTATTCAGAAAATTATCAGATTAACTAATTTAGTTCTTAGATATCGAAAGAGACGATGGAGTTTACCTCAGACCGCTTGGCCAGGTTAACAGGTATGCTAAAACGTCGTGGAATTATCCTTCCCGCCTATGAAATTCATGGTGGAATTGCTGGCCTGTATGATTTTGGTCCAGTTGGGGGCAGACTCCGAAATAAAGTAATTCAATCTTGGTTAGAACATTGGCAATCATTGGGTAATATTGTTGAAATCTCATGCCCAACTGTAACTCCATTTTCAGTTTTAGAAGCAAGTGGTCACGTTGGAGAATTCAGTGATTATCTGACCGAATGCCTAGAATGTCATGAAGCGAGTCGTGCGGACCACTTAATCGAAGAATTTCATCCAAATGCAGACGCATTGTCCAAGAGTGAGCTTGAGCAATTATTCGAGAAGCACAAACCTGTGTGTCCAAATTGTAATTCTTTAGAATTTGGTGAATTAAAATCACAAAATCTAATGTTTAACACAAAAATCGGAGTTGGTTCATCAGCTAGAGATGGCTTCCTTAGACCAGAAACTGCACAAGGAATGTTTACATCCTTTCTCCCACTTTATAGACACTTTAGAGAGAGGCTACCGTTTGGTGCCGTCCAAATAGGCAAAGGGTACAGAAATGAAATAAGTCCAAGACAAGGTATGATTCGTTTAAGAGAATTTAACATGGCTGAGTTGGAATATTTTATCGACCCAGAAGCGGAAGTAGATCATGATTTTTCATCATTAGATCGTGAGGTACAGTTAGTTCCAGATGATGAAAAGGAAATAATTATGAGTTTTTCTGAAGCGACGCACCAAAACATAATTCGAGACCAAACAGTTGGTTTTTTTATGGCAATGACTTATGATTTCTTAATTAAAATTGGTATCAAATCCGAACATATTAGGTTTAGGCAGCACTTGTCTACCGAGATGGCTCACTATGCCCAAGACTGTTGGGATGCTGAGATAAATGGCTCATATGGCTGGATTGAGTGTGTAGGTGTAGCCCATCGCGGTTGTTACGACTTAGAAGCTCATGAAACCGCTACTGGTCAACGCCTTAGGGCATGGAGATTATTCGACGAACCTAAAATGGTAGAAAAAAACGGTTGGGCGATTAATGGTGCTACAGCAGGACCTGCATTCCGTCAACTCGCAGGTAAAGTGAAGGAAATAATTGAACAACTTCCTGCCGAAACAACATTCCCTGTTGTTCGTGAAATCGATGGGCAGGATGTTTCTATAGGGGAAGAACATGTCAAAAGGGTAAAGGCAACTGAAACTGTATCTGGTGAATGGTACATACCCCATGTTGTTGAGCCAGCATTTGGAATTGATAGAATAATCTGGCATTTGATCGACCATTCATATAATGAGTTAGACAAGGATGGTGAAGTTTACAATAGGTTGGAGTTTGAACAAATAGTGTCGCCTATTGATGTTGCAGTTTTACCTCTTTTCGAGAAAGATGGAATGGAGGATTTAGCAATGGAAATACACCGTAGGTTGTGTGCAAAAAACGGGATATTTTCGGTATATGATGGTAGTGGTTCTATAGGTCGGCGCTACGCAAGAGCCGATGAAATCGGTGTCCCATTTTGCATTACTGTAGACCATGATTCATTATCTGACAAATCTGTTACGATAAGGGAGAGAGATTCAACAAATCAGAAACGAATTCCAATCGATGATTTGCCTTTTTTCTAAAACCAACATTCAAGTGATACCTGCCGTAACAGGGTGATATGACGGTCAGTGATTGGACTGAAAGGCATCGTCCTAAGAGTGAGCGTCAGTTAGAGGGTAATGAAAGGCAAAGAAAAATTATTCGAGGTTGGTTGAACGATTGGGCAGAAGGCTCGCCCAAGAAACCAGGCTTACTTCTCATTGGTCCACCCGGTGTAGGTAAAACAACCATAGCAAGAGCAATTGCGAATGATATGAATTGGCAGGTAATCGAATTAAATGCTAGTGATGCAAGAAATGCGGGTGCAATAAGAAAGGCAGCTACCCATGCATCAACTCATGGTTCATTGTTTAATTTTAACAAATCAGCTCCAAATCGAACACTAATTTTACTTGATGAGGTTGACCATTTATCGGGTGGACTAAAGGAAATATCTGATAACAGAATTTCAAACATTATCAGTGGTGACAGCAAGCCTTCTGATGACCTAAAAGGGGATAGTGGAGGAAAAGCAGAGCTTCTGAAATTATTATCAAATACTAAACAGCCAGTTATCCTTGCTTGCAATGATGAGATGGGATTGTGGGGAAGAAGCTCATCCTCATGGAGAAACACCAGAGATCGATTTTCACCATTCTTAAACATCATCAAATTTGAAAGAGCTTCTGATGAAGCATTAAGGAGAATCGCACTTCGCGTCCTTAAGGAAGAAGGATATACTGCGGACCCGGGTGCTATCAATGATTTGATTAGAAACAATCCAGGTGATTTACGCGCCCTTGTTAGAGACTTGCAAGTAATGTCGAATTTAATAGAAGATAACTTGACATCTGAAGTCGTTTTTGATAATATTGAAACGGGATTGCGTGACACATCTGTTGAGATTTTCCCAGGCTTAGATCTTTTGTACCGTACAAGATTTGCAGATAAAGCAGTCGAAATTTCAAGGAAATTAGATAAAAGCCCTGATGATATGACTGCTTGGATTTCATGGAATAATGGAGTAGTTTTCACCGATAAGAATGCAATTAGGAGGGGCTCAATATCTCTTGCAAAGTCTGATAATATGATAAATGCAAGATTTAGAAATACCGCACATAGGTCGTATTATTGGAGCTCAAATCTATCGTCATTAGCAGCGAGCGTCACGACATCTAACCCAATCGAAGGTAGAATATTTTGTTCTTACCCTGGTTTTCTTAGACAACGGTCCGCATGGGTTAGAAATTCAGTGGTAGAAAGGTTATCAGAAACTTGTGGATGTTCCAAAAAAGCAGTTAGAGAAGAGTTATTGCCATCATTAATAGCGGTTCAACTACAAGACCCCAATGACTTTGAAATTTCATTGTCACTCGGGCTTTCACCAGAAGAACACGTAGCATTATGTGGTCTGAAAGTGTCTCATCGTTCAACTAAAGAAATCATGGAAGTTTATTCCCAAAAACAATCTGAATATAATGAAAATGTAGACTCTTTCATTGAGGAAGCAGACTCTTTCGAGGATGTGCCTGACACTGGCGAGCCAAATGAAGATGAATCAGAAAATTCAGGGCAAATGAAACTTTTCTAATCGGTCTCTTTTTCTTCTAACTTTTCTTCCATCTTTTCGAATAATTCACGAATTAATTTAACAGAAGCTCTGTCTGGTGCTTCCCTTTCTTCTCTTGCCCAGGTTCTCGGATGTAATAGTAGTAATGCTGTCAGCAATTCTAATCTTCCAAACCACATAAGGATCGACACAAACAATAGCGACGGTGTTCCCATTGAAGCCCAGGTGTTACTTGGGCCATAGTCACCCAATGCAGGTCCTGTATTTCCAAGAGAAGAGGCAATTACTCCCATTATTGACTCAAAATCAGAATCGGGTAATGCAATAGTTAGGAAAATACATGATATTGCAAAAATAGCTGTCCATACGAATAACATTCCAACTATTAGACTCAGTTTGTCCCTTTCAATGACCTCACCATTCATTCTAATTCGCATGATGCGTTTTGGCTGCACAATCCTGCCAATTTCTCTCCACGCCATCTTGAAAGCAAGGGATACTCTCAATACTTTCAATCCGCCAGCAGTTGAGCCAGCACAACCACCAATAATCATCAAAAAGAATAGAACCACATGGGTTGTAACTGGCCACAACATGTAGTCTGTTGTAGTGTAACCGGTTGAGGTACTTATGGCGACGACGGTGAAAATAGCGTGCATTATATTTCTGTCAAGTGCATTACCTTGGATGAATAGTGATAGTACTATGAATAATGTAGCAGTTGTCAAAATAACAAAGTAATATTTTCCCTCCTCGTCACCTAAAACTTTCCCCCACTGTTTTTCCCATGCAAACCATATCAGGGTGAAATTAAGCCCTGCTAAAATCATGAAAATAAGAATTATTGAATCTATCAATATGCTGTCGTAATACATTATTGAAGCATCGTGAGTAGAAAATCCACCTGAAGGAAGTGTTGTTAATCCGTGGTTCACGGAATCAAATATACTCATTCCTCCAACACCCCACAGAAGTAGAATCTCTGCTATGGTCAAAACGATGTATATGGTCCACAATGCTATTGCTGTTTGTTGCAATTTTGGCCTAAGCCTAGATAGAGAGGGGCCAGTTAATTCAGCTCTTGCGAGTGCCATTCCACCGCCAAGGACTCTAGAGAGTAGCATCAGTCCCAACATGATTATTCCCATTCCACCCAGCCACTGTGTTATAGAACGCCATAACAGGATACCTTTGGGTTGTGCGTTGATGCAATCAGGTGTCGTACCTGGGATGCAATTTGGGCTCATCGAATGCTGAATGACAGTAGCGCCAGTTGTAGTAAAACCCGACATTGCTTCGAACCATGAATTGACATAGCCTCTCCCTATATCCGCAAGTGTAGACCCGTCGGTGAAGGGGCCGTGAAAAACTCCGCCTAACCAAAATGGAAGTGAACCGACGAATACGGCTACTGGGTAAGCAAGGGCTACTGCTGCAAAGGCTTCTCTATCTCGTAATCTATCTGATGTGTCAGACCTGACTCCAAATGAAAGCAATCCTATTCCAATTACTCCTGAAAGTAATGTGGGTATGAAAAATGCCACCAACGCAGTACCAATTCCATCTAACCACCACGTGATGAAGAAACTGAACAAAAGTGGCACAATAAGTGCAACCATAGTCCAGCCTACTATCAGAGATAGCACATCTCTACGCATCTTGTTATCACACCTTGAATTTTCTTTCGAGATCGTATACTCGGTCAGGAGGTAAGAAAATAGTCAATTTATCACCTTCCAACAAATTTTTGCTCGAAGAAGGTCGCAATGTTTCCCATTCATCGTGAATGTTTTTCCTTTGTATAAATGCAACTTTGCACCACTCGGGAAGACCAGCATCTGCAATTGTTTTTCCTACAAATTTTACTCTATCTGTAACCGGTAAGCAAATTCCGACTACGTCTGGTACGCTTGAAAGGACTGCATAAGGCCCAGGTAATTCAGAATGAATTCTCGAAAGCATTGCGTCAATTGCTACGCGTCTGCGATCTACAGAGAATGTAATCCCCATCCTTCTTACGACGCTTACTAAATCAGCATCGTATAGAATCAAACCAGTTCGTTCTACTCCCATATCCATTGCCAGTAGAACTGCTGCGATTGAACCATGGTCATTATCCAAAGCAGATATTGCGATGTCCATCGAGGAAATTTCAATTTCGGATAACAATTCTTTATCTAAGTGGTCACCATGAATAATTTCGATTCCTGGCAAATCTCCTATGTCCGAACCGGCCATGTTGTTGGCAAGTTGAAGGTCTCTCTCCACGACTGTTACCGAGGCACCTGTTCTCTGCCAAGCCTTAGCCAGCCTAGTTCCAATTAAACTTGCACCGAATATTATGACCTTCGGTTTTTCAGGGAAGTCAACCGCTTCGTGCCCTAAAATGCGCAAAATCCTGTTGAATGACGCCTCACCCGCTGTAGCTACTGCTACCCTATCATTAGGTAGTAAAATATCATCTGCAGTTGGAACTTTTCCTTGATTACCATCTCTTTTGAGACCAACAATCAAAGGCAAACCACCCTCAACCTTTGCTCCACTCTCTCTGAGTGTCCTGTGCACTACGTTACTTGCTTCAGAACGAACGTCTAATTCTACGATATATGCATCGGCCTCGAAGGGAATAACCTCTGAAAGGGATGACGATCTCAGCCCCGACATCAACCTATCAATAGCATCATCAATAGGATGAACAACATGGTCTACTCCCGCCCATTGACCTAATTTACCAGATTTATGTTCTTCGACAAAATGAGGGTTTCTAAGTCGACAAATTGTGGTTAAGTTTCCTTTCCCATCTGTTTTCTCTGCATGAACATGCTTTGCTAATGCACATGAGAGCAGGTTTAGTTCATCAGAATCTGTGGAAGCGACATAAACTTCAGCGGAATCTATACCTGCTTCTATGAATTTATTTCTCTTGGTCACGTCCCCATAAATGACAAGAATATCCATACCTTGTGCATTTTTTACAACTCTTGCATTGTTATCGACTAATACTACTTCCTTGTCTTCGCTTCTTAGAGCTTTAGCCAATCCAGAGCCGACTCTCCCTCCTCCACCGATAATTATCCTCATGAAAGGACCTCCTGGAGCCATTTATTGTTCCAGGTATCTTTTGATGTAGAGTATTCTTCCGTGCTGAAGGACCTCATACGTTCGATTCCTGACATTGTTCCTCCAACATAATATTCACCAATTAGGCTTGAAGGTGTAGTTTCAATCCAATCAATGTATGCAGTTGGAGTATGCACTAACCATTTTCGATTTACTACGTCTACCGAACCTTCTACATAGCAGGTATCTAACACGACATCGTTTGCTTCACACCAGTCATCAGACATTGGAATCATTACGTAAGCCCACCCGTGCCCTTGCCAGGTGTCAAATTGCGGATCAGTTAAAGCACCAAATGCATACCAAGTAGGTACTCCCTTTACTCGCATGATACTCATGAAAGCATTAGATTGTTCATCACAATCTCCCATTCCAGCAATCAAGCACTGTTCGCCACTTCTGGCTTGGACCCCTGCACCAAAATCATATGGCAAGTTCGCATTCAACCAGTCAAATGTTGCTCTCCCGTAAGCGTATACATTTTCTTTGAGATTAGTTGGTAAACTTGCCTCAATATTTGCGGCAGTTTGAACTACTGTAGGTGCAGTCGATTGTTTACCAGAGATTGCAAAATTGGGATTACAATTAGGGTCGAATTGTTGACATTCGTTTCTATCATACCATTCAATGTACTGGCCGAATTGAGAATATCTCGTGCCTTGTCCTCTTTCTTGAATATCATCAAATGTTCCAGAGCGGGCCAGACTGACTCCCTCGGACTTACCATCAACCAATCCGCTAACCCTTGTTGTATGCCACCAAGAATGAGATTTTGATTTTAGGGTCACAGCTAAGTCGACTGTTTCATGTGAAAATTCAGGGATGTCCATTGAAATTCTAACACATTTACCGTGCCCACAATCATCTGAACCTTGTCCTATTCCCGGCCACCAAACAAGATTCCCTTGACTGGTTTCAACGGCGTTAGATTTACTCTTTGTACCTTGTTTGGGTATTGGAATTACCTCACCATCTATCCGTATTTCCATGTTTAAAATTGTCTGGATGGTGGACTTTTCGACTTCTGTACCATCTGTGTAAGCAAGCGAAATTTGGTCATTCTCATTACTTGTGTAATCTTGTGGTAAAGGAATGGATTCTTCCAAGTGGCCGACCCCGCTATCATTGTTCCAGAGGTCAATGGTTCTCAAAACAGTATATTCTGCTTCTACAGGAAATACTTGTGAAGGTGCAATCCCTTCCATGATGAATTCTTCAAGTTCAGCCCACTTTGCTAATACATACTCTCTTGCATCGGGCGTAAAAAATATGAAGGCAATCAATGCAATCAAGCCAAGTTGATTGAGTTTGCTTTTCTTTCTCTTTCTCCTTATTTTCGTTCCATCGGACATATGTTTACTAGGCGCCCTTCCTGGTTTTGCTTTTCTTGTCTTACCGCGTGAAAAATCACCACGAACTCTTTGTGTCATACCAGATGCACCAGATATTACTCTACCACAACTGTAACAGATAGTATCGCCGGGCAGTGTTTGCGCACGGCAGAATGGACACGCTCCCATTGTACTACACCCTGTGTAGAACCCAAATGAAGGTTCTGTATGTAAATGAAAGTTAATTTAGGTTTTAGTAAATTAATAAAATCGGGGTCTATTAAGTGTGTAAGTAAGTATTTACTCTTCTTCATTTAGCCTTTCTCTCGCAGCGTCTGCCCAAATCCTTCGTAGCCTTCTTCTTGCAGGTTTTGGAATCGCAGCCCATACCCAATCATGCGCTCGTTTTTCAGCCAATAAAATGAATGGTATGACAAATAACCAAATTATTGGATTGAATATTGCACTGTAAATTGATGCGATTGTCATTGTAGACCAAAAAAACGTGTGAATAACGGCTCTCCATCTCTGACCCAACAGCATTCGATAACCATGATTTGCAAAAATTAATGCATGGGATCTCGGAGATGCTATAGCGATTAATGCAACAGAACCTGCCAGAGTGATGCTAAACTCATTTATTTGCAGAATTCTGTAAATTGCAAACATCCCGAGCATTCCTCCAACTGAAAGGCCAAGAGCCCAGCCGGTGGTTGGTTGTGAACCGCCCATTCTGATTTTTTTCCTACGTAAAATTAAATGAACTGTTACGGCTAATAATAGACTGATAATAAAATTCAAAGATGGAAATCCACCACTTTCATATGCGGGAATTAGAAGAAATGAATCTCCCAAATTACCATAGAATCCACCAATCAAAATACCCCAGAACATCATACTCCACGCTGTTGGTAAGTCATAGAATCCTGAATATCTAGTCATCACACCGCGCCAGCCTAACCCCATTCCAATTAGTGCGACTATGGAAGAGACTTGGAATAACATCAAATCACTTGCCATGTACCTTCGAATATATTCACATTGAAGTTAATTTTGTAATACCAAATATTGAATATGGCTATCTTTAGGCCAAATCATGGCAAGACTCCTTCTCTTTGGAGGGAAAGGTGGCGTAGGTAAGACCACAACGTCCACTTCAACCGCAGTAGCTTTAGCAGATTCTGGATTGAAGGTCTTACTCGTCAGTAGTGACCCAGCTCATTCTACATCCGATAGTCTGGATTTTCAACTTGGAGCCACTCCTACGGAAGTTGAGGGAGTCCCTGGCTTGTGGGGTATGGAATTGGACCCTGAAGCAAGAATTGGTGAACACATACCCAAGCTAACAGAAAGCCTATCTCCATTTATGGGTGGAGAATCGTTAGATATGAATGCATCAGAAATGGTCCTTCCAGGTTTAGACGAAGCTATGGCGTTCGATGAATTATTGAAGCATCTTGAGAATCCAGATTGGGATGTTATTGTATTTGACACTGCTCCAACAGGACACACACTCCGATTTCTTGCTTTGCCAGAGATAATTGAAAATTGGGCTGATAAAATCATCAAAATTCACAGGGTTACAGGAGGAATTAGGTCTTTGATGTTTGGTGCTAAAGAGGGGGAAAAGATGCGAGAGGAACTCGAGAAATTCAGGAGGAGAGTACTTCATGTGCGACGCATCTTGTGCAACCCAGAGGTTACAAGATTCACATTGGTAACAATTCCTGAGAAAATGGGGGTAAATGAAACAGTTAGAGCACATGCATCCCTTGCAGAATTCAACCTTCCTGTAACTGGGTGTGTAGTTAATCGATTGACTCCTGAGATTGAAAATGAATTTATCCAAACACGACGGATGCATGAAAGGAAAAATATAGCAGACCTTCAATCATCAATACCAGATTTGCATATTCACGAAGTGGAATTAAAAGATTCAGACATCCATGGATTAAACTTGTTGCGAAGTATTGGAACTGAATTACATGGAACGATCAACATAGGGAGTGGACTTGGCCCGTTCAAAATAGGATTGGGGCTAGATGTGAATCGCGGGACTTGGAGAGATTCAGATGATGTTTATTTACATCTACCAGGAATAGATAGAGATGATTTGTCGCTTAGAAGTGAGGCAGGTACAGTATTTGTAGGAATAAATGAAAGAGAACACCCAGTTCCTTTCGATAGGCCAGCAAAAGCAAGCAAGGTTTCGGCCAAACTTGAAGAAGATGTCTTAAAATTAACATTCCCTAAAGGTGAAGAGTAATCCGTTGGGTTCAAACGAAATGGGTTGGTGGTTAATACAATGGCGCTTGAGTCCCTATCCCGTGGAATTTTCTCTGCAATTGGTTTGCTAAAAAACAAGCGCAAACTTAACGAAGATGAACTTAAAGAAATGCTAAAAACTCTTCGAAGGGCCCTACAAGAGGCTGATTTTAACGTCCGTCAGACAAAAGAAATAACCGAACGACTTGATATGAGGCTTCGTGAAGAAGAACCAAGGCCCGGTATTAACCTTCAAACCCACGCAATGAATATTCTGTACACCGAACTTGTAAGATTGCTAGGTCCTTCTAGGGAGGTCAGGCCCCACCAATCAACAATACTAATGGTTGGGTTGTATGGTAATGGAAAGACAACTACGACCGCTAAATTAGCTGAATGGTATCGCAAGAAACACGGTGTTAGAGTCGCAGTAATAGAAGCCGACGTTCATCGACCTGGTGCATATAATCAACTAACTCAATTATTGGAAGATTCAACTATTGAGGTATATGGTGAACCAGATAATCCTAATGCCGCAGATATCGTAAGAAATGGTCTCAAAAAACACGCAGCAGCTGATTTAGTAATAATAGACACCGCTGGAAGACATAAACTCGATGAGGAATTAGTTATAGAACTAGAAAATATTTCAGATATAGCAAACGCGAATGAACGCTTCTTAGTTATAGACGCGCAAGTAGGTCAATCGGCAGGTCCAGTGGCGGCTAACTTCCACAATTTAGCCGGTGTAACGGGGATAGTAGTAACCAAATTAGACGGTACCGCAAGAGGTGGTGGTGCCTTATCCGCTGTAGCGACTACTGGAGCTCCGATAATGTATATCGGAACTGGAGAAAAAGTATCAGACCTCGAGAAATTTGAGTCTGATAGATTCATTTCCAGACTTCTCGGAATGGGTGACATACGTGGCTTAATTGATTTAGCACCTGAAGACCTTGATGAAGAAGAAGCAATGAGAATTACTCAACGAATGCTATCCGGGCGATTCACATTAAATGATATGTACTCTCAAATGGAAATGATGTCTAAAGTCGGGACAATCGATAAGTTACTGTCTTTCCTTCCATCTGGTATGTTTGGTGGAATGGGAGCAATGGGGAAAAATCAGAAAGAAGCTATGCAAACTAACCTCGATCGCTATCAGGTTATCATGGATTCTATGACCACATATGAAAAAGATGAACCTGCTAAAATCAAAGCTGACAGAATCAAGAGAATAGCGAGAGGCTCGGGCGTAAAAGAAAAAGATGTCCGCGAACTAATTGGACAGTGGAACCGTTCTCGTAAAATGATGAAGGGAATGAGTGGAAATCGAAAAATGAACAAACAGATGAAACGTATGATGCGAGACAGTGATATGGATATCGATGGTCTTGGAATGTAATCAATATGTTTTGGCCAATAAGACTCTCCTTCTTGTTGGCTTACCAGACATAAAACACGGCAATTCTTCATCATAGGGTTCTGTTGCATCACCTAAGAATGAAAGACCAGTAGTTTTCTCAATTTGTTCTGCATGGGAATCGGTTCCATCGAACGCTAATTCGTATATTTTCCCATCATCGATAGAGTTCAAATCGGTTAGAGGTTGAACAACATCTTCGGTATGAAGTTTCGACCTTCTTCTTAATTCATCTGAAATTTCATCCAATACTCTTTTGCATTCAGTAACAATGTTGTCCAAAGAAAGTGGTTCCTTTCCTCCGGTTCTTTTCGCAGCAAATGCGGTGTTACTTTCTATGTCTCTTGGTCCTATATCCAATCTTAATGGGACACCCTTTATTTCCCAATCATAGTATTTCTGCCCTGCATGAATGTCTCTTGAGTCTACTTTGACTCTGATACCCGAATTTCTTAGAATTTCAGCAACCTCATCTGCTTTAGATACGGTGTCTACATCGGAATTCTTTCTAATCATAGGACAAATTACTACTTGGAAGGGGGCAATAGATGGAGGCATGATTAATCCGTCATCATCGCCGTGCATCCCTACGATTGCTCCAAGCAATCTCTCTGACATTCCATATGTTGTTTGGTGAACAAATTGTTGTTTAGCATCAATATCCTCATATTTAACATCGAAAGCTTTTGCCCATTGGTCCCGATAATGGTGACATGATGCAACCTGAAGAGTCCTTCCGTTCGGCATTATTGCGTCTATTGCAATGGTGTACCAAGCGCCAGGAAATGTATCCCAAATAGGCCTCTTAGCTTTAATTACTGGCAAACATAGTTCATGCATTAGATTATCAACAATTTCTAAGTCCTGTTGGATTTGTCTAGTAGCGCAATCTTCATCAGCGTGTGCTGTATGAGCTTCGAAGAAATGAATTTCTCTTACACGAATGAATGATCTCGTTTGTTTAGTCTCATACCTAAATGTGTTAACCATTTGGTATATTTTGAGTGGCAAATCTTTGTGAGATCTTATCCAAAGCGGGAACATAGTATACATTGCTGTTTCACTTGTTGGACGCAAGAACATTGGAATATCTAGGTCGTTTTCACCCGCATGTTTAACCCAATAAACTTCTTTTTTGAATCCTCCCTCATCGATTTCAACCCTCAATTCGTCTGGGTCAACACCTTCTTCTCTCGCCATTTTTAATTTTGCAACCAAAGCATTTTCCTTGTCAAGCAAATTTTCTGGTATCAGAAGTGGAAAATTAACTTCTTCATGGTCGGTTCTTTCCATTTCATTGTGAGTTAAGCGGTCAATCATTTTCATCGCTTTCCAGCCATAAGGTCTCCATACATCCATTCCTTTTATTGGATATCTCTTATCAACTAACTCTGCTGCTTCGACAATGAATGGATACCATGCATTGAAGTCTTCAAGTTTTGAGGGAATTCCGCGATTTGCTTTTTGCTTCGCCATAATATCAACTCATGACTACTTGCGAATAAATGCGATAATTATCAACAATATGCTGGCTCCTATTGCGATGTAATCAGGAATTCCAGCCTCTGGAAATGGCATAGACCAACCCATTTCGTTCGAGATATTGTGAATTCCTAACCAATTTATTCTTGTAGCTTCTGAGGTACATAGTTCTGAAGTGCATTGGGAATTAAGGAATCCGAATAATCCAAACAAATTACCAACTGCGATAAACAAGGAAATCAATCCGAATATTTTCAATTTTGAACCTCTATTGGAAGTTTCACCCAACTTTTTTACTGGTTCTAAGTCAGGAAGTGGAGCCACTGCTTGTGGTATAGTTGGAGTGGCTGGAATTACCTCTATCATTGAATTTGAGGTAGACGACGACGGAGACTCCTCTAAATTGTTTTGAATAGCGGAACCCTTTGTCGGAGTCATCGGTTCAATAGTTAAACCAAAGATTCTTTCAGCGAGCGATGACAAGACGGGGTCAGAAGCTATTTCTTCATGGTCCAATTGTCCATCTAATAGGCGTTTTATCCTGTCATCATTATCCATAACACGCCTCCCCTGCAATTCGGTGTGATGCTTGTTTTTTATGAATAGTTCGCTTATGCATTACCAGCGGCTTCAACCTCAGCCCAATCCTTCATGAACCCATCAAGGCCCTTGTCTGTAAGTGGATGGGTAATCAATTGTTTGAAAATCTTCGTAGGCATTGTAACCGTATGTGCACCTAACTGCATGCATTGTAAAACGTGTGTAGGGTGTCGAATAGAGGCTGCCAAAACCTTAGTGTCAATATCATAATTTGCCCAAGTTGTCATGATTTCTGCGATAAGAGCCATGCCATCTGCTCCTGTGTCATCAATTCTTCCAATGAATGGTGATACATAGGTCGCTCCTGCTTTTGCAGCCATTAATGCTTGTGAGGCTGAAAATATTAGTGTTACATTTGTATCTATTCCTTCGCTACTAAGTACCTTGGTCGCAGCCAACCCTTCCGGAGTGCAAGGAATTTTAATAATCACATTTTTTGGCAATTCTGCCTTTAGTGCTCTTGCTTGTTTCAACATTCCAACTGTGTCCATCGCAGTTACTTCTGCGGAAATAGGGCCATTGCATATATCTGCAATTTCAGCCACGACAGTTTTGAAATCTCTTCCACTTTTTTTGATCAAAGAAGGATTTGTTGTGACCCCATCGAGTATTCCCCATTTCGCTATTTCTCTAATTTCATCTACATCTGCAGTATCTAAGAAGAATTCCATGTTTATCCCCAACCATTGAAAGTGCTTCAACTCTTCCTCGCGACAAGTTTCTGTGCTGCCTTGCAAATATGATGAGATTTCAACTCCATCATCTCCAACATTTCTTCTGAGGAAGCTGATTCGCCGAATCTATCTTTCACTCCTATTCTTTCCATTGGAACTGGATTCGTACTTACTATATGTTCAGCCACAGCACCGCCTAATCCGCCGATAATCGAGTGATCTTCTGCAGTCAATATAGCACCGCACTTAGAGGAATACTTGTCAATTAAATCTGTGTCTAGAGGTTTAATGGTGTGCATGTCAATGACCGCCACACTCATTCCATTTTTGGATAGTTCTTCAGCCGCAATCATTGCTTCATGAACCAAAACACCACAGGCAATTATTGCTACATCATCTCCATCCTTCAAAACTACGCCCCTTCCAATTTTTATTTCGTTTTCTCTACCGTCATACAATACAGGAGTTTTGTTTCTGGCGGTACGCATGTAGGATGGTTTTCCAGATTCTGGAAGTTGTTTTGTCAAAATTTTAGTTGATGTGTCATCACAAGGGTGCATTACGATTACATTTGGTAGCGCTCTGTATATCGCTAAATCTTCTATAGATTGTGCGCTTGAACCATCGGTTCCAGTATGTGTTCCACCGTGTGAGCCACAGAGATGAACTGGTAAGTTTGGTCTCGCAATTCCATTCCTCATTTGCTCGAATGCTCTTTCAGTAAAAATTGCGAACGTGCTAGCAAACGGGATATAGCCACTTGCAGCTAAACCTGCTCCAACTAGTAACATATTTTGCTCTCCGATACCACACGAAACCGTTCGTTCTGGATATTTTTTCCTGAAATGTAATGATTTGGTTGATTTTCCAAGATCTGCTTCCAAGACCACCACCTTTGGATTTTCTGCCAATTCCAGAAGAGCTTCACCATATCCGTCTCTTGTCGCGGCCATTCTACTCAAGCACTCACCCCCAGTTCACTCAAAGCTTGTGCAAGTTGTTCGTCATTTGGAGCTGCTCCGTGGAATCCGGGATTATTTTCCATGAAGGATACTCCTTTTCCTTTCACGGTGTTAGCAACGACAACCACGGGTTTGTCCGTGATGGAATCCATCCAATCAATGGCTGAAACAATTTCTTCCATATTGTGACCATCGATTTCTTTTACTGCCCATCCAAATGATGCCCATTTGCCAGGAATGTCAAACATTCGCATTTGATTTTCGCAAAAATCGTCATTTTGAATACGATTACAATCAATGAATAATTTGAGATTTCCTAATTCGTGATGCGTAGCCGCCATAGCTGCTTCCCAGACACTCCCCTCTTGGATTTCCCCATCGCCAACCATAACGAAAATCGTTCGATTCGAACCATCTAATTTTGCAGCGATAGCATTACCCATGCCAAACGAAAGACCCATTCCAAGACTGCCTGCGGAGAAATCAACCCCCGGACACCACTTCATGTCGACATGTCCTTGACAAACTCCCCCTTTTACACGGTATGATTTCAAGTCATCATTACTAATAAATCCGGCTTCGGCTAAGACTGCATACATACCCGGAGATGCATGTCCTTTTGATAGTATGAACCTATCTCTATCTTCCCATTTAGGTTCATCAGGACGTACGTTCAGCCTATTCCCATATAGAGCGCAAAGGATATCGATTTCTGAAAGTGATCCACCAGGATGACCTGCTTGTGCCCTGTGCGTCATTTTACAAATTTCAATTCTGCATTTCCTAGCCATTTCTTCAAGTTCTGCGATAGATTTTGACATCATTCTGTCCCCGGCAAAACTTCTGCCTATGACTATGGCCTTTCATCGTTTTGCTTAATTTTTAGGGGGAGTAAAGGCCAATTTCAACCTTCTAGCGGCGTCTGATAATACGTACATCAAATCAGAAAATAGGTTACCCTTGGTTGGTAGTGACCTTGCTGAAAGCATGATGAAAACACCAACAAACCATGCAAAGAACAGTAATGACCATGCATTACCCAAAGAGCCTATTCCGCCAAACCATTCAGATGGTATTATCCCATTACCAGGCCATTTTTTGTCAGCAACAATGAATACGGCCAACAAAACTCCCATAAGCGATTCACCTGCAATAAATCCAGCTCCTATTAGTACACCTTTGTCTTGAACCTCTTTTACTGCATTTTTCGCAGGTACAGACAATTCGCCTTCTAATGTTCCATCGACACGTAATCTTGCACTTGATAATAGTACATGAGAAATGATTCCTCCTGCCATGATTGGAACACTTAGAGAGAGTGGCAAGTATATGCCGATTGCAACGCTCATCACAGGCATAGCGAGTCTGATCAAAATCACGGCGATAATGGCTCCTAGGAATACCATTGGAAGATTCAAACTACCTCCAAATGCGCCTTCAACAATCGCCCCTATTAGTTCTGCTTGCGGAGCGAATAATGCATCATTGCAATTGTAAAGGTCAGTTGAACCTGATTCTATTAGCCGTGCATTTGTATTTGCGCAAGCCGTCTTTGATATTTGGAATGCATCGTGTAGTATCGATAAAACAGGACCGATTATAATAGCTCCAACTATAACTCCAACAATCTCTGCTGTTTGTTGTCTCCATGGTGTTGCCCCAACCATATGTCCTGTTTTCAGGTCCTGCATTACATCACCAGCGATAGCGGCAGATGTAGCTACTATCGCGGCTATAAACATTGTAGCAATCATCATATCGCCTTGGCTCATGTTAAGGATTAATCCTCCAACTATCCAGACCAATCCAATTGTAAAGAGGAGCGTAGCTATTGTCATACCGGAAACAGGGGAATTTGATGAACCTACAACACCTGCAATATATCCTGCGACAGCTGCGAAAAAGAAAGAAACTACTGCAAGGAAAAGCGCTCCTGCCAAAGCCATTACTAAACTTCCCGTAGCATACCAGTAAAATAGGAAGATCGCAATTACCAAAAACCCACAAACAATGAAAACCTTATCCAAAGGAATGTCAATCTCCGTTCTTAATTGCCTTGATTCTGACGAATCACCTTTCCTAAATGATTTGCTCAAACCCTCAATGATAGTTTTCCTCATGGACCAAAGGGTGTAAACACCCCCAACAACCATCGCTCCAACCCCTGCATACCTGATTTGGGATGACCAGACTGCTGTGTAGTCAGCTACGCTTATCGATTGAAATAAACCTGATGAGTTGGGAAATCCATTCAACAACCCGTAAATTGGAACCAACAATCCAAAACCAATAACTCCTCCAAGGAAAATAAAGGATGCAATTCTTATTCCAACGATGTATCCTACGGATAGCAAAGCAAGGGATAACTCTCCACCCGCATATAGTCGAGTTCCTATCACACTTCCTAACCCTTCGACATGAGCGTGAGTTGCCTTGAATGCTTTCACCATCCAACCATATGTCGCTCCGATTAACAACGCATATACAATTGCAATTAAACCAGAACCTCCTTTTTCACCAGCGACCAAGACCTCACGGCAGGCGACTCCTTCTGGATATGGTAATGCTTCTTCGACAATGAATAATCGCCGTAAAGCGATTGTAAACATAGTTCCCAAAGTGCCTCCAAGGATGGCTATTAGGAATGTTTCTAACCATTGTATATCTGTCCAAATTCCTAAAACCAAAAGGGCTGGAACGGTGAAGATAACACCGGCTGCTAATGATTCACCAGCACTAGCCATTGTTTGAACCGAATTATTCTCGAGTATTGTTACATCTTTGAACTTAAATCCTCGTAAAATAAGCATACTCATAACTGCAGCGGGAATTGAAGCAGAAACCGTCATACCAACATAGAGTCCAAGATATGCATTTGCGGCGGTCATTAATCCTCCCAATATGACGCCTATCACAATCACGCGAACAGTTAATTCCTTGATGTTCGATTCTGCAGGAATCCAAGGATCACCGAGTTCGGCCATGTACTCGGGAGTTGTTTTTTGTTTGTCAATCAATCGGAATTAATTTGGGACTTCCTCCCGTATAAATATATATTATATTTGTTTAGCAAAGACAACAAGATGAGGTTTTTTATGGATGATAATAATTGGCATTCAAAAGAAGTTGATTCTCTTTTGATAGATTTCGACACACCAAAAACCGGGCTAACTACAGAAGAAGCATCGTCAAGATTAGAGAAATACGGCCAGAATAAATTGAAAGAGCCTGAAAAGACATCTGCATTTTTAAGATTCATTTCACAATACAATGATCCACTAAACTACTTACTAATCGGCGCGGCGATATTGGCACTTGTAATCCATCCTGACAAACCTGGGGACACGATTTTCATTATGTTGGTCTTGACCGCTAATGCATTTTTTGGATTTTGGCAAGAGAATAAAGCTGAACAAGAAATGGGTGCCCTAAAGAAAATGACAATTTCAAGATGCGTCGTATGTAGGGATGGCGTCGAATATGAAATTAGTACGACTGAACTTGTACCGGGAGATTTAGTGAAGGTTGAGGAAGGATTAAAAGTTCCTGCAGATTTACGCGTCATTGAATCATGGCAATGTAAAGTTGACGAGTCCGCATTAACAGGAGAATCCGTCCCCACCAAATTGTCAATTGATTCATTACCACCTGAAACACTACTCGCAGACAGGACTAATATGCTTTACATGGGTACAACAATATCTACAGGTAGAGCGGTTGGGTTAGTAACAAACACAGGAATGTCCACTGAATTGGGTAAAATTGCCTCTGATATTGCCGATGCTGCAACACCCAAGACACCACTGGAGCACAAGTTGGAATCCCTTGGAAAATTCTTGGGATTTATTGCCTTGGTGGTAGCGATTCTCCTTCTTTCAATTGAAATGGTTATTGCTTATGTTAACAGTAGCGATATGCTGGAAGCCGCATCAGATCAGTTTTTAATTGCAATATCTATTTTCGTGGCTATTGTTCCTGAAGGTCTTCCAATTATTCTTGTTACAACATTGGCGATTGGGATGCGAAATATGGCAAGACACAAAGCAATAATTCGTAGAATGAAAGCTGTCGAAACCCTAGGTTCTACAACTGTAATATGTACCGATAAAACCGGTACACTGACTAAAAACCAAATGACAGTGAAAGAATTTATGACGCCAAGTCATACTTATGGTGTAAGCGGAGAAGGATTCACACCCAATGGAACACTTACAAGCGACGGAACTGAACTATCTGATGAGATGATGGCTGAATTACAACGAGGTCTCGGATTTAGATTAGCAAGTGCGTGTTTATCGTTGTGTCACAACTCTCAAATTGCTGAAATTGACGGACAGTGGTCTGCAATAGGAGATCCTACAGACAGTGCTTGTGCTGTATTGGGGTACAAAATTAACGGTTCTGTTCAGAAATTTGCACAACGTCACCCGAGAAAACATGAATTCTTCTTCGATAGCGTTAGGAAGAGAATGTCTGTAATCCACGAATACGAGGGTAGTATCTGGGTGTTTTCTAAAGGTGGTGCCGGTGGTTACAAGAATTTAGTAAAGTGGAAAATAGATGACGGAGAGTTAGTCCCTATTGATGAATCAGATTATGATTTAGCCTATGCTTCAAACAAAGATATGGCTAGTAAAGCCATGAGAGTCATAGCCTTGTGCGCAAGAAAAGTGGAAGATGGAGAAGATATTGCTGATATGGAATCAATGGAGAAGGATTTCATATTCCTGGGCATGGTTGGTATTATGGATCCACCTAGAGCCGAAGTTTACGATGCGATATTGAAATGTAAAAAAGCTGGAATACAAGTGAAAATGATTACTGGCGACCAACATATGACTGCACAAGCAATCGGAGAAGATCTACAGATAACTAAACCTCATAGAGACGCTGTTGGCGGGCAAGAATTAATTGAAATGTCCAACGAAGAATTGATTGAAGTTGCAGAGAAATCATCAATCTTCAGCAGAGTTACCCCAGAACAAAAAATGCGTATTGTAACAGCATTACAAGACAAAGGTGAAGTGGTCGCTATGACTGGTGATGGTGTCAATGATGCTCCTGCCTTGTCAAGAGCAAATATTGGTATCTCGATGGGCATTGCTGGAACCGATGTAGCAAAGGACGCATCTGATATGGTTTTGCAAGATGATAACTTTGCTAATATTGTTAATGCAGTTGAAGAGGGCCGTAAAATATACTCAAATATCCGAAATTTCGTAAGATATCAAGTGTCAACAAATGTTGCAGCTGTAGCGTTATTAATCATTGCAACTTTAGTATTTGATTTACCTTTACCATTGACGGCAACACAAATTTTGGTTATTAATATTCTAATGGATGGGCCACCAGCAGTGGCGCTGGGTGTTGAGAAAAGCCATACAAACGTCATGGATCGGCCACCGCGACCCGTCGACGAATCGTTACCTAATTTGAAGGATTTAATTCTGATATTCTATTTGGGCGCCGTGATGGTAATTGGAACAATTCTTGTTTATTCTATTGCTTATGAAAATGGAACTAAGGAATATGCTCGAACTATGTGTTTTAGCGTGTTTGTTCTATTCCAGTTGTTTAACGTCATGAATTGTCGAAGTAGTGAAGATAGTGTTTTCAAATTGGGAATATTTTCAAACCGAGCTATTTACATCGCTTTCCTGATTTCGACCATCCTACTTTTGGGAATAGTTCAATTCGGAAGTATCACGATTCCTTTCACCGATATCGCCATTCGTAGTCTTCTTTCAACAACTCCATTGTCTCAATCAGACTGGTTCGTTGTCGTATTTGTTGCTAGTACCGTATTCGTGATTGAGGAGTTTAGAAAGTTCATGGTAAATACAGGGTTCTTTAGAGTATCAACAAATCGCAGAGTATAACGGACGGATTGAAAGACATGGGTTCAATCGAAAATGATTTAGGTGCAGGTCAGTTTTTTGACTGGAAAAATCGTCTGTCATCTAACTTATCAGCAAATGAATGGTCTGTGGAATTACAACCAATCGTAGAAAAATTATCCAATAATCTCGATTTGGATTTAATCGATGGTCAAACATTGTTTGCGCACAAAGAGATCAATGAAATTGGGCGATTGGCTTCTATTATTAAACAAGCTAAATTTTCCAGAAAAGTTTTTTTTAATCACAACGTTCACATCAATCAAACTAATATTTGCACACTGGCTTGTAAATTCTGTGCATTTAGGAGGGGAAAACGAGCCAATGATGCATATCAAATGGAAATATCCGATTACATCGAAGATTTGTCACAGTATTCCGAATTTGTAGACGAAGTGCATTCAGTAGGTGGGCTACATCCAGAATGGGATGTTGAACATTATGAGCAACTTTTCAAAGAAGTAAAACATAGATTTCCACATATACACATAAAGGCATTGACTGCAGTTGAAATCAAGCATATTTCTAAACTGTCCAACATATCAATACAAGATACACTTCAGAGGTTGAGTGATGCTGGCTTGGGATCACTTCCAGGTGGAGGAGCAGAAATACTTGATGATGAAGTGAGAGCAATAATTTGTAATGGAAAAGAATCATCTGAAGAATATCTTATGATTCATAGGACTGCCCATACGATCGGAATTCCAACTAATTGCACAATGTTATTCGGTACTATTGAAAACATAGATCAACGAATAAATCACATGATTAAATTAAGAAATTTACAGGCAGAAACAAATGGTTTCCAATGTTTTGTACCATATCCATTTTTACCTGACGATTCAAGACTTCCAGAAGCTCAATTAGCTTCTGGTATGGAAATTCTAAGGGTGATTGCAGTTTCAAGAATTATGCTAACCAACATTCCGCACATCAAGGCCTATCGAATGAACATTGGAGATGAACTTGCTGAGTTGGCCCTAAATTATGGCGCCGACGACATCGATGGAACTGTTCAAAAAGAATCAATCATGCATTTAGCAGGCTCTACAGCCCCATTGAATCACGATAAGCAAATGATAGCCAAAATTATCGAAAATACAGGTTCAATACCTGTCTTACGAGACACTATTTATTCAAAGTTTGAAGAATACAAAAGACCAAAAACAATCGTAAAGTCATCATTACCAATGGCATAGGTGAACACATGAGTTGGGAGAAAACAATTGGTAGAGTCTCATTCATAAATTGTGAGCCATTATTTTTCAATCTGCCAAGTCAATGGTCAGTTCTCTCGGCTCCACCCTCTTGGTTAACAGGTCATCTTCTCAGAAGAGATTGCATAATAGCTCCTATACCAGCGGCTGATTTCGCAAAACACAAAGATGAACTTTACCTTATTCCAGACATTGCAATTTCGAGCAAGGGTGAGGTTGGTAGTGTTCTGCTATTCGGCAAAATGGATATTAGTAAAATGAAGAGTATTGCCTTGCCAACAGATTCAGCAACTTCGTGCGCATTACTACAATATCTAATGTCAATGAAGGGTAACAATGTGAAATATCAACAAATGGGGCCTGATTTGGGAACGATGTTATCAAATTGTGATGGTTGTTTATTGATTGGTGACCGTGCGCTTGAATCAGCCAAATTATATCCCGAATATGTCAAAATGGATCTTGGGAAAGAATGGAGAAAATCTAGTGGTTCACCAATGGTATTTGGTGTGTTTGCCGCCAGAAGAGATTCAAACATCGATTTGGTTAAATCGGCGTATAATGCATTGCTGAATAACCTCGAACTATTTGAAAACTCAAAGTCAATCCGGAATGACGTGATTGTGGCATGTTCGGCTAAAACCAATCAAAGTACAAACAGATTGGAAAGATACTTTGGTGAAGTTATCAACAGGGTTGATTCTGATGATATCAAGGGTTTGAAAAAATTCCTATCTCGTGCATGCAACGTGGATGATGAGTTAACAATGGCATGGTAATTATTCACCTGTAAATTCATCCAACAAATTTTCTTGAAGCGAAGTCTCATCAATCAATTTTTCACTAGAGTTAGATTTTCTTCTCACAGGTTTTCTTCGTTCTTTTTTCTTTTCAGATTTTTCTTCTAGACCTTTTTCGTTTTCAGATGAGATGTCTTCTTGGTTTTCGATAGTGTTGTCAAGTTCTGACTTCACCTTCTTCTTCACGGTTTTTTTCTTTACAGTTTTTTCCTCGTTAATTTTTTTGACGGTTTTTTTCTTGACTATGACTTTATCCTCAACATTCTCAGTAACCGATGATAACTTCTTCCTCTTTGTCTTAGTAATTGGTCGGTGTTCATTAGTTTCTTGTTTTATTGAAACCTTTCGTTTCTTAGTTTTTTGATCTACGGATTCCTTATTTGTCTCCTTTATTGATGTATTTCGAGGTATATCTTCCTCAAACTCATCATCATCTTCTCTATCAGAGAATGCGTCTGGAAGATCCTCTTCAATGTCATAATCATCAATATATTCTTCAATTTCATCATCCTCATCCTCAATTTCCTCTGGCTCGGAAAAGTTGTCCAAATCTAATTTATAATTTGAAACTCGCTTTTTGAAAATTATCAAGGGTAAAACAATTGAAATGATGACAAAAACTATCACAATTGGATTTGTAATAAATTCTAATATCTGGTCAGTAGTGGTTGTTTGAATCTCTTCATATTCTTCAATTTCAAAAACTAAATTCATCCCGTCATTTCTCCATATAGGTACTTCTTGTTCAACAACATTTTTGCCAGTAATTTTAACGGATATCGGATGATTCGGTGAAATCCAAGAAATAGAACCAGTGGTAGGCCCAACTTGTGTACTCAAGGTAAGGTTTAATGGGAAAACAAAATCACTTTTAATCTCGAAATTTATGGATATTATTAATTTGATTTGAGTAACAGAATCTCCGTCTTTTACACCTTCTAAACCATCTGCTACTCTACAATCAACAGTGGCGTCTCCTAATTCTCCAGTCGATAAAACAATACTTGATTCCCATGCATCAAATAATTCGCTTTTTACCATGTTATTGCAAACTGCATTTGCAAAAAATTTCTTTTCATTTGAACTTATGATTTGGTCTTTGGCCATTGAATTTCTTGATAAATTTCGAATATCGCTGGATATATGTGTTGGCAAAGTAATGGTATCGTGTATAATGAGGTTATTCTCTAAGAATTCAAATTCAACGTTACGAATTTTTAACAAATCTGGATACAGGGAACAAGTAATTCCTGTAGGCGCATCACATCCAAAATTATCATCCCATTGGTCAATTATTCCGTCACCATCGTCATCGTCATCTATATTATCGGGAATCTTGTCAAAATCAGTATCGACTCCTGGTTCAAGATAGCCATCAAAATAAAATTCTTTGTGATATATTGCAACCTCTCCAACATTTGATGCAACATAAATTGAAGTCATTCTTCCAAATTCATTATCTATAATTTCAAAATCATTAATTCTATGAAAGAAATTGGTTTCATACTCCTCCTGTAATGAGCTAAACGTCAATGATTTGATACCTTTGAAAGAATTATTGTCAACCCCAACATGTATAATATGTCCAACTTGAGAAAACTCAATTTTCATTGCGCCTTCTATTACAGTCTCACCATTAAGTTCGCCTGTTAATGACCTTGAAACTATTATACCATTGTCTCCTAATAATACGAAATCCTCCCCATCTGGAGACCATTTGCAATCCAATATGCCTTCATTCTCTTGGAGAGTTCGATATGATTCAAATAACGAACCGTCTTTATTCCAAATTGCGTAACGACCTGCTTCGTCTCCAGTGATTAGATACTCACCGTCGCTTCGGTATTCAATACAAGTTACCTCGACATTATGTACTCCACCGAGTGTGTTCTTTACAGACATATCCGATCTTCGTAATATTTTCACATCGCCATCTTTTCCGGGAGCGGCTAAATGGTCAGTATCTGGGTGCCAGGATATGTCTTTGGAGTCAGAATCGGAGTAACCCTTTGTAGATAGCAATTCTAAACTGGTCAAATTAATTATTTGCAATGACTTTGGTTCCTCGGTAGAATAAGCTCTATTTACAGCAATAAATTCTCCATTAGCAGAGACAGAAATTGACGACATTTCGGGAAATGTAAATGATTTCAAAATTGTATTATCTGAAATGTTGTAGACCACGAGGGTATCATCATGCGCGGCGATAATATGTGAATTACTAATTTCTACAAATTTTGTTAGCTCGTAATCACCATCAACCCAAGTCGAATCAAGATAAGACAGTCCACTAGGTGTAGATTCTCCTAAAAACGCAAATACAGGTAAAAGAATAATTAAACAAACAAATGTGCCTGCTTTCATATACTCGACCTGTACCTGCCATGTCAAACCAATTTGAAAGCATGTCGGATGAGATAATTCATATCTAAAAAGGGACATGGTGATTTACATAGCGTTAAGTAGTCAGGTTCGTTAGTTTTTCATACAATATCGGTTGGGGTAGACATGGAAGGGGAACTTAAAAGAGATGATGATGGAAACTTGATAATCAGAATTGGACATTCACCAGACCCAGATGATGCGTTTATGTTCCATGCTCTAACCACTAATGCCTTCCCAACCCCCGGTTACAAATTCGTCCACGAATTACAAGACATCGAGACTCTTAATCACAGAGCGATGAATAAAGATTTAGAAGTATCAGCAGTTAGTATACACGCATATCCTGAGATCTCAGAGGATTATGCACTTATGAATTGTGGAGCATCGATGGGAGAAGGATATGGACCAATGATAGTTGCTAAATCAGGAGTTAGCGAAGAAGAAGCTAGATCTAGTCCTATCGCAGTACCAGGTTTGAAAACGAGTGCTTATTTAGGGATTAAATTGTGTTGGGGTGACCTTCAATACGAGGTTGTACCTTTTGATGAGATAATTCCAAAAATACTCTCGGGAGAATACCTCTCTGGATTAATAATACACGAAGGCCAATTAACATATGTGGACCACGATTTGGACGTTCTTGTAGACCTTGGTAAATGGTGGAATAATTTGACAAACGGATTACCGATGCCATTAGGAGGTAATGTAGTCAAAAGAGACCTCGGAGAAAGCGTGATGAAAGACATTACTAAGTACACGAAAAAGAGTATTGAATTTGCAATTTCAAATCCTGATGATGCATTGGAATTCGCAAAACAATGGGGTAGAGGTATAGACGACGATACCAACCAAAAATTTGTTACAATGTATGTAAATGACCGAACAATAGATTACAAAGAAGAAGGTCGAGAATCTATTCGTCAATTTATATCAGAGGGTCAGAGAATTGGATTAATACGAGAAGATTTCGACTCAAAAACGATGAAGTTCATCGGTGAATAGGTGATAATATGTCATCAGTAGGTAAACCGGAAGTCTCCGAGTACGGCTCCGTAGACCCTGCGCCTCCTTCCAGTGAGATGGATATCGGTGAATTAGAATCCGTTTTAATCAATGAAAATGCAAGAATGTTTGAACGTATGCGAACTGTCTTCGCACTTCGAAATATCAACTCGAAAGAATCGGTTGATTCACTCTCAAAAGCCTTTGATTCCAACAGTGCATTGCTTAGGCATGAAGTTGCATATGTTATGGGGCAAATGCAGAATCGTCACGCATTAAATATTTTGTCAAAAGTATTAGCTGACGAAAATGAACATGTAATGGTGAGACATGAAGCTGCTGAAGCTTTAGGTGCAATAGGAGATATTTCATCAAAAAGTGTACTAGAAAAGTTCCTTCATCATGAAAAACCAGAGATTTCTGAATCATGTGAAGTGGCCTTGGACTTATTGGCTCATCACAACAAGGATTTCTATATTTGATACAATCAAATTCAAAGACTTAATTATAATCGCACAGCACGAGGCGGATACATGCCACACGACCACATACAATTAGCCCAGACACCAAACGGTGAATTAGGACCACGGTGCAAAGATTGTGGCACAAGATTGACATTTGGTGAAGCAATGGTAGTAGATAGGGATTATTTCTGCTGGGAACATTATGTCAAAACCACTGGCGCCGACACTGCGACTGTGGAAATCGAAAGAGAAACCCGATTTTGGAAAGAGTGAAGGTTCAAAGGATTCCTCATTCTCCGTCTGCTTGGGAGAACTATGTCAGGTTGGTCAACATTTGCCCATAGATTCACCCAGTATTATCGCACTGCAGAACTTTGGACACCGCCCAGATTACGGAACCGAGAATGGATGTTCATACCATTTGGCCCAGCCAAACCGATTAGGCACAAGGGATTTTCATCGATAGAGGAAGTACGACAGTACATATGCGAGAGGCCTTTTCATTCTTGCTTTTACTCGACAGCATATTGGAAAAAACCGTATGAATTGAAAATGGCAGACAAGGATTGGTTAGGCGCTGACTTGATTTTCGATCTTGACGGCGATCACTTACCTGGAATCACAGATAGGGACTTTCCCGGCATGATTCGAGTTATTCAAGAACAAGCATGGTCCTTGTGGAATGATTTCTTAGAGCCTGACTTTGGATTTAAGGAAGAACATCTTCAGGTTACTTTTTCTGGGCATAGGGGCTTTCACTTGCACTATAGAGATCCAAAATTTTTCCACCTAGACTCTGAGGCTAGAAGGGAACTTGTAAGCCATATTAGAGGGGAGGGTGTAGAGGTTGTGGATGTTTTATCTAGGTCTAACAAGACTAACGCAGTTGGTTGGCCAAGGAGAATAAACAGTGGAATAGGTTCAGTCGTAGAGAAATTGGATAAAATTTTCGATGGAGATACAAAATTGTTGAATTCTATGACTATTAATTTACAGCAAATGCTTGACAGAGAAGGAATAAAAGGACTAAGAGGAAAATCAAGCGTAGAAAAATTGGCAGAACTTATGCAGTCTGAGTCACGTAGGGAACGCGTGCTTGATGGCCGTTTTACCGCACTGAATAATCACGCATTATTATTTCAAAATATTTTAAAAGCCGATTCAGGGGTAGTTTTGGGTAGCGCTGGAGAAACAGATGAAGTTGTTACAATTGATACGAGAAGACAGATTAGGTGGCCTGGTTCCCTGCATGGGAAGAGCGGAATGAAAGTAACTGAATTCCCGTTACATAGACTAGACCCAGATTCAAATCAGGCGTTCGATTGTTTGTCAGAAGGTATCGCACTTTCGAGAGAAAAAGAATACCACCTGGAAATAATTGAGAACGAGGTCATTGCCAGATTTGATGATAGGATAATCGAAGGGAATATCGGTGATAAATTATCTATCCATGAAGCAGGAGCTACATTTCTAATTTTGAAAGGGTGGGCTAAATTTGCGAATCTGTAAATTGAAGATTGTAGTTTAATCTAATGACAATGTTCAAGGCTAAGTTACTCTCCAGTCACAATGGGGTGAATACTTTGGGACTCGGTAAAAAGAAAAAGAAAGGCGCAGAAATGCCACCTCCTCCGGGTATGCCACTACCGCCAATGCCACTGCCTCCGGGTATGCCACTACCGCCTATGCCTGCTCAAAACAATTCAACAAATTCCACTCCAGCACCTATTCCACCAACTACAAACCCCTTACCTCCAATGCCTGCTCCTGTATCTTCAGAGCCCGCACAGTCTGTTGCTGTAGAAAGTAACCCAGCAACCTCAAACATAGATGACCAAAAATCAACAGATTCAGGTTATTCTGGACTTTATGCAAAGAAAAGTGGGAAGCCCTTGAAACAGGTATATGGCCACATTGATAGAATAAGCCAAGGTGAAATTGGAAGCCTTCTTGACCGTTACTCAGACCGATTCGGGCACGAATTAGACCGCGACATAATTGTAATGCGTAAAGAAGAACGTGAAGATAAAATGTCCGACGTTAGGGATTCTCCTACTGTACAATTGATGAATCAAGAGGAAGATGAAGATTCTCCACTTGACGGTGACACATTGGTAGAGTTACATTCGCAATTGGGCGTGATTGAAAGTGAACTCAGGAGATTAAAACCCGAGTACCAAAGTGCCAAATCTGAAGGCGACAAAGAAGTTCTTAGAGAACTAAAACCAATACTTGAAGAATTAATGTCCGAAAGGAAATTGCTAAAGGGGATCATATCGGGAGATATAGATATATCAGAATTGTCTGAAACTGAAGAAAATGTGGATGATACCGAAGATATATTCCTTACTTTTGTTGAAATAGTAGATAATTTGTTGGGATCAAACCTTCCTGAGGACGCCATAAATGAGTTCACTGAATCAGAAGGATTTGAAGTCTATAAAACGGTAGGCTCGGACCCTGGTTCTGCCGATGATGAACTGCGAAGTGAATTCTTTACGGTAGTTGATTCTCTGCTTGGTGGAATGCCAGAAGAAGCCGTTTCAGAATTTGTAGAATCTCCAGAATTTGAAGTCTACAGGACAATTGGTGGAATGTATAGCTGAGGTGAAATAATGGGATTACTTGACAAGGTAGAAAATACTGAAACTAAAGAAGAGAAGAAAACTGCAAAACCCGTGGCTAAGGCCGTCGCTAAAGCAGTTCCTAAAGCCACAGCAAAAGCGGTTCCAAAAACCGCTAAGAAGGCGACTCCTAAACCTGCTAAGAGTTCAAAGCCCAAAAAAGAAAATGAGGAAAAAATTAGACCTACTGGGCTCCCAGAAGGATATGAATTGGCAGGTAAAATGCCAAGATATATTGGTTGGTTGATTAACGTCGCATGGAACTTTGGTGTTTTGGTAGGTACCCTTTCTGTTTTCCTATTCTCGGATTCCGATTTCACGATTGGGTTTGCTGCAGCAGGACTAATGATTTTATTCAACTGGCTCGTGATTCCAATATGGATGGGTAGAAACGTTGGTGAATTCGTCTCTCGTACAAAATACATTAATTCAAGTGGTAACAAACCTCTGTTCATACATGCAATATTGAACAACAGTCTTGGATATTTATTCTTGTTAGGATTGGCAATGGTCGCTATGAATATTAATCAAAATGGCGATGTGAAATTTGCGGCTGTTGGTGCAGTATTAATGTTGATGTGGATAATTAATTTCTTTTTCAAGAAAAACTCAGATTTCTCACAGGGTATTTTTGACTTAGCTTTTAGTACATATTTGGTAAAACACATTTCGACGGGTAATGAAACAGGCTGGGCTGCTAGGTTCGAAGGTCTTGGAGACTTTGGTGACAAGTGGCAAAAGAAACAAGAGGAGCGCCGCCTAAAAGCAGAAGAAAAGGCCAAAGCTAGATCTGCCAATCAAGAAACAGATGCAGATAATTCTGAAGCCAATACAGAAGAGTCTGTTGACTGAACTATCCATACGTGATCGGTCATGGATAAACGAGTTGCTACCAGTGGCAATCTATGGATTCTATCACTCCTTTTAGTTTCCATATCACTACCTTTCATCAACCCATATCTTGTTATCGCTTCATTCGTTTTGATGTTTATATTCTTACGTTCTCTTCTTTTAAGATTGATATTTATTGGACCTGGGAACCGTAAACCTACCCTTGAAGACGAAAATTATCGAACTGAATTTCTTCAGGATGAAAACAAAAAAATTTGTTATCATTATTTTCTACAGAAAGAAAAATCTGATTTAGTGATATTTCTTCATGGCTGGCAATCCGCAAGCAGTAGGTTTGGGAACCGCATGGATATTTTTCGCGAACGTGGTTTCCACACTTTAGTTATGGATACTCGGGGCCACGGTGCAAGTTCTTCAACATTTGAATGGACTGCTGGAAAGATTATTGATGATTTCAAAGAAATCATGGAGATAATAGATAGAAGTAAAATTAGCAATGTTCATTTATATGGCCATAGTTTAGGTGGATTCGTAACTTTAGGAATACAAAATGAACGGCATGATGGTTGGTGGAAAGGTAAAATTTCATCAGTTATTCTCGAGTCACCAATGACTGCATATTCACCGATCCTCAAAGAGATGTCAGGAAAATTTAGTTTTCTGGAGCCCTACATGAAGAAACTTGCATTAAACGGTTTCAAGAAAATCCACCCTGAGGTGAGTGATCTGAAATGGGAGGATATTGATGTTCCAAATTGGGGATTGCCGAAGTGCCCTACATTGCTTCTTCAGGCTGAGAATGATACACGATTAGGTCGTGAACACTATGATTTACTGATGAATTGCGACATAGATATTGAGGCTCATTTAATAGCATCTCTTACACACTCGAGAAATAATATCAATGAAGAAAGGGACAATCTGATAATTGATTGGATTGAGAATCCGAGATACTGATTACTCCTCTTCCTTCCCGATAGCTTGTTCTTTCGCTAACTCTCGCATATCTTCATGTTCATCTAATTCATCAACTATCTCTTCACCCAGTAGGGTTTCAATTACATCTTCCATGGTGATAATTCCTTCAGTGCCCCCAAATTCCCCTATAACGGCGAGAATTTGCACTTTAGTCCTAAGGAATTTATCAAGTGCCTCATCGATACTAGAATCGAATTTTATGGTCAGTAGAGGTTTCTTAATGTCAGTAAGAGTAGTTTCCCATTCATCCATAGATGCAGCCATTAATATGTCTGAACGAAGTACAAAGCCAGATAAGGAGTCAATAGATTCATCATAAACCGGCATTCTCCCAAATCTAAGAATCTTTGTCTCATCTAAAACTTCCTTTATTGTCCAACTATGGTCAAATGCAAGTGTAACGGTACGCGGAGTCATTACATCCTTAACTGGGATTTCTCGTAAGGCTAGCAAATTGTGGATTACCGTTTCTTCATCTTCTTCCAGTGTACCCTCTTCCTCTGATATATCTGCTAATGCGTGTAACTCATCACGCGTCACCGTGGCAGTTTCGGCTTTAGGCAACATTCGTTTGAACATCAATAGAGGTATGAAGAGCACAGCCATGGATTTAGTCATCCCGCTAAGAATAATTCCTGCCGGTTTTGATAATGCTTTCCAGTATGCAGCGCCAATTGTCTTCGGTATAATTTCTGAGAAGATCAATACCGCTATTGTGAGAACAATAGATGCAACCGTCAATGATACGTTATCGAATACCGCTTCTACTTCAGCTCCTACACCTGCTGCACCCATCGTGTGCGCTATTGTGTTCAGTGTCAAGATAGCAGTAAGCGGTTTTACAGAATCATCTTCTTTCAATTTAGACCATCTAATTCCATTCTTATCGCCTTCTTTGTTAATTACGCTTACATGCGAAATAGGCATTGATAACAATATTGCCTCCAATAGAGAGCATAGAAATGAAACACCAAGTGCAAGCGACGCATATATAATGAGCATTGTGTAGTCTGCCATAGGGTTCAACGAACTCCTCAGCCAATCCGGCCCATCTTCTTTGAAATGCTTTTACTTATTGAGGGTTCTCCACAAAACTACCGGCATAGTTCTCATGTACTATGTCTAATTCGAGTCAAATGGTGGCAACATGTCAGAGGAACACGTCTTGATATGTGTGGCATGGCCATATGCGAATGGCCCCCTGCATCTTGGACACGTTGCAGGTTGTTACCTACCGCCAGATATTCAGTCCAGATTCGAAAGAGCGTTGGGAAATAAGGTACTAATGGTTTCAGGTTCTGATGAACACGGAACACCAATTACCGTTGCCGCTGAGACACAAGGAGTTTCTCCACAGTCTGTTGTTGATAAATATCACGAAATCAACAAACAGGCATTAGTCAAATTAGGTTGTTCTTGGGAGCCAAATGTAGACCCTCGAGGAGTTGAATTCGGCGGGTCATTATTCAATAGAACCAGTGACCCAGAGCATCACAAAATAGTTTCAGAAAATTTCATCTCTTTACTAGATGCTGGGTTATTTGAAAGAAAAGTCATGCAACAATATTACGAGGTCAGAGAGGATGGTGGGCGATTTTTACCCGATAGATATGTCGAGGGTGATTGTCCAAATTGTAACGCAAGCGGTGCTCGTGGCGATCAGTGCGATGAGTGTGGAGTTACATATGAGGCTAATGAGTTGGTGAATCCCAAGTCAAAAATGAATCCTGACGCAGATATAGAAATAAGAGATACAGAACATCTATTCTATCGCTTAGATTTGTTCCAAGGTCCTCTTGAAGAACATGCCGAATCGCAACAAAATGTTTGGAAATCAAATGTTAAAGCAATGACAAAACAATGGTTAGACATGGGATTAAGGCCCAGGGCCGTTACCAGAGACCTTGATTGGGGAATCAAACTGCCAATGGATGGTGAAGAATGGGATGGAAAATGTGTTTATGTTTGGTTTGAAGCTGTTCAAGGCTACCTCTCTTGTGCAAAAATATGGTCTTCTCAGTTTGCTGAAGAAGATGATTGGGAAAAGTGGTGGAAAATTTCCGATGATGGAACTAAACCTCGACACTTATATTTCTTAGGAAAGGACAACATTCCATTCCATACAATAATTTGGCCTGCCTTGATAATGGGATTGAACTATGCAAACAGGGAGAACAAGGAAAATAAATCACCCTCTCTTCCTACTAATGGTGATTTAAACATCGAAGACAATGTACCAGCAATGGAATATCTAATGCTTGCGGGTGGACAGTTTTCGAAATCACGTAAGCATGCAGTTTGGTTACCATCGTTCTTAGATAGGTTCGACCCTGACACCCTAAGATATTATCTTTCGATAAATATGCCTGAAAATCATGATACTGATTTTAATTGGCCAGATTTCGTTGAGAAAATTAATTCAGAATTAATTGCCGCTTACGGGAATTTCGTGCATCGAATACTCACACTGAGCGATAGGTTCCCTGAAGAAAGGCCTTTATCTTCATTTGAAAATCTTGATTACTGCCAAGAAGAAATTCAAAAGATTTCGGATTTATTTGAACAAGCAACATCAAGTCTTCGTGTCCATAGATACAAAGAGGCATTACGGACGGTGATGTCTATTTCTCAATTGGGTAATCAAATGATTCAGAGCGCAACACCATGGAAGTATTTGAAAGATTTAGACGCTGAGGGAGCCCCTGAATCCATGGCAAAGTTAGCTTTCGGTTGGCGTATATCAAGAACATTGTCGATTTTACTTCAACCATTTTTGCCATTCAGTTCTCAAAGATTATGGGAGTATTTGGGTGAAAATGGAAATGTCTCGCAAGTAGACTGGTCATCATCGATTGATTGGGGGGTTGAATATAAATCTCCTATGTCTGGTGTCAAACCATTGTTTGAAAGGTTAGATCTTGATGAAATATTGAAACAAGAACAATCCTTTGCAGAGGAAAATTCTGAATCAAAAACTGAAGATGTAACTCACAATGTGAAAGGTGGAAAAAAGAAATTAAGAGGTGCGGAAAAAATGACTGAAGGATTAACATTTGTCGATTTCGAGACATTTATGAAAACTGAACTTAAGATTGGACTGATAACGGATGTGACAGACCATGAAAATGCAGACAAATTATTCGTTGTAAAAATTGATGACGGGTCAACTGATGGAAGAACGATTTGTGCAGGGTTAAAAGACTACTATGATGCTAGTCAACTTGTCGGTAAATATGTTGTTTTCGTTTCAAATCTTAAACCAAGAAAATTACGCGGTGTTATGAGTGAAGGAATGATGCTTGCCGCAGATGATTCAAATGGAAATGTAAAATTGATAACAATCGATGGGGAAATCGAAACAGGTTCTACAGTCAGATAATCAAATTTTTTCTTTGATGATATCCATTACCTCTCTTGAAATTACCCGACTAGACTCCATTATCTTGACCGACTCTTCTGACACTTCGTCCGCATAACCACCCGGTAATGATGATAAATTAATTTGTACATTAAATAAAGCTCCTTTACAAGCAGCACTGGCTAAAAGGGAAGCTACTCCTACATCAGATATGGCATTCTGGTTACCATATTTGGCTAAATCAGGGAGGAATTTCAGAATTTCTAGGCTTAATTTAGCAGTTTCAAGTGGCACTATTGCTGCGCGTAGAGTGTTTTGACGAATTTGGTTTAAACGGATAGATTTCTCCTCCTCAGTCTGTTTGGGTAGTTTAAACGATTCCATTACCCCATCAAATGCTTGTGAGTCCTCATCTGCTAATTCACCTGCTCGGGACATTGCTTTGACCGCAATTGGTAGTAATTCTTCGCTTATTGACCACCCCTTTTCCCACTTTTCCTTACCTAATGTGAGGTCGCACACCATTACTGACAAAGAAGCGGCTTGGCCTAAAGCGATGGCTGCAGCGGTTCCACCGCCAGGCGTAGGAGATGACGATGCTAGCGCCGCTTGAAAATCTCTCACTGTATATTCCATCCATGGTGCTTTCATCTAGTTGCCCTCCTTTACTGCCCATTCTATAATCCTTGAATTAGCATCAAATGGCCCTAATTTATCTAAACCCAATCCTTTAATTGCATAGTTTACCAAATCTTGGTCGGTAGGATTCTCTATCTCATTGTACCAACGACCAGCATCTAACATTGTAGAAAGAGGTACTAAACCAACAATTTCAGAACCACAGGTTTCTACTGAATGGTCATTTGCAATAGATTTTACAGCTTCGAAAGCAGTGTGCAAAGATGTTGAATTAATATCTCGCAAATTCATTGATACCTGTGAAATTCCGTGGGATTCCAATGGTAAGCCCATTCCCTGAACCATTTCAAGCATCCCTGGTATTCTCATTTTGTCACCGGTTGAATTCTTGATTAATCGGCCACTACTCCTGATAATCGTACCTACTTTCTTCGCTACTGCGGCATCGGTTTCTTGGAGGTTTACATTGTATGCAACTAATATATCCCGCGCACCAATAACTACAGCCCCAAATTTGGCGATTTTTTCGGTCCACTGTGATGGTCCAAAATCAGGCATTAACGGACCATTATTTGCATACCTTTCTTCTAATGATTCATATTCTCCCTTCCGTAGATCTGATAGCAATCTCCTATCTTCACTAACTGCAGCATAACCATAAAGAAAAGCGGGAATTGATAGTTCATCACTGACTTTTTTTGCTAATCTTGTTGCTAATTCGACGCATTCCTGCATAGTCGATTCTTGAATTGGAATAAAGGGGCATACATCAACAGCTCCGATGCGTGGATGCTCGCCTTTGTGCTTCCTCATGTCAATATGTTCAAAGGAAGATTTGATTACGTTAAATGCTGCCTGAACTACAGAGTCTGGTTCACCAGCGATTGTTAAAACAGTTCTATTGTAATCAGGGTCTGGTTCTACGCCTAATATCATGCAACCTTCAATTCCCATTGCTGAATTGGCAATTTTTTCAATTATGGATTGGTCGCGCCCCTCTGAAAAGTTAGGTACACATTCGATTATTTTGCCCATAGTTCACCCTTGTAGTGGTGACTGAATAATCTTGTCGACTTAATTGTACAAAGCATCAGGAGAAGAAGTATTTCCACCAGATTCTCTCTTCTTTTTTATTCTCTCAATAGCCATTATAGCATCTTTTTGAGTGATTTTTGTACGGTTTTCTCTAATCGCAATCATTCCAGATTCAACAGTAGTTGCATTTAGCTCGGCTCCACTGAAGCCTTCGGTCAACTCAACCAATTTTCTGAGGTTAAGCCTAGAAGTTGACATTTTTTCGAAATGTATTCCCAAAATTTTCTTTCGACCACCTTCATCAGGAAGAGGTATTTCTATGATCCTGTCAAATCTCCCCGGCCTCAATAATGCATCATCGAGGATATCTGGACGGTTTGTAGCCGCAATAATTTTCACATTTTCCAATGCATCAAATCCATCTAATTCTGCTAATAACTGCATTAGAGTTCTTTGGACTTCTCTATCGCCACTTGTAGCAGAATCCAATCTCTTTGCACCTATTGCATCTATTTCATCCAAGAAAATTATAGCAGGAGATTTTTCCTTTGCCAAAGAAAATAATTCTCTGACTAGCCTGCCACCCTCTCCAATGTATTTTTGTGCCAATTCAGAACCAACCATGCGAATGAATGAAGCCTGTGTTTGATTAGCAACCGCTTTGGCAAGCATTGTTTTACCGCATCCAGGAGGTCCGACTAGGAGAACTCCCTTTGGTGGAGAAACTCCTACTTTTGTAAATAATTCAGGTTTTTCAAGGGGTAATTCGATTGCCTCCCTTACTTGAAGGACTTGCTCATCTAATCCACCAAGGTCTTTGTAGGTCACAATTGGTTTTTCTACCATTTCTGCACCTGATACCATTGGGTCCCAAGCATCGCTAAGCAATTCTATGACAGATAAATTATCTTGGTTGAGTGCAACTCTTGTTCCAGGTTTTAGTTTATCTGTAGTCAATCTTGGATTAATTCCTACTTGGAAAACCGTTCCGTTTGTGGACCTAACAATAGCCCTTTCTTCATCTAATATATCTTGGATATGGCCTATTATCAACGGAGGAGACCTCAGTATCCTCAATTCATTATCCAATCCACTGGCTTTTTTCTTTAACTCAGTAACTTCATTTTGGAGTGACCTTTTCTCTTGTAGTAAATTTTGAGCCTCATCCTGTAACGACTTAAACTGGTTTTCAAGATTCTTTAATTCAATGTCTTCACTGTGCCGGGAATTTGAAGAGTGATTGTCAACTTCGACTCCCATGGTTTCCCTGTGTGGCAAGACCTTATTGAATCATCTGTATGTACACATCGTGATAACTAATTTACGAAGGCTTGATGAATTACCGATATTACAGATAATCGGTGAAGGCATGGGTGATTGCGAATTATGTGGCGCGATGAAGGTTGGCACACGGCTTGTTACTATGGAAAGAACACAGGTACAGGCATGCAAGAGGTGTACTGATAAGCTTGGTCTAAATGATGTAAAACTTGCACCGGGACTCGCTAAAGCCAAGTCTAATTCCACAACATCAGGAGGATACGGTGGGATTGGGAAGAAGGGTAAAGACATCATGATACGAGGTGAAAAAGAATTGGCTGGAGATTTTGCCAAACGAATTTCAACAGCGAGACAAAATAAAGGCTGGGATAAAAAAGAATTAGCGAGACGTATGGCGGAAAAAGTAAACATCGTCATTTCGGCTGAATCAGGAAAAAGGCCTACTGATGCAGTAATAAGAAAACTAGAGAGGACTCTGGACATCAAACTTATGATTGAACCAAAACCCGATGAAAATCGTAAAATTGTTTCAGGTTCAGGGAGAGGTTTTACGATAGGAGACTTTTTGCTCGACAATAAGGAATGATTATTGTGTCAAAACCCATTCCTTTACATGCGATTTGGTTAGCACAGGATGATCCTAAAAAGAATACAGCAGTAAAGTTAAGCAGGAGAAATCAAATATATCTGCATAAAGATTTCCGAAAATTACCAAAAAAAGGAATCATTTTAGAACCACTTTGTGGAAAGGTTTTCGGTCCTGAAGACCATGACTTGCTCACGCAAAATCACGGAGCAATTGTCGGTTTAGATTGTTCATGGAACCTAATAGAAGATTCTGTTTCAACAGTAATGAGTATGACGCGTTTGCAACCGAGGATGCTACCTCTATTACTTGCAGCAAACCCAGTCAATTGGGGTAAACCGAGTAAATTAACCACTGCAGAAGCCATAGCTGCCACTTTGTATCTTGTTGGTAGTAAAGATACAGCACGAAATTTACTATCGGCATTTAGTTGGGGTGAACAATTCTTTATTTTGAATAAAGAGCCATTAGATGCCTACTCTATGGCTAGTAGTTCAAAAGAACTTGTAGATTTACAATTTGAGTTCTTTGACATAGATAATTGAGGTTATGACATGGTCAAGCGTCCAATTCACCGCTATGAGAACGCTCAGTTTATTCCCGAATATGACGAATTAGCAGAAGAAAGTATCATACAGATTGTAAATCAAAATGAGGCTATTGTGAGGATACTAGCAACGCCGTTAGACCTAGAGGATTTGGCTGTAGGACACATCTTTTCTGAGGGTAGAGGTGATGTTGAATCTGTTAGCACAAACGGAACAACTGTAACTGTCATTGGCAACATAATACCAAGACCAAGTAATGATATCTTGACTGCTTCTTGTGGTGCTTGCTCTACAGGTGAGGTAGAAATCCCTAATGGGATTGTGACCAACAACGCATCAATAGTGTCGGATTTCAAATCAATAATGGAAAATATGCGTTCAAAGCAATTGATATTCCAGAGAACCGGCGGAGTTCACGCATCTGCTATATTAGATACAAAGGGAAAAATTCTACACATAAGGGAAGACATTGGTAGACACAACGCTATGGATAAAGCAATAGGTGCCTGCTTGAGAGAATCTGAATCGCCTAAGATAATTGCATTATCGAGTAGAATAGGTTGGGAATTGGTTGCAAAAGCGGTAAGGGCCAATGTAGAGATAATTATTGCGGCCGGAGCTATAAGTGCGTCAGCAGAACGATTAGCACGAAGTTCCAACATTACATTGATTGGATTCGCAAATCAAGATAAACCGATGATTATAGGTTCGACTAACCGCATAGTTGACAAAGAGGACTAATTTGGGATAATTATGCCAACAAGAGACGAGCCTTCTGCCGCAACTCCTGTTGACAGGAATCCTTTGAAGTTATCAAAACCGAAAAACATCGCCGCAGGCATACCTGCTGCAAACTCATCAATGTACCACGGTCTTAGGAAAATGGGAGTAACTAAAACCATCAAAACCTTAACTCTGGTTAACCAATCAGAAGGATTTGATTGTCCCGGATGCGCCTGGCCAGACCCTAAACATTCATCGTTGTTTGAATTTTGTGAAAATGGCGCGAAAGCAGTTGCAGATGAAGCTACAAAGAAAAAAATAACACCCAAATTTTTCAATGATTACACTGTTCAGGAATTGTCGCAAAAGAGCGATTACTGGCTTAATGAGCAAGGACGACTAACGAGTCCGGTATACATGAGCCCTGGAAAAAGCAATTACAAACCAATCTCATGGGAAGAAGCATTTACAATAATCAATGACAGAATCAAATCATCAGATGATCCAAACAGATCAGTATTTTACACATCCGGAAGAACTTCCAATGAGGCGGCTTTTCTATACCAACTATTTGTCAGAAGTTTAGGTACGAATAACATGCCAGATTGTTCTAATATGTGTCATGAATCAAGCGGTCGAGGATTAGGCGAGGCAATCGGTATTGGTAAAGGAACAGTCACTTTAGAAGATTTTAACCACGCTGAAGTGATTCTGGTTATCGGTCAAAACCCTGGCACTAACCACCCAAGAATGCTTACTGCACTAAGAGATTCAAAGCGAAATGGTTCCAAAATTATTCATGTTAATCCACTTCCTGAAACTGGTTTGCAGAGGTTCAAACATCCGCAAGATTATCTGAAACTGTCATTTGGTAGTGAACAACTTTCAGACCTGTTTTTGCAAATCAAAATTGGCGGAGATGCCGCTTTAATGCACGGATTGATGAAGGTTCAATTAGAATTACAAGCATTGGATGAAAAGTTCATAAAATCCTCGACTTCCGGATTTGATAAATTAGTAGAGAATGTGAAATCAACTAGTTGGAATCAAATAGAAATAGATTCTGGATTATCTAGATTCCAAATAGAAAAGGCAGGTAAAATCCTAGCTGAATCGAAAGCAACCATTGCTTGTTGGGCAATGGGATTGACGCAGCACAAAAACGGTGTTTCAGTTATTCAAGAAGTTACTAATCTTCTACTGATGGGTGGGCATATAGGAAAGAAAGGAGCAGGTTTGTGTCCAGTAAGAGGGCATTCTAATGTTCAAGGAGACAGAACAGTTGGTATATGGGAGAGGCCATCTGAGAAATTTTTAGAAAAATTAGACACTGCATGCGGAATTAATAGTCCGCGAAACCATGGTTATGACGTAGTCGAATCAATAAAAGCGATGGATGACGAAAAAGTCGACCTATTGTTTTGCATGGGCGGGAATTTCTTGTCTGCAACCCCAGATACAGAATTCACAGCAAGGGCTATGGCAAAAGTCGATCTGACAGTTCAAGTATCCACTAAACTAAACAGGTCTCATCTGATTACTGGCCGGCATGCCCTAATTCTACCATGTTTAGGAAGAACGGAGTTGGATATGCAGGGTTCCGGCCAACAATTCGTCACAGTAGAGAATTCCATGGGTATTGTTCACACTTCTATTGGCAATCTAAAACCGGCGTCAATAGATTTGAAAAGTGAGCCTTGGATAATAGCTCAGTTAGCATCACACGTCTTAGATGATGAAAGGAACTGGCTCGAACTCGTTGAGAATTATGATAGAATAAGAGATTTGATGGCCAGCGCCTTACATGGCTTTGAAGATTATAATGAAAGAGTGAGGAATGAAAATGGATTCGCTCTTCCAAATCTCCCGAGAGATTCAAGAGAATTCGACACTCCTAATAAAAAAGCGAATTTCATAACTCACAAACTACCAAATGTAAAGGTAGAAGATGGAAAATACGTCATGATGACAATTCGGTCACATGACCAATACAATACAACAATTTATGGCCTATCTGATAGATACCGCGGTATCAAAGGCAATAGGAGGGTGATTTTGATGAATGCTAATGATATGTCTAATCGTGGATGGAAAACTAGACATATAGTCGATGTTGTCTCACACCACAATGGGCAAAATCGTCGATCTGATGGGTGGTCTGTAATTCCTTATGACATTCCTGAAGGAAATATAGCATCATATTTCCCTGAAGCAAATGTGTTAGTACCAATTGATTCAACTGCACATAAATCAAATACACCTACATCAAAATGGATTGTTTGCAGTCTCCTCGAGCCAGGTAGTGATTTGCTCGAGGAGGAATAATTTTGTCAAAAGGATACATTGAATTCTTTTCTAGTAACCCAAAATACCGTAGATTGTGGGCGGCTACAGTAATATCGTTACTCGGTGAATGGTTCAATACAATAGCGTTGTTTTTCCTCATTTTGGAATATTCGGGTTCTGAATTTCTTTTGGGAATTTTATTCTCAGTTCGTATGTTGTTATTTGGAATTTCACAACCAATCAATGGCCTGTTAGCCGACAGATTGAATCGTAAAAGTCTGATGTTTTGGTCAAATATCTTACAAATCGGTTTAGCATTATCATTTATTCTGGTTGATGGCCCAGAAGATATGTGGTGGCTCATTACGGTTTCAGGTATAATGATGCTATTACACGGCGTGTATGTGACTGCTGAGAGAGCAGCAGTGCCTAATATTGTGGATGAAGATGATTTGATCACAGCCAACGCGATTGGTAGTGCATCATGGTCAACCGCTCTATGCATAGGAGCTATGTTAGGAGGTGTTGTTGTTAGCGAACTGGGTACAGATGCAGCGTTCATTATAGATTCAATAACATTCTTAGTATCTTCACTGATTTTGATTCCATTAGTCATTGAGCAAAAAATTGACGATAATATGAAAGGTCCAATTTTCAAGACTGCATTATCAAACATCATAATTGGATGGAATCGAATTTATTCAGATAAGAAATTACTCCGCATCGTTTTCGCTAAAAGTTCATGGAATTTAGCTGGAGCAGGCCTCGCAGGAGTATTTTTGGTTCTAGCTGGAGCCGATATTACGGGTTACGGAGCAGCCTTTGGATTTGGTTTATTCTTCTTCGCTAGAGGAATAGGTACAGGTATTGGGCCACTAATAGCACGTTCAGTGTTCAAAGATAAATCCAAATGGCCTTCATTGATTGGAATATTAGTTTCAATAAGCGGAATATTTTACCTACTTGTCGGTTTAACCCTTGATATTTATTTACCTTTGACAGTATGTCTCATTATAATCTCTCATTCTGCAAGTGGAGGTAATTGGGTTTTATCTACAGTGTTAACACAAAGTTGGGTAGAAGATGAAGTTAGAGGTAGAGTCTTTTCAATGGACATGTTGATACTTGGTACATCAGCAGCCCTCTCTACTACCACTGCGGGTTATCTTGTAGAATATCACAACCTTAGTTTGAAATCTGGATTTATTTATTTCTCACTACTAATGATTGTATGTGGTATCATATTCACACTTTGGAGACCAGATAATCAACCAACACAAACTTCGTGAGTGCATTTAGGTGGTTCCCAGTACAACTTATCCGCAGGATTGAAAGTATCCAATTGCAAGGTGCTATCAGAACCCTCAATGATTGTTACTATCGATGATGTCGAAGCTGGCAAGTAATCTTCACCTGTCGACCTTAGTGAAATTTTTAATGTGTTTCCAGCAGTAATTTCTGCGTCTAAGGGCATGAATTCCATTTTCGCATTGATTGTATCAAATACAGGTGTCCATGTAGGCGATAAATCATCACCACCTGCATGATATCTCAAATCCATTATAGCATGCCCAATGTGTATACATCCCGACTGATTGCACTCTTCCAATAAGGCGTATAACTGACCTCCTACGGTTGAGGTGGAAACCTCCACATGTAGACGTGGTGTGCCCTGGATGTACATATTATTCTCGAGTGGAGCGGTCTCGTACTCAGGCCCAGTAGATGCATCAGGCAGAACATTTGGTCCTCCAGAGCGAGTCATATCGGTTCCTAGTTCAAATCGTATTTCATCTACATCACTTGCTGGATACCTATCTTCTATTCTCCAAGAGCCTTGATTAGACTGTATTTCCACGTGCAATAATGGTTTGTCACCTACATTCTTCAAGTAATAATCAAACCATTCTAGAAGATCCTGCATCCAATCAAATCGAATCATTTCAGGGAAGGCCTCCCCACCCCTTCCACCTAAATCCGACCTATCTCTAAGTTGAATTGGTCTGTCTGGATAATCGTGGTCCCATTGACCAAAAAGGCCCTTTGCTTCTATACCGTTGTCGATGAGTTTGTTTATCGTAGGAACAGCCATGTGCGGATCAACATTCCAATCATGCATCCCTTGAATCAAATAAACGGACCCTTCGTAATTATCAAGCACTCTGTCTAGGAAATACCTTTCAGCCCAGTAATCTCCAGCAACTTCGCTACCAAACATCCAAGCAGAAACTCCCGTGCCGGGCCCTATGAGGTAATCAGGACATATGTTGCCATAATCCTCCTCATCACCATCTATACCGTACGATCCATATACGCCATTGTGCATAATCGGAGCCCTTGCTTCTGAGGACCCATTCCGCCACATCAATTCTTTGACTCCAATTAATCCAGAAATTGGAACTATTGTTTTCAAGTGGTCATTCCCAAACATAGCAGCCTGCCAAGGTGTTGAACCATCATATGATTTCCCAATCATGGCCACGTTTCCATTTGACCAATCTTGACTACCCAACCATGAAACAGCAGCATCGTTACCTAATTGCTCTGCTGTCCCCATAAGGTCCATACAGTGGTTGGATCTCCCAGTTCCAGTAACAGATATCTGTGCAAAAGCATATCCATGAGGTAGTATCTGGTCGATTATCATTTGACCAAGCCATGAGCCTGGTACTTCTATTGTTGGAGTGTTAACGCTCGGTTCTTGGAAATATGGTCCAAATTCAGCGATAACTGGAACGGTCACCCCTTCTGGAACATTAGGTCTCCAATAAGCAAGGGATATCTTACCATCAGGAGCCGCTCCACCTTCTTCAAGTGGAAGTTCATATTCAACAAATACGTGAGTTGAGTTCCATTCGTTTGAGGTCTCTAATAATTCATATTCTCCAAATTCCATAACAAAACCATTGTCCATGTTTGTGATGTAATCTAATTTCCCTCTTTCCCAAACTGGAACCCTAACTTCACGGTTCGAGGATGACTTCATTGTGCTTTCAATTACATCTCCAAACATCACAGCTAACATCAAAAAGACTATTGAAACAGCCACAGTCGCTAGTGCTATACCATTAAGGAGCGATTTATCTCGATTAGGTTCCGCATATTCAGCGAAATAAACCTCATCCTCCATGGCTATCCGATTGCATTTATACAAATAGAATTGACGATTGCTTACAAGAGTCAATAAACTACATTCAATTGGGATAATCATGCCATCTGAAGTTGAGTTGATGCAAAAGCATGTGGCAGAAGGAATTCCCGAAGAACTACCGATTCATCCTGGTATTTCTGAAGATGTTGACAATGCACCTAACCGTAGACAGATTCTATCACTAGAAGAGAAAAAACTTGCAGTCAAAAATGCGCTTAGGTATTTCGATGTTAAACATCATGAGGTGTTGGCTAAAGAATTTGCAGAGGAGTTAGAGAATTACGGGCGAATCTGGATGATGCGTTACCGCCCAACTGAGTATCCTATCAAAGCATATTCAATAAGTGATTATCCCACAAAAAGCATTCAAGCCGCTGCTATTATGTTGATGATTCATAATAATCTCGATAAAGATGTTGCGCAGTTTCCACACCAACTAATTACGTATGGTGGGAATGGTGCTGTTTTCCAAAACTGGGCTCAATACAGGCTTACAATGAAGTACCTCTCAGAAATGGAAGATGATCAAACTTTAGTAATGTATAGTGGGCATCCAATGGGCTTGTTTCCATCTGACACTTCATCACCTAGAGTTGTAGTAACCAACGGTATGGTAATTCCTAATTATTCAAGCCAAGATGATTATGATAAAATGAATGCGTTAGGAGTTAGCCAATTTGGACAGATGACTGCAGGTTCCTACATGTACATAGGTCCACAAGGAATAGTACATGGAACAATGATCACTATATTGAACGCCGCTCGCATGCATGTTGGCGCAAAAGATTCACTAGCGGGCGTAACATTTGTTACGTCTGGTTTAGGTGGAATGAGTGGCGCCCAAGCGAAAGCGGCGGTTATTGCTGGAGCATCTTGTATTGTTAGTGAAATTAATCCACATGCCGCATTTAAGAGGCATGAGCAAGGTTGGCTATCAGTTATTGCAGATGATGTAGACCACGCAATCGATTTGATGATTAAAAATCGGGATGAGGGTAGTGCAATATCAATTGGTCATGTAGGAAATATTGTCGAATTATTAGAAAGGTTGGTAGAAAGGGGCGTCAATATCGATCTTTTATCTGACCAGACTAGTTTGCACAATCCATGGCAAGGCGGATACTATCCCGTCACTATGGATTTTGATAATGGGAAAGAAATGCTTGCAAGGGATCCTGATCAATTCAAATTTGAAGTTCAGGAAACCCTGCGCCGACATGCTATTGCAGTTAACAAATTAGTTGATAATGGAACATATTTTTGGGATTACGGCAATGCATTTCTCTTAGAGGCATCGAGAGCAGGTGCTGATGTACTAAGTTCTGATAAGTCTAGTTTCAAATATCCAAGCTATGTTGAAGATATAATGGGTCCAATGTGTTTTGACTATGGTTTTGGACCTTTCAGGTGGGTTTGCACATCAGGATTGGAAGAGGATTTAGACAAAACAGACAAGATAGCTTGTGATGTTTTACATAAACTATCCAAGGAAGCACCGGAAGAAATTCAGCAACAAATGGTAGATAATATCCGATGGATTGAAGGGGCAAAAAGCAATGGTTTAGTCGTCGGTAGTCAGGCCAGGATTTTGTATGCAGATGCGGTTGGTAGAGTTGAAATTGCAAAACGATTCAATGACGCTATCAGGGATGGCTTGATTTCTTCTCCGATTGTTCTGGGGCGGGACCATCACGATGTATCCGGTACAGATTCACCTTATCGTGAAACTGCAAATATTCGTGATGGATCGATGTTTACTGCTGATATGGCTGTCCAAAATTTTGTTGGCGACTCATTTAGAGGAGCGACTTGGGTGAGTTTACACAATGGCGGAGGTGTAGGCTGGGGGGAGGTAATCAATGGAGGATTTGGAATGGTAATTGATGGTTCTGAAGCAAGTGAAAAAAATCTAATTTCGATGCTCGATTGGGATGTTAACAATGGAATATCTCGAAGAGCGTGGGCTAGAAATAAAGGTGCAATTTTTGCCATTACGAGAGCGATGGAATCAAATCCTAAGTTATCTGTAACTTTACCATCAATCGCACGCGACGAATTGATTGAGAATATATTCGGAAGTGAAACTCAATGACAATTGTTCATTTAGATGGTAGGACCTTGACGGTTAACGAAATATCCCTTGTATCAAAAGGTGTGAAAGTCGACATCGCATCAGATGCAATTATCAATATTAATCTAGCAAGAGATGTGATAGAAAAAATACTTGCTACCGGAGTGACAGTTTATGGAATAAACACCGGATTTGGGTCTTTGGTTTCTGAGATAATTTCTTCTGAAGATTTATCTGATTTACAGCTAAATCTTATCAGGTCCCACGCTTGCGCAGTCGGAGAATATATGTCAATAGAAGACACACGGGCAATGATGTGCGTGCGGGCTAATTCATTGGTCAAGGGAAACTCAGGAATTCAATTATCCGTAATCCAACAAATAATTTCATACCTAAATAATGGCGTAATACCAGTAGTGCCACGAATCGGCTCTCTGGGCGCATCTGGTGATTTAGCACCACTATCCCACATGGCACTTGCATTGGTTGGCGAGGGGAAAGTATGGCGAGGTAATGACATTGTACCAACAATGACTTTACTAAAAGAGAAAGGACTTATACCCGTTGAATTAGCCGCAAAAGATGGTTTGTCATTGATAAATGGTACTAGCCAAATGTGTTCATTCCTTACCAGAGCAGAAAGAGAATTGTCAAATTTGATACAGATGGCAGATTTAATTGCATCCGCTTCTATTGATGCCAGAGAATGCACCATTACTCCAATGGATATTAGAGTTCACAACGCAAGGCCTCACCCTGGGCAAATACTTGTTGCGAATAGAATCTCTAAAATTTTGAAAAATTCTGCGATATTGAAAGCCCACAAACATTGTTCTCGAGTTCAAGATGCCTATTCATTCAGGTGTATCCCTCAGGTTCATGGAATGGTAAATGAGAAATTGAATGCTCTCAAAGACACTTTAAATATCGAAATAAATAGTGCTACAGACAATCCTCTGGTATTCCCTGACCACAATTTAGAACTAACGCAACAAGTTGTTAGTCAGGGAAATTTCCACGGAGAAATATTAGGCGCTGTTGCAGATAATATGTCTCACGCAATATTTGAGTTGGCTAGTATCAGCGAGAGGAGAATTGACCAAATCGTGGATCCTGTGCGAAGTGGTTTACCTGGATACCTAGCCGTGAATTCCGGATTGGAATCTGGCATGATGATAGTTCATTATACTGCAGCCGCTCTATTATCAGAAATGCACGGCCACGCAATGCCAAAATCTGCATTTTCTACAACTACCTCTGGTGGTCAGGAAGATTACGTATCAATGGGTGCTACCGCTACCTGGAACCTAGTTGAAGCGACAAACAAACTATCCAAACTTCTTGCATGTGAATTAATTATCGCCTGTGAAGCCTTAGAATATAATTCAAATGAATCTTCCAAATATGTTGAGACATTAAGGAAATTACTTCGAAAGGTATGTCCGAAATTGGAAGGTGACCGGAGTTTATCAGAAGAAATTGAAAATGTTGCAGAAGAATTACTGAATGGATCATGGTTAACAAGAATCAACACTGAATGTGGTGCTTTGCCTACATGATTTCGTTAATTCTATTTTCGACTTCATCAAACCCCGTTAATTGACGAATCCTGAATCGCAGTTTAATTACATCCGATTTCCAACCTTGCGAATCAAGTAAATCAAGACGATTATCGAGATCAACGGCCCTGCGCACCTTTTCTTCTACCTGTTTATACTGAGAAAACCCGTAATCATCATCCAATGTAAATAAGGAAGTATCCAATTCTGATACGTCTAAACCCATTCTCCTCCACTGAAGAATCCTCTTCCGCAATGTTTCCTTAGTGTAGCCATCTCTTGTTATTGGCGTCAAGTATCTAAGTGATGAGATCGAAGCCTCCTCATCAAAGCTAACTTTGGCTTCTTCGATATCTACGCGATTTTCATCACTTTCCTGAATGCTATTATCAATGAGGTCTGGTAAATTCCACTCAATTGTACTTCCCTGCCATTTTGACAGATTAATATCGTCTAAAACGTCTATTGCTAACGAGAATAAAACAGATTTGGATGTTCCATAGACTAAGTCTTTTATGTCCATTATCATTGTGTAAAAATCATCAAATCCGTGCATTGAAATTAGCCATTCGCAACCTTCAATTATCAATAAATCAACATCGTTAGACAATATCTCACTAACTTTTCCATAAAATGAAGATAATTCGGGCCCAATTGCCCCATTGGATTCTTGCTTAGTCAACCAATACGATTCTACTTTCTCCAAATCAAAGTGCTCTACTAGTCGTCTGTGGGGTAAGCGCGAAATGAAAACTACCTTACCTTCATTCCTAGACGATATTTTGTCAATATGTGCCAATATTGCTCGTTGAGAAATCAAATTTAGAGAGTATACTTTTCCTTTTTCAAAACCAAACATCGCCGTTCACCATTTACCCCTTATATGTACACCGATAAACTTCTAGTCCATGAATAATTATATCCATTGAAGGATTCGGGTAAGTAGTGACAGGCATGAGTGACGAACCTAATCAAGAAATTCCAATGGCGGAATGTGGTGCGTGTGAAGCTATTATTCCACTCGATAGTCAGTCTTGCCCAATTTGTAAAGCAGTATTTGGAGATGTTTCCGATACCGCCCTTGGAGAATGTGGAGCTTGCGGTGAAATACAGTCAGCAGATTCAGAAAAATGTGTTTCTTGCGGTGTTTCATTCGTCACCGAAGCGGTTGACTCCGTAGTTCCGCCTAGCGCTCCTGTGGCGGTTTCATCAACTGATGAAATTCAAGAAACAGTGCGGGAATCAACTGATGAAAATGAGAGTAAATCAATCGATGAACCCGCAGATGATATAGTGCCAGAGAACGAAGTAATCACATCAGAAGCGGATGATGAAATCCCAACCGATTCCCTCGGAGAGCAAGAATCTACTGCTGAAGATAATCTGTTGGATACATTAACTGACGAAGAAGATGCAAATAGCGAAGAAGTTCTTGACGAGGATACTGGTACTCTGAGCGGAGATTCTCAAGACCAAAGTGAGGCAATTTCACCTGAAGTTGATATTGACAATTCAGAAATGGATTTCGATGGTGAAAGTGATGCCGAAACTGCGGTAGATGAAGCTGAATCATCGGATGAAATTGAAGGAGATGGAGATTTAGATTCTGATGAAGAGGTTGATGATCAAGACATCGAAGATGGAGAAGGTGAAGAAGAACCTGATGCCTCCGAAGAAGGTAGTGCTGAGGAAGAAGAAATCGATGTTGAAGATAGCAAACCCTCTATTGAAATTACTGACCAAGAAGTCATTACTGCCTTTGAAAACTTAGCATTGTCAATCGCATCATCTAACATGACAGCTGCAGAAGCTTTTGCTGAAATTGATAGAAATGACGACGGTTTGATAGACGGTCCCGAAATGCAAAAAGGCATTGAAAATATAGGTGGGGAAAAACTCCAACCTACCCATGTAAAGGCCATTATGAATTATCTTGATTCAGATGAAGATAACAGAGTTGACCCTCAAGAATTATTAGGTGCATTGGATGGATTAGGATTTGGTATTCAAGCCGGAAAGATGTCAAAACCAGTGAAAGTTAAGGAATTCCCAACTCCTGTACAAAAAATCGTAATGAGTAAATCCGCTAATGACATTTATTATCCTGTGATGTACTTTTTGTTTGTAACATTCATTGGTCTTTGGGTTGTAAATGGAATGGGCTTACTAGTAGATGGAACTGGAGGCACCATAGAATACGAAGGTCATCAAGCTGATTGGGGCTTCGCAGAAGAAGGTAATTGGGATATCTGTGAGACGGATATTGAGAACATGCCTGACCCATGTGCAGGAAATGTGCGAATGGGAGACACATACCCCTGTGACCCACTTTTAGATCCAAAGAAATGTGAGAATTCACTCACCATCTTCAGTGGAGATAATGGTGCTTCTAGTATGCCTGCAGGTTTCTACTTGGATGGAATAATCATGATTGTTTTAGGAGTCATTGGCCTTGCTGGCACAGCATATTTGCACCTACTGTATGCTCCTTCGTTACGTGAGCGCGCCAAGGTTTTGAAGGGAGATTCAGACACTGGTTCTGAAGACTCTAACTCTGATGAAGAGGAGGATGAAGAAGCCGAAGAGAGTGATGAAGAAAGCGCATTAGATGCCCCAGTTGACTTAGTTATTGAAGACGAAAAAGATGTTGTTTCAGACGATGATGACATAGAAGAAGATGACGAACAAGTCGATGAAAATTCCGAAGATGATGAAGACACAGAAGACTATGATGAGGATGAGGCAGGAGATGAAGTCGACATTGGATCTTGGGTTGGTCTAGATATCGAAGGTGAGGAATATTTCGGTGAAATAATTGAATTCGATGATGACGAAGGGACAGTAACTATCGAAACTGAAGATGGTGAGGAAATAACGGCATACCAAGACGAGATGTTCTTTGATGATGAATGATTTGTGGTTCTAATGGCTGACAAATTGGACGTCCTAATAGGCAAGGAATATTGTCCGGTTTGTGCCTCGATTTATCAGAAAAATACACAGCGGTGTCCAGAATGCGGGACATTTCATTCTGGAGTTCACTTAGAGGATAGAGAACCCCCAACACCTGAACAGAGAATTACCAACAGAGAAGTCGACCCTTCAGATTATTCAATAAATCCAAACACAGCAATAGTCGATGAGGAATTTGATAGTGATGATGGAGCTGTTAAGAATTGGACTGGCGGTTCAACAGATTTCTCCTTTGAGGACGATACGCCAGTAGAAAAGATAGAGTCGAATAAAAAGAAACCAGAATTAGAAGAAACCGAAATTCTTCACGATGATTGATTTTTCAATAAACCCCTTTCAATTAATAATTAACCTCAAATCAAAAAGTGGGCTCGGCCAGAATTGAACTGGCGATCTTTGCCATGTCAAGGCAACGTCATAACCCCTAGACCACGAGCCCTAGTAGTATTTCCAATCAATCGACGTATATATCCGAATCGGTAATACACATTAGGATACTATTTTTGATATTTTTCCAGTGCAACCGTCCTGGGAACAGAAACCAGCACACCTTGTACGACCATTACTCATTTTGATTAGCTTACCATCTTTAATTGGTCCGTAATTTTTGCACTTCAAACAAAAACCGCTAACTTCTGCCATTGGAACCATTTATTCGTGGAATATCACACTAATGAATCCATTGATTAATGCTTAATGCCAAAAAAATCAGAAAATACCCCTTCTACCCCCTCCCTTGAAGCCCATAAATGCAGTTTTTTGATTGTTTTTAATCAAAAACGATGTGCTGAGGTCCATTGTTTCTTACTGGTTAGAGAATGTTGTCGCATAATGTGCGTTATGCGACACGACGGGTCACTCTAGATTCAGGTATTTAGGATCTAGAGAGAACATCCCTACAAGTGGAGGACCAGATAGTAAAGATTCTATTCCCCCATCCCTAATATCAAGTTCATTAATTATTCTTTTAGCACAATTTCTCCAAGATTCTTCGTCCTCATAAATTGACTGAACCAAAAACATAGCATTACCGTCCATACTTCGTGAAACCCAAGCTTTCAGACAACCTTCTGTTCTTCTCCGCATTTCCTGTCGTGCTTCAAGCATTCTTTCCAATCGCGCATCAACACCTTTTCGAGATGAGCACACCACAGTTTCTAACCAAACCTCTTTTTTTGATTTCATAATAAATCCTTTCCCATAAATAATTAATGATAAATCATATTTCCGTTCACCATTGTAGATTCAAACGGACTCATGCCAGGTTGTAAGCACCATGCTTCCCAATTTTCCGAATTAACGATATTTAGATTCGCTACACTTCCAACCTCAATCTTTCCATGAGCTAGTCCGCTTGGATGTGGAGTAGTTTTTGCTGAATTAACAGTACATGCCGCTAAAGCAATAATTGGTGATATTTCATTCCGCTGAACCAAAATAGATGCTAAAAATGGGAGATTCAAAGTACGGCAATTTGGATTAAAATCTGAGGCTATAGTCCATCTCCAATTATTGTCACAACAATCTTGGAAAGGTGGGTAATTCTCTCCCATTGAATATGGCGTCCCAGGTAAGAACCCGGTGTTTACACCTTTAGACTCCATTTTTTCTCGTGAGTCAGGAGATGTGTAATGTGCATGGTCGGCAGTCGTAACACGAAGTGCAGATGCTAAATCACCGCCACCTCCGTCACTGAATTCATCAATATGTAGTCTCAAATCTAGCCCCAACCTTCTACTTTCTTTCATTATGTCTTCGGTCTGTTCGATTGAAAACCAACCAGGTTCACAGAAAACATCTGCACTTCTTGCTACGCCTTGGTCTATAATTGAAGGCAACTGGTCAGAGAGAATTTGTTCCGTATATTCAGCGTACGACATACCTTTAGGGGTAGCATGCGCTCCCAACCATGTTAAGTCAACAGTTGGTAATCCTTCTAAGGAACTTATTGAATTTCCAACATCCAATAGCTTCAATTCACTTTCTGTCGTTAATCCATACCCAGATTTAGCCTCTAAATGAGTCGTTCCGAATTTTAGAGCCTTACCCAATCTGTCCACGCCAATTTTTGTTAGGTCCTCGGAAGATATGTTTCTTGTCGATTTGACTGTGCTGGCAATTCCTCCGCCAAGGGAAGCGATTTCAGAATACGTTTTCCCTTGTTGTTTCCACACAATTTCTTTGCTTCTATCGCCAGCCCACAATAAGTGAGTATGAGCATCAACTAAACCGGGGACTAATGCCTTACCTTCGAGATCAATTTTTTCGATGCCATCGAATTCTTCGATTAATTCAGTAGTCTCTTCTATTCTAGCAATTATTCCATTCTTAACGTAAATCGCCAAGCCGTTATCATAGACTAAATCATCTGCAGAAAAATTACCTGATAGCACATCGTGACCAGACATATGTGCGATAGGCCCTGCATTGTAGAGTAGAGTCTCCATTGATATGTCTAAGTGAAACCGTTAGATAGTATATCCTACTCGTATTATCTATGAGAAAGGGATATACTCTTGGTATTGAATCCACGGCTCATACCTTCTCTTTTGGTCTTGTAGATCCGAACGGCGTCCCCATACCTTCAGTTTCCGATACTATCAGGCCTATAGAAGGAGGAATCCATCCCAGAGAAGCTGCAGACCATCATGTAGATTATTCAACAGAATTGTTTGCCAATTTACTTAGTGATAATGATTTAACTAGCATGGACATATCTGGTGTCGCTTATTCTCAAGGCCCGGGCATGGGAGCATGTTTACGTATTGGCGCCGCTGCTGCAAGAACTATTTCTTCAAAACTCAAAGTCCCACTTATTGGGGTCAACCACTGTGTCGCACACATTGAAATCGGACGCCAACAATGTGGTTGTGATGACCCGATATTGCTCTATGTAAGCGGTGGTAACACTCAAGTCATAGCAAGATTAGATGGTAGATACCGCGTGCTGGGGGAAACGCTGGATATTGGAATCGGAAACATGCTTGACAAATTTGCTAGAAATCATGGAATACCATTTCCAGGTGGTCCGCAAATAGAAAAAGCTGCATTGAGGTGGAAGCAAGAAAATCCGAACCCTTCAATAGTTGGTCTAGAATTACCATATGCAGTGCACGGAATGGATTTGACATTTTCAGGATTACTAACTGCTGCCAATAAATTAGTGCAAAAAGGTAAACCATTTGATGCAGTATGTTGGAGCCTCCAAGAGCATGCTTTTGCAGCCTGCATCGAAGTTGCAGAAAGAGCATTAGCTCATACTGGAAAATCAGAAATCTTGTTGGGTGGAGGTGTTGCTTGTAACGAACGGCTACGTACTATGTCAGAAATTATGTGTAAGGAGCGGGGAGCAAGTAGTCATTGTCCACCAAAGATGTATTGTATAGATAACGGTACAATGATTGCAAGATTAGGATACTTAGAATTAGAATCCGGTCGGATTACGACCCCGAATAAATCTGGTGTTGACCAAGAATTGAGGACTGACCACACGCCAATTATTTGGTCATAGTAATGCCAAGGGTTATTTGAGTCCGCAATACCGCTAAAACCATGCAAGGTAGGCGTAGAAGGGATGAACCATTCAACCCTTTCGCGCCAAATGCAAGCCAGAAGGCTAAAGATAGGCGAGAAAAGTCATTAAAAAATAAGCCTAAACCACTCCAAGAAAACCCACAGAAAAAGGTGGATTTAGCGGCAAAACAGAGGGCTGCATTAAAAGAAATGGCGGCTCGAAATGAAGTTGTCAATGACCCAAGGTCTGAGCCCCTAAATTCCACTCAACAACAAGTCAACAAAACAAATGAAATCATTAAAATTACATCAACCTCCAATAAAGTGGAAGAGCAATCTAAACCGGAGAGTCGGGAAGAAAGGTTAGCAAAATTGAAAGAAAAATCAGCAGCAACTGCGCAATTTGCTAAAGAGGCTAAAACTGTAAAATCCGAAATAAAAAAAGAAGATATTACAGCTGAAGATGTATCTGCAAGTGCCCAAGAAATAATCTCTGAAATTACTGAAAAAATTGAAACTCAAACACAGGCAGATATTCCGGTAGAAAAAGAGTCTCGTGGGACATCTAATGTCTTTAAAACGATAAAAACCCAGATAAAATCAAAAGATAAAAAGGGCAAAAAAAGAAGGCCTGCTGACAAAAAAGGTGGAGGGCGACAGCCTCAAGCAAAAAAGTTAGACCGCAGAAAAATGTTGGAATACAAATATGCTGCAAAAGATTTACTCGATAACGATCTTGTAAAGGAAGAACATCGTTCGAATATAGTAGGCCAAATATGGGCTAAAGGGGAGCGGACAAGCGCAGAATCTGCATTAGAATTCATTAAGCAAAAACAAGATGAATTGATTATTCCTGAGGATGTTGCGCAAGAGTTAGCATCCCTGGTTAAAAGATATACAATAAAGAGATGATAATATGGCAACAGTAGAAAACAACAAGGTAGCAAGCGTACATTATACGGGAACACTTCCAGAATCGGGCGAAGTATTTGATAGCTCGGAAGGACGTGACCCTTTAACATTCTTAGTAGGGCACAGAAACATGATTCCTGGATTCGAAAGGGAGCTAATGGGAGCAAAGGTAGGAGACAAAGTAGAATTCACTCTTACCGCAGATGATGCATATGGCCAGAGAGACCCAAATGCAATTCAGGAAATTCCTAAAGATATGTTTGGAGAGATTACTCCAGAAGTAGGCATGACCCTGATGAGTGATGCAGGTCCCTTTCAAGTTTCTGAGGTTAATGATGACACAGTTACGGTTGATTTTAACCACGCTTTAGCTGGGCATTCCCTTACATTTAATGTTGAAGTAGTTGAAATAAGAGATGCTACCGAAGAGGAAATTGCTCACGGCCATGCACATGGGCCTGGCGGACATCACCACTGAGGTTTGTGAGATGGCAGGCCAGAGAAAAGAATCCTGGCAATCCCTTGGCGGTTTAGATATTTCAAGGATTTATGGTCCTGACGAAGCAGGTCAACCACCGTACACTCGCGGGATACATAGCACAATGTATCGATCAAAATTATGGACGATGAGGCAATATGCGGGCTTCGGTAGTGCGAAAGAAACCAATGAAAGATTCAAACTATTGTTAGAAAGGGGGCAAAAAGGTCTATCTGTGGCGTTTGATTTACCCACTCAATTAGGTTTAGACGCCGATGATGAACTAAGTATTGGAGAGGTTGGAAAGGTAGGAGTTTCTATTTCTTGTTTGGACGATATGCGTATACTGCTGAGAGATTTACCCTTGGATAAAGTATCTACTTCAATGACAATTAATGCTCCTGCGATGGTTTTACTTGCAATGTATGTTTTAATCGCAGAAGAAAATGGTGTTTCATCCCATCAAATTAGAGGGACTATACAAAATGATATTTTGAAAGAATACATCGCTAGAGGAACCTATATTTTTCCACCGAAAGAGTCCATGAGATTGATAACGGATATTTTCGAATATTGTAAATTAAATATTCCGAATTGGAACACGATTTCTATCTCAGGATATCACATTCGCGAAGCTGGATCGACTGCCGTACAAGAAATAGCATTCACCATAGCAAATGCCCTAGAGTATGTTCAAGCAGCAATTGATTCTGGACAAGATATTGATGATTTTGCTCCAAGACTGTCATTCTTTTTTAATTGCCACAACGATTTTTTCGAGGAAGTAGGGAAATTCAGAGCTGCAAGGAAATTATGGTATGACCTATTAACAAATCGATATTCACCAAAAAGTGATAAAAGTGTAAAATTGCGTTTCCACACCCAAGTAGCAGGAGTATCGCTAACTGCCCAACAACCGATAAACAACGTATCCCGAGTTACAATCCAAGCCTTAGCCGCTGTTTGTGGTGGCACACAAAGCTTGCATACAAACTCGTATGATGAGGCATTAGGTCTACCAACAGAAGAAAGCGCAACGGTAGCCTTGAGAACCCAACAAATTATTGCAGAGGAAAGTGGAGTAGCCGATGTGGTAGACCCTCTTGGAGGGTCTTATTTAGTTGAAGAAATTACGCAAAGAATCTATGACGATGCTTTGGAGCAAATCAAAAAAATAGAGAAATTAGGTGGTGCTCTGACAGCAATCGAATCGGGTTACCAACAGAAAGAAATTCATGAGGCAGCATGGAAACATCTCGGTCAAGTAGAGACTGGAGAAAGGAAAATCGTGGGTGTTAATTACGCGACTTTAGAGGAAGAGAAAATGCCTCCTGTTTTGAAGCCAGACCCTCAGATTGGGATAAATCAAGCAAGAAAACTAAATGATTTAAGGGGAAACCGTAGTATGAAAAGTGTCCAATCGGCTCTAAATAGTGTACGTGATGCTTGTATTTCTGGAGAAAATTTATTTCCAAGAGTCATAGATTGTCTACGAAATGATTGCACATTAGGTGAAATTATTGGTGTAATGAAAGAAGAATTTGGGACTTATATGGCTCCCAGCGGATTTTAGGTGATAAGATGAAGATTTATCTTGACCATATTGGCATTGCATGCCATGATTTGGAGGAAGCATCACCGTTTTGGAGATTGATTGGTCTTCTTCAAGGTGGTGATGAATTGGTAGAAGAACAGGGTGTAACCACTAGGTTCTTTTCAACCTCAGATGGTGATAAATTGAATCCCAAGATTGAGTTACTTGAGCCTACAAATATAGATACTCCGATTGGTAAATTCTTGACGAAAAGAGGCCCTGGTGTGCAACAAATATGTTTTAGGGTAGATGACTTAGAATTAATGATCACAAAATTAAAACAAAATGGAATAGTTATGATTGATGAATCCCCAAGAACTGGAGCGCATGGTGCAAAAATAGCATTCGTACATCCAAAGAGTACGGGTGGGGTACTGGTAGAATTAACACAGTATTAGTTGAACTGATGGACTTGATTTTTTATGTCAAACGAACCATTGTTAAAAGTAATATCAGTGAGCAAAAAATTTGCTGAAATTGAGGCCCTAACCAGTGTAAGCATTAACATTGATTCGGGGCAAGTAATCGGCTTAGTTGGAGGGAATGGGGCCGGCAAAACAACTCTGCTTAGGCTCATGGCAGGAGTAATTGAACCTACTAACGGTGAGGTATTATTCAGAAATGAAAAGATATCACAAGTCAGAAGAAAAATAGGAGTAGTACCTGAATCAACAGGCCTTTACTCAAGACTAACCGCATGGGAGAACATCCGTTTCCATTCTAGAATTTATGGAGTTTCAGATGAGAAATCCTGGGCTAGAACCTACCACTTTGCCAGAAAGTTAGACATAATCGACGGACTTTCAAGGCACACCAAAGGATTCAGTAGGGGGATGAGGCAAAAAATCGCTTTACTTAGGGCCTTGGCACATGGCCCTGATATTCTATTACTCGATGAGCCGACTGCTGGATTGGACGTTACTAGTGCTAGGACAGTTCGATCGCTAGTTGGCCAATTAAGAAATGAAGGGGGAACCGTAATCTACAGTACGCACAACCTTGCTGAAGCCCAACAAGTTTGTGATAGAATAATCATTGTACATAATGGAACGATTAGAGCAGATGGATCTCCCACAGATTTAATTGAGATATCAAATAGTAAATCCCTTGAGGAAGCCTATGTATCGTTAACAGCTGACAAAGCAAGACCAAGGACGGAAGAGGACAAAAAAGAAGGAGTAATCTCTAAATGGTGGAGTAAATTCTTGACAGGTTCTATCCCAAAAGAGGTGGCAGAAGATGAGTAGTCGGATTATTTTCGAAATTGCAAGGAAAGAAGTCCTTGAATTTGTGCGAGACTGGAGAACCATTCTTGCAATAATCATTATCCCTTTACTTCTATTTCCAGTTCTTTTCATTGCATTCCCCTTGCTTCTCGAATCAGAAGCAAATGAATTAGAATCTTTGAATGTTGATATAATGTGGCAAGGAGACTATGATTCAGACCTTCATGAACATCTCAACAACACTTCTATTAGGATTACCTTCAGTCAGATGCCAGCGAATATTACAAATCTTTCAACGCCAGGAAACGACCTAGAAATTGTACGAAGTCAACAATATGATGCGGTTTTAAGGCTAGAAAACAATTCTACAAATTGGAAATTTGCAATTCTATATCTGTCTACAAGTGAAGCATCCAATGAAGCCAAAAATAGGATACTTGATTCTGTAACTAATTGGGAAAGTGAAGTTGTAAACGGTACTTTGTTAGCATCTGACTTAGACCCTAAAACGGCCTTAAACCCAATAGTTTGGGATGGAAATTATCAATATGCAGATGTTGCTACTAAGGGAGAACAGGCAGGTCTTGCACTATCATTATTCATACCACTTGTAATAGCAATATGGACTGCATCTAGTGCAATTCAACCATCAATAGACATGACGGCTGGAGAGAGGGAAAGAGGAACCCTTGAAGCATTGCTCTCACTCCCTGCAACCAGACTGCAACTATTAGCGGGAAAGTGGACTGCTGTTACGTTTATCACAAGCGTAGGGGTTGCATTACAGATCGCAGGGCTATTGTTTGCAATTACATATTTGGCTTCAAATTCTATAATAGGAGTTCCCGAAATATCAGTTCCATCGATATTGCTAATGTTATCTGCTGTATTGATATTTGCAGTAATGATTGTCGCATTTGAATTAGCACTTGCAATGAAAGCTCATAGTGTAAAAGAAGCAGGAACAATACTGGGGCCAGTTATTTTGATGATTATATTTCCAGCATTGTTTACGCAAGTAATTAATCTAGATGGAATTGAAACTTTTTGGTTTGCAATACCACTTGTGAACATACTATTAGCAATGAGGGAATTACTGCTTGATAGAATAATTCTAGAACACGTACTAGTTTGGCTCTTTTCGAGTATACTGTATGCGACACTTGCAGCAATTTATGCTGCTAAACAATTCAAGCGTGAAGATTTAGTTGCGTCAATATCCTAATATTCGTCAAATATGCTTTGAGTATTACTATGGTAATACAAATAAAGGATTCCATTGAGGCATAGACCATGCCAAAGATTAGTTTAGACATGCCAGCCCAGCTCCTAAGTGACATAAAGACGCATGTTGGTGATGACGGTAAATTCGTATCGGTCGCTGATGCTATTAGGACAGCTTGTAGGAAACTACTGGACCAACTAGACGAAATTGATGCCCGTCATGGAAGAATGGAGGCAATAGAATGACAACTAAGGAAGAAGCAATCAAAGCAGTAAAAACACTACTTGAATACATTGAAGGTAATTCATCCCGAGAAGGATTAAAAGAAACACCTGAAAGAGTAATTAGTTCGTTCGAAGAAATATACTCAGGGTATAATCTAGAACCATCTGAAGTACTTTCATCCACCTTTAACGGTGAAGGTTATGATGGAATCGTACTGCTTAGAGACATTGAATTTTTCTCTACTTGCGAACACCATTTACAACCGTTTAAGGGAAGAGCGCACGTAGCATATATTCCAACAAATCGAATAGTTGGGATATCTAAATTGGCAAGAATTGTTGATTTACATTCAAGGAGATTGCAAAATCAAGAGCGAATAACAAAAGGGGTCGCAGATGATATTGAGGCTAACCTTAACCCACTTGGATGTGCTGTAATTATCGAAGCATCTCATGGTTGCATGCAGTGCAGAGGTGTGATGAAGCAAAATGCAGTTATGACAACAAGCGCAATGCGAGGAGTATTCTTTGATAAAAAAGAAGCGAGAACAGAATTGATGCAATTAATTTCTAATAATAAATTGTGAGTGATCAATGTGACAACATATCCAATAGTTGAGATATTTCATTCCGTTCAGGGAGAAGGGTTTCATTATGGTGTCCCTCATGTATTCATCAGATTTGGAAACTGCAATTTGAGATGTGAGTGGTGTGACACAGATTTTTTGACTTACAATGAAATGAAATTGGATGACATAATAGACCAGATAGAAGTATATGATTGTGATAGAATAATCTTTACAGGTGGTGAGCCATGTTTACAAGATTTAATGACCATTGGTAAGAGATTGAAAGAACTTGGAAAACACTTGTCAATCGAAACAAATGGAACCATGCGTGTTCCAGAAATAATCGATTGGATATGTGTCTCACCAAAAGACCAGGTATATCCAAATGTAGCGATTAAACAAACTTCAGGTGATGAATTAAAAGTTGTCTATTGCGGACAATCATTAAGCATGTACGACGGAATAATAAACAATTTCACACACCGATTTATACAACCATGTTATTTAGATAACTTGACAGTTGAAGAGAACGGAAAGTTATTTGCAGGTGTTGAAACACTGGTTAAAGAGAACCCGGGATGGAGGTTGTCATTACAGACACACAAGTGGATGGGGGTCGATTAATGCGAGCAGTAATGTCATTAAGCGGAGGAATGGATTCAACGTGCCTTTTATTAAAGCTACTCAGTGAAGGATACAAGGTAAGTTGCATATCCTTTGATTACGGACAAAGCCACGTGATTGAAATTGACAAAGCCAAGATGAATATAGAATTCCTAAAGAGAAACGGACAAGATGTGGACCACAAAATTGTCGACCTCACATCAACCGTGGGAATTTTAAACAGTACACTTACCAATGATAAAGAAAACATACCTGAAGGGTTCTATGAGAAGGAACAAATGAAATCTACCGTTGTGCCTAATAGAAATGCGATTTTTTCATCAATAATCTATGGTTATGCTTTATCTATATCTGTTAAAGAGGACACGGATGTCAAAATTGCGCTAGGGGTTCATTCAGGAGACCACGCTATATATCCAGACTGTCGACCTGAATTCTACGAATCCTTAGAAAAATCATTCCAGATTGGAAATTGGGGGAGTGAAAGAGTTTCTTTTGAACTCCCATATCTAAGCGGTGACAAGGTTACAATCCTTAGAGATGCCTTAAATTCTTGCAGAATCTTAGATATGGATTTTGATTATATTTTGAATAATACCATAACATCATACAATCCTGACGGAAATGGAATCTCTAGTGGAAGAAGTGGATCAGATGTTGAGAGGATTCTGGCATTTGATGCCATTAATCGAATAGATCCAATTGAATACCAAGAACCCTGGGATGTCGTACTTGCAAACGCAAAGAAAGAGCAGTTGCGACACTATGTAATGAAACAAAGCGGGACTGAAAGGGCATTTAGTGGAGAATATGACAAGCATTTCGAAACAGGTAGGTACCATTGTGCAGATTGTAATATTGTTTTGTTTGAATCTGCAGCAAAATTTGATTCCGGTTGTGGATGGCCGGCATTTTCCAGCGAACATGAAGATGCTAATATTACTCAATTAGAAGATTATAGCCATGGAATGACAAGAATAGAAGTGAGATGTTCCAAGTGTGACTCCCATTTAGGCCACCTATTTCATGAGCCAAGAGGGCCAAGATATTGTATAAATTCGATATGTTTAGAATTTAAGGGTGAGTAATGATGACAACAATAATACGAAGGTTTGTTGAAACTGATACTGGACATCGCGTACCAAACCATAAATCGAAGTGCAAGCACCTCCATGGGCATCGATATAGGTTTGAAGCAGAAATAGAAGGAGACGTTGTAACAGTTGAAGGAGTTTCTGATGAAGGAATGTTGATGGATTTTTCCGATGTCTCGCAAATACTGATGGAAGAAATACACGATGTAATTGACCATGCATTCGTGGTTTACGAAGAAGATGATTTGTTGGTCGATTTATTCTCAAACCTTCCAGTAGATCAAAGAATCGTCAAAGTTCAATTCATACCCACAGCTGAAAATTTAGCCAAATGGGCATATGATAGGGTAGCTCCAAAGATAAAATCAGTATATGGAAATAAATTACGTCTGAAATCAATGCACGTTAGGGAGACTCCAAAATCCTGGGCTACTTGGACGGATTAATCCTTTTTCGGCGATCTCGTTTCCAATTGTCATTCTTATTGGAATATTCTAGTGCTGTTGTTGATTGGATTAGGGCACCGATTATCCTTTCCGCCTCTAAATCGGTTGGAAGCCCCCTAAGAATAACCCTCTCAAGAACATCATTAACCAATTCTTGCTTATCCGTATCCATTGCTTGCGTCATTTCATGAATGGATTGTTTCAATATCGTTCGGAGATTAGGATGTAAGGACCTATCAGCCACAACACCAACTATGTCATTACTATTTTTCATACGGTCTCGGTGTAATTCATATACGCAATGCCCAACTGCTTGCGAGAGATTCGCAATCGGATAACCTTCCCATGTTGGCAATGTTAGTAGTAAGTCACATTTGTCTAGGTCTTCTGTTGATAGACCTTTACCCTCCTCTCCAAATATCAATGATACCTTGCCAGAGTAATCTCGTAACATCTCAGAAAATTCCCAGGGCAAAATAAAATGGCGCTTTAGTATTTTAGAGCCGACTTCTCTCTTACCACTAGTCCCAATGACAAGGGATGAATTCGATATACAAGAATCTAAATCCGTGAATATTTGTGCACTATCAAGAATCTTTCCAGAATGCTTAGCTCTATTTCGAGCCTCCTCATCGTCTACTGAACAGTTCGCATTAACGAGTGATAATCTATCAAATCCGTGATTCAACATTGTTCTACAGACAGCTCCTAGATTCCCGGGATGGTTTATTCCAACCAAGACTATTTCCAAATCATATGGTGAATGTGGTAGTGGAATATCCTGACGATCTCCCATTACATGACCTCCTTAATCCATCTAGGATCGCAAGGAGCGTATAGGAACAATACTGCCTCTTCATCGTTTTCTCTATCAGGCATAATTAACGAATGCTTTGTGAAGTTATGATTTGAGCGAAGGTGCTCGATGAGAAATTGCAATTCTGTTTTTTCTCCGTGGACACTAACAGGATTTCGGTCCCAGGCGACCCGAATCGCCATTGTGATACCTCAGTCTGTTCTGCGCTGGCGATATCTTGTTACATAGCCAGCAATCCAATTCCTTAGTTTCTTGGACTCAACATCTGTTAGTTGTTCGACCACTTTTTTGTTATGGTCAAAGTCATTGGTAAATTTTTCTCCATGCTCTTCGCAAAGTCTGATAGCTCTTAATTTGATAAATGTTGGTCTGATGTTTCCCATTTTCACTCCTCCAATAGTTTGACTTCAATAGGAATGTCTGGTTCATCGTGTCTAGTAACTTGCAACCTAATTTTCCTTGGAGGGTTTTCAATCCCTCGTGCCCAAATAGCCTCATTCACTGCGGGGTCTATCCAAACTTCTTCATCTTCTTGGACCTTCAAGTGCCTAACAACTTCGTTTTTTATAATTTGAATAGCACGTGGCGCTCTCTTATATCTGGTAATGTTCCACGCATTTCTTAGTGGTACAACTAATTCACTAACTGCTGCTCTAGCCATAGAATTCACCTCTGAAGTTTACTCCTTCTCCAATTGTGTCTTTTCGGGTGCGTAACTGTATTCCTTGCAGTCTTCAGCATTACCCAAACTGGAACCCTACGGTTTTGTTTACCCGCTTTAAGTAATCTAATCTTCTTTGCTGCTGGTTTGTTTCTTGCCATATTATCGCCTCAAATTCTTCGAATAGAAAATTCTCTTTTTTCCTCAGAGAGACCCTGTAATATTGATTTTAATTGGATGTCGTTAACTGGGGTCTTTATTTTGTTTTGAGAATTAAGGTTTCTCAAATGAGTTTTAACTTGGTTGGTTAAGTCAGGATTTACTAGATTTAATCTGGCGAGTCTTGACCTTGCATCTGGTGTGAGAATAGATTTCATGGCGACATCAATTTCATGTTGCTCAGCCTCAGCGATCTTTTGTTTAATCTCAGCATCTGCTTGTGCGGCGGCTTGTTCTTGGAGTTGACCTTGAATTTCAGACATACGCTTAGCCCTTATTGTGGCTAATTCATCGTCTGTGTTCGTAGTCATAACGGTCACTTCCTCACTTCCATCAGTACTTGGACAATCCTGGATACATTTCGTCTGCAGCTTCTCTAACCGAGTGAGCCGCATCGTCCAACAGTTTTTGTCCTGCTGGAGTGATTGATCTACCCGTATACAGTTTCTGGTCGCCATCTTCTGATTCCACTGTTTTCAGTTCCTTTGCTTCCACTAGGCCTGCCTCTGTCATTTGTTGCAGGGCAGTCCTAATTATGTGACGACTGCCTGCAACCGGAGTATGTGGCTTTGAACCGTTGTCTTTCTTTCCACCGAACGCTTGTGCGAGGGTATTGACGCCAACAGGACCTTCTCTACCGACTTTGCGAAGAATTGCGGCACAGCGAATTTCCCACCAATTAGATTGTACAGGAGGTTTTTCCCTGTGTACACCTGTTTTGACATAATCAGCCCATTCAGGCCTTGAAATCTCTTCAATTGAGGTCAATTTATCGGCTAACGCTGAGTTAAGTAATTCTGCAGGGACATCAAAAAACGTCGTCATGTTAACACCAAGCAACTTGCCGACCTAACTCCCATATATGAAGGACACTGTTATTGCAATGACTATGTGATTCGTAAAAAGCATACTGCGAACCAAGTATAGTAGGATTCATGAAGTACTGTTTGCTGGGTTAATTTATGAGAAAAGCACTAGCTCAAAACCCGAACCTTTTGCGAACTCTGATAGGGCTAGGATTGACCTTAATATTCCTCCTAGGCTACGCTGTGTATGGTGCTACTGTTAACACGGAGTACTACATTTACAACTCTAACTCTGAAGAAACAAATCATGATTTGAATCTCTCATCGCAGTATTATGATGATCAATCTGACACAACAACATGGACCTGGAATGTAGTTGCTGACGGGTCTAATTTGTCATGGATTAATCTCTCAGTAACGAATGTCGAGGATGGAACACTGATGTATATTTCTAATTCAATAGGGTACTTTAGCCACCCATCATTAGGTGATGAGGACGCAACTGGTTTTTCTTGCTCGGAGAGTTGTAATTTTTTGAAAGAGCATCGCACAAATTCAACCGATAATGTAGCATCGATTTATGGCCTTACGAATCCAGATCCATCTATTCGTGGTAAAGGAACCGTTTATGCAGACTCAATAGAACAAGGTAAAGAGAAGGCGATGGAGATTATTAACAATACTTTTGAAGACCCAAGTTTTAGTATAACCGTAATAGAAATGGGCGACAGGGATGTTGAACCTAACATTAAATTCGTAACAGTAAATGAGGAATTTTCAAACATTGAACGATTTGAAGTAGATGCTGCAACAGAATTTATGTGGGCTTTAGCAGCTGTAATTGGATGCTTTAGCATGGTTTTAGTACCGTCGTTTACAATTTATTTTGCAGCGAGAGCTAAAGAAAAGAAGTTGGAGTTGAAATTAGAGGAAGCAAAATCTAATTTGGAAAGTGAGTAATGACGCCGAAGGTATGATATTCCTTGCATTGTTGTCACTGAACGAGCCCAATGAAGAAAATCGCATTTCTTGTTCTCGCAACCTTACTTTTACCGAGTTTAAGTCAGGTTGTAGCAACATCAGGAAGAGCATCTAATATTGATTTGGCCGTTGGAGACATATCGATTACATATACGGACAGCACAAACAGGTCAAAATTCCAGATGTTTTCATCCAATTATCCTATAATTGGATTTAATAAACCCCAGAGTCTATATGTCACAGATGGTGTATTAAATGTTGAAATGAATATCAATGTGAAGATAGATAACATTGGAACCGTTCAATCTGGTTTTGTTGACGTTCAATTTTACGTCTTACACAACGAATACACAAGATTCGAACTTCTAAATACGACGGTGGGAATAAGTCCTATACCTGGTTCATCTACTGGGTCTGCAGATGTATTATGGACACCAACTTATTCTGGAAATCATACCCTCCAAATTATTGTTTCAAATTCAAACGGTGATGATGATCTCTCAAACAACCAAAAATCGAGGCACATGACAGTAGCATACTCTTACGATAATTGTGATGACCTAACTACTTGGTCAAAATCAGGTGAATGGAGTACCAGTTCTGACGCTATTATTACTCCGTCCTATTCATGTCATGTAGGAAACGGCGAGTCTTCTACATACTCTTCTTCAACTACTTCTACTCTAACTACCCCTGTAATGAATTTAGCAGATGATGTAAATGACCACAAAGCAGCAATAGGATACTCTTTCTTCTACACAGGCGGAGCTAACACAGGAGACATGCTAACGGGTTATGCACTTGACGATGCTGGTAACTGGGACCAAACATTTACTCTTCAGAATGTTGTAGATAATAATTTTCAGGATGGCAGTAGTAACTGGCAAACATTTACAGCTAGTTATAACAATAGAAATTCCCCCCTAATACCCCTAGGTAACGAGCATTTCCACGCTAATTCGCAATTCAGATTTACATTTACTTCGGATGGTAGTGCAGAAGATATAGGCTATTGGTTTGATGAATTGGTTATAATTTATGACCAGGCTGCACGAAAGGATGAATTCAACATTGACATGAGTGGGGTCAATACGTTTGGGGGATTACCTGGAGATTGGTCAATAACCCGACTAGCGATTGAAAATATAGGGAATATTTCAGCAAGATACACACCTGATGTTAGTGGAATTCCTGAAGGTTGGACATATTACTTTTCCAATGTAAATGGAGCAAACATAGGCACATCTGGTCTTGAATTGTTACCAGGAGAAACTAAGATATTCGACCTTAGAGTAATGGTAGACGAGAATGCTTCTCAGGGTAATATACCAGTAATTGTTAATGTCACATCAAACACACATTCAGATATCCAGGATTCAATAACAACATCTGTAAAGGTATTACCTTCAAGAATTCCTGATTTAATTGTACCAGAATTCACGCCTCGTTGCAAACCTGGTCAAACATGTATGTTCCCTGTTGAATTAAGGAATATTGGAGAAGCCACAGATGTTTTTAACATCTCAGTTGAAGACAAAAATGTTCCAAATGGATGGACAATTTCATTATCATGGAATCAATCAAATATGGTACTAGTAAGAACTGATTCCCCCCAACACATTTGGTTGACTGCTACAGTTCCGCAGGGTATTGAACCAGATGTAACCGCAGAGGTATATCTAAGTGCAACAAGCACTAATGATACTAGGCGGTCAGATACAGAGGTTATCGATGTCGCTGCAGCGATGTCCAGCAATGCATCTGTTCAAATCGAAGAAACGATGGATATTGAGATTGACCCAGGGAGTTCGGTTGATATCTCAGTAAGAGTTTTCAATAATGCTTCGAGAATAGATATTTTCAGTCCAGATGTAGCATTTACAGATACACCTGGGTGGAGTGTTGTGTTGCTTAACACACCAGACATGGCGATATCTCCTGGTGCTTCTTCAACATTCAAGGTAAGAATAACATCACCGAGCACAGCACAAGCAGGAGATTTAGGACCAATGATTTCCCCTAAGGTTTTGTCATCGAGATCTGGAGAGGAAATTACGGGAAATGCCTGGCAAGGAGTCAAAGTAGCATCCTACAGAAATATCTCCATCGAACTATTAGCCAACCCAGTTACCCTAACTCCAGGGATTGCAATTAATTTCGATGTCAAAATATCTAACTACGGGAATGGACCAGACACCGCTCAATTGTCATTACCTTGGTCGCCATCAACCTGGACATGGTGGGCTTTGAGTGATGGTGTAAACGTGACTGAATCAATAAATTTATCTGCGCCATATGATTTAATGAATGAAAAAACAGTAAACGTTTGGTTACTCCTAGACCCACTGGAAGCACCTGGGGAAATCCACGAAATTACAATTCAAGCAAGTTCAATAAACGCGGAGGATATTTCTCCATCTGATAACATCGTCATGTTTGAAGCGGTAACTGAAGTGATAAAACAACCAAGACTAGATGGTTATTTTGGTGAAACCATTGTAGAAACAAATTCAAGTTACAAGTTTAATGCAATCGCTTGGAATATTGGCAATTCGGTTGATACATCGCTAAGATCAAAATTACTGATACAAACATCCCCACCTACGCAATGTGTAATAGGATTTATTGAAACTGATTCTGGGTTATCAAAGCCATCGAATGAATGGATGATGATGAATCTTGGTCCAACACAATCAACAAATATTTCAATGGACATTATAATTGGCTCAGATTGTCCTTTGAACACTATCGTATCTGCAAAGCTCCAGTTAGAGGGTGGTGCTGATAATATTGGTAGGCCGATTCTGAAGGAATTAACTGCAGTTTTGATGGTTGGAGAGAGACGTAATGTTGAGATAGATTATACAAAAATCGATGATGTTACAGTACCGTATGATGCGAATCAATTACTTTGGATCAACCTAACAAGCACAAGTACCCAGAAAGAAATCTTGAATGTAACCGCATACACAACTGATGGATGGGGGGTAGTCTGTGATGAAATTCCAATTCATACAAACTCAGTATCGATAAATTTGAATGAGGGGCACTTAAATGAACAGATTCACAATCTGAGATGTGAGATAATAAGAGAAAGTGGCGCCTATTCGTCAACTGTTAACATATCGATTATTGGTGAGGATGGTAGAATTAATTTCAACTTAGTTCAATCATTAACTTGGGAAAAAGAACCTGAGGTAGACCGCCTTTTCAGTTTCAAATCCCCAATATTCGTCGGTACAACCGTTGCGATAGTCATTTTGATTGGAGTTCTATTAATGGTATTTTTAAGAAATGGTGAGGATGAATTTAGCGATGATGACAAATACGAAGCGCAAGATTACAATGAACCAGTAACAGGCCCCCCAGCATCATCATTTGAACCCCAACAACAAGAATCCACACAGGTAGTCGACCCAGCGATGGCTGAATATCAAAGACAACTTGACGAATACAATCGCCAGATGGCTGAATATCAAGCGTGGCAAGAGTCGCAAGGTTCACAATCCTAATTGATTTAGAACCATTCATGAGTCAATACCCCACTGTTTGGTATTTTTTACTTATGTCAGTATCAATTTTTGGGGTTTTGACTTGGATATTGGATAAGTTCACAACCTTAGAAAACGTAAAGAAAATAACTGCCATAAGTGGAACAATTTCGATGTTAGGATTGCTATATGTCACATATTCAATGGACGGTGCTTGAATGGATCATCCATGGTCAAATTTAATTCCCGTTAGAGTTCCTGTTGAATGGGAATATCAAGGTGAGGTTGGCATACATCCCGAATTGGAAGGAGTAACTGGCAGGAATGTTGTTTTTTCAATTGAGAAGCGGTTCACAAAATTTGAAAGAATTTTAGCTAGAATTCTACGAGCTCCAAAAATGGTAAAACGAACCATGCACTACACACAATCTATGTTATGGGAATTAATCGATAACGAGAGGGATTTCAAATCTATATGTGACATCATGGATTCACTATATCACGAAGATATTGCACCTGTAGAGGAGAGAGTGAAATCATATCTTGACATTTTCATTGCCCTAAATGTTGTCATTATGTATAAAGTCAAAGAAGAAGAATGAGAATTTCTTCTGGAGGCCTTCCTATAACCGCCTTACCATCAGAAATAAGCACTGGTCGTTGTAGTAATTTCGGGTGGGTTTGAAGTAATAATCTGACATTATTAATATCAGAAATATCAACCGGATTTTCTCTAAATTCCCTTTCATTCGTCCTTATTATTCCATCTAATCTGATAAGTATTTCAAGGTCGGATATATTGATACCTTCAGACAAATAATTAACAATCTCAACCTGAATATCCTTCGATTCTAAAATCCTGACAGCCTCTCTAGACTTTGAACATTTAGGATTATGATATAGCCGCATATTTAACCCTCAATTTGGACTCCATATAAGTCGCAAACCTATAGAATCACTGCGTTTGGATGGTACAAACAATCTATCTGCTGTTACTTTCGTAGATTCAGATTCTGTTAGCCAAGACCCTCCTTTTGTAACATATTTGTCATCAATCAACGTAGTTGTCCATTCGGAAATATTTCCGTGCAAATCATAAAGACCCCACTCATTTGGAGACTTCTGGCCTACTTCCCGAGTCGTAGCACCCGAATTACCTGCATGCCAAGCAACTTCATCTATTTCGTTATCCTTATCAGAATGATACCATTTTGTAGATGACCCTGCGCGACAAAAATACTCCCACTCATCTTTTGTGGGCAATCTGAATGAACCATATAACCCAAATCTTGGCTCATTGTCGCCCGAATTTAAGATTGAAATAAAATCCTTACAATCAAACAAATTCACGGAGTCAACAGGTCTTAATCCAGAAGACCATCCACCTTGAAATTTTGATGGATTTTTATTCATAATCGCAGTCCATTCGACTTGTGTGACTGGCCTTGCCCCAACAAAAATTGGCTCATGTAACTCAATACCCATGCATTCACCGGGTTCTACCAATACGAATGTACCACCGTGTTCGTTGGAAAAAGATGGTCTCATCATTTAGCCCAATCTAAAAATGCGTATGAAATGTACGGACACGATGACGGAAAATGCTTATCCCTAATGGAATTTTGAAAGGGATAGGTGAACTCATTGATAGATGGCGATGAAGATAATTTTGACGCTGCAACAGAGATTAATGAGGCGATGATTTCGTCGTTGGCTGAGGTTGTGAGTAGTGTCAGTATAGATGAAAATAAGGAGGATTACTCAACCAATCCAGAATTATCAGAAGGGGAAATTGTAACCTCGGAAGCAATCATGAATGAGGATACTCCTGATACTACCGTCGATGACTTGGTTTCTGAAGGAGAAACAGCTCACAGAGCGGGAGATTATGATAACGCATTGGAGTTGTTCAACAAAGCCATAGCTCTTGATCCATCCAATGCTATGGCATGGTTCAATCGTGGAGTACTATTAGAATCAAAACAAGACCCAAAAGGGGCAAAACAATCATTTGTCATATGCCTGGACATAGACCCAAATCACGGACCGGCTTTGGCTAATTTAGCGGTACTATTGGATAGGTTGGGAGATAATGATGGGTCTGTTGAAATAGCAAACAGAGCACTTGAATTCTTCCCTGGGCACCCATATTTAGTCAAGATCTTAGATGACAATAGGAGAGCAGGCGGAATAATACAAGGTTCCCCTAAAATATTACCTCATACACAAGAGAATTTTGTCAATCAAAACTTGACGCATGCTATATCTGAGGACGTTGAGGATTTATTTGAATATGAGATCCAAAATGAAGAAATCGAAGAACATGAGAATCCTATACCAGAAGTTACGAACGATATTGACATTGACTCAATATGCAACGAATCGCTAATACTTCTTACTCAAGGAGATGCTAAAGGGGCTCTGCAACTCCTAAAACCATATCTTCATGCTGAAGCATCCGACAACTACGAAGCGTGGAAAATAGCAGCGGGTGCAATGGCATCGTTATCATTGGATGATCATGCAATAGGAGCTTATAACCATGCACTAGGATTAAATTCTGAGGATGCTAAATCCTTTTTTAACCTTGGAGCATTACACGAAAGAAAAGAAAATTTTGATGCTGCATCGAAATGTTTCAAATCTGCCCTAAATATTGATTCTAATTATCTTAAGGCGGCAACCCGTTTAGTAAACATATCAAACAGGTTGAATGATGTTGAAGGTCTTCTCACGGGAACGAAAATACTCGCTACACAAGAAGAACATAGACTCGAATACGCAGAGTTATTAATTCAATTATCTGAAGGAGAATCATACATTTTAGAGAACACTAATGGTTTACCACCAACAATACCAGAAGGACCTTCGCTGGCAAAGGAAGCAATGAATTATTGTGAACCGGTTTCAACTTTGATGGCAAGAGCGCAATCGGCTGCAGGTGAGCACACTGAATCAGTAAAAACGTGGAAATTGATGATACAATCTGATAAAACCAATCCTGAACTATGGTATGGTTTGGCTAAATCTCTAGAAAACGCCGGAGATGTTGGGTCATCACAAAGATGCCGTGAAAAGGCTCAATCATTGATGAGCAAACCTGAAGAAATGCCTGTTGAGGTCGAGCCAAAAATTGAGGCCGAACAAGGATTGGTTTCTGGTGTTCCGCTACCATCGAACCAATCTGTTCCACTACCAGAGGTCAGTACTTCACAAGAATTGCGTGATCCCGAACCTGTTCCAACTCCGATTGTATCCCAGTTACCTGAAATTACGGCACCTACTCCTAAAGTAGAAGAAAAACCTCAACCAAAACAGGAGGTAGATCTAGCTGCTGCAGCTTTAGAGGCAACAGCAAATATGGAAAGAAGTAGAATTGTCGAATCAAATTCTAATTCAATCGCTAATCAAGATATTGAATGGTACAATAAAGGTGTTGCTTTAATAGAAGACAAGAAATTCAGAGAAGCCCTATCCTGCTTCGACAGAGCTTTACCTTCTTTCGCAAATAATGATGAAATGGTCATTCGCATTTTAAATGGCAGAGGTAATGCTCTTTACTATCTAGAAGATTATCCAAAGTGTGTCGAATCCTATCACAAGGCTATGGTGATAAATCCCAAAGGTGTACAGGGTAAAACACTGTACAACATGGGAACAGCATATGCCGAAATGCAAAGATTTACTGACGCAATAAAATGCTTTGACCAATCAATACCAAGAGGTTTGGATAAGAACCAGCAGAAGTTGGCCAAAGAACAAATTCGAAGATGCAATATTCTATTGAAAGAACAACAAAGGAAGATGAATTGATAGGAATAATCCACATATTCATATGAATCAACCTTTTCGGTCGAGATATGGACTGCAATACATGCGACTCCACTACAGCAGTTGTAATCAACAAACCAGAAGTTGTTGATGTAGATTTAACAATAACCCAAACCGCAAAAGAAATGTTGGACAATGCCTTTGGAGACGATAGGTCAAACGCACTATTAGTCGGAGTCTTGTCGGGTGGTTGCTCTGGCTACATGTATGATTTACAGATAGTTGAACAAACGGACGAAGATTGTCAAGAATTAATCATAGATGGATTCCGAGTTCTGGTCCCAAACGCAACATCACACCTCCTAAATGGTATAGAAATCGACTACGAGGACAGGTTGATGGGTGGCGGGTTCAAAATTAACAATCCCAACGCATCCAGTTCATGTGGTTGCGGAGAGTCATTCTCTTGAGATGATTAAATGGGCACCATCAAATTAGACAATTATGTTCTAATTTTACGTGGTGAAAATGTTCTATCATTTCTAAACGGGATCTCAACCAATTTAGTAGAGGCAAGCTGTACAACAGTTCTAACCGATAAAAATGCTAAAATTATCGACATGATTGATGTAATTGACAAGGGAGATTTCTCAGCAATTATTGGGTATAATGGATTTAAGGACAGTGTATTAAAGCACTTATCTTCAAGAATATTAGGTGATGGAATTTCAATTTTTGACGTATCTGATTCAAACTCTGTTTATTATTCGACAGAGCAATTGGACGTGCCTAACGGTGTTACAGAGCACATATCTTTCATTGGGCGATTATATGTTGTTCCAAAAAATGTAGAATTTTATGAATCTTTGACCGAAAAAGAATTTGACCAATATCGTGTTGATAACACAATACCATTACAAGGAAAAGAAATAGTTCAGAATTTACATCCACTTGCATGTGGATTGGGAGATTTGGTCCACGAAGCAAAGGGTTGTTACATAGGGCAAGAAATACTTGCACGTATGCGAAGTCGAGGGAAGCAAGGCAAAGAATTATTGAAATTATCTAACCCAGTAGATGATGCAACTACGGTGGGTGAGGTATATTCGCTAGCTATTAGAAGGATATCACTAACTTGATTAATAATTCAAAATATCTTGTAGTTGTCCTTTGTAAAAATTAGCAGAACCCTGCAAAGAATTTAATTCCGTTTCCGTCAAATCTAATTCAATTATCTTCTCAACACCATTAGCGCCAATAATACATGGCACTCCAATATAGATGTCCTCTAAACCATATTGTCCAGTTAGATAGCATGATGCAGGAATCAATCTGCGGCGGTCATTAAGAACAGATTCGGCCATTACAGCAGCTGCTGAACCCGGAGCATAGAATGCCGATCCATTACCCAACAACTTTACTATTTCTCCACCACCAGTAGCAGTTCTTTCACTAATGGCTTGGATTCTTTCTTTCGAAATGAGTTGTGTGATTGGTATTCCTCCTACTGTTGTATAGTTTGGTAGAGGGACCATGGTGTCTCCATGTCCACCAAGTACCATCGGAGATACATCTTCTTCTGCACAATTAAGTTCAAGCGCAATGAAGTGAGCCATCCTTGCACTATCCAATACACCGGCTTGGCCAATTACCCTATTGGTTGGAAATCCAGTTACCTTTTGCATATGATATGTCATTAAATCCAATGGATTGGTTACCATGATTATGACCGAATCAGGTGCGTGTTCTTTGATTCCTTTACCAACTTGCGATACAATCTCGGCATTCTTACCAATTAGGTCTTCTCTAGTCATCCCAGGTTTTCTAGGGAAACCGCTTGTTACTACAACAACATCACTACCAGATATATCTGCATAATCTGCAGTTCCAGTAATAGTTCCGTCATAATTCAAAATGTTACTATTCTGACTCATATCCAACGCTTTACCTTTGGCAAAGCCTTCGAAAATATCTAACAAAATAATATCCGCTACTTTCATTTGTGCTAATACAAATGCACATGTTGCACCAACATTACCAGCACCGATAACTGCGATTTTTCTCCTTCCTGTAGCCAATTCAACACTTCCTGTAAATTGGCCCAAGAGAAACTAATCAATAAGGTTAGAAGGTGTTGTGGCAAACACCAATTTTTAATTAGCCCACCGAGTCTTTCAATAACCGGATTTAGTTCGGATGATACATAGAGACAAATTTAGGAGGTCAATGTCTTGAAAATCGGAGTCCCAAAAGAACCTGAAGGAGAAACTAGAGTGGCTATAGTGCCAGGTAGTCTAAAGAAATTGACTAAGGCAGGATTTGATGTAGTCATTGAAACCGGAGCGGGTGTAGAAGCAAACTATAATGACGTTGAATACTCAGACGCAGGAGCCACTATTGGGAATTCTGATGATGTATTTTCATCCGACATAATAATTTCAATTCGCATACCTGATTTATCACGAATATCAAAAGGAAAGATTCTGGCTTGTGTGGCCGATCCATTTAGGCATCCAGAGAAGGTGAAAAAGTGTATAGAAAACGAAATCACATTAATGAGCATGGATATGATTCCTAGAAGGCTCTCTAGAGCCCAATCCATGGACGTTAATTCAAGCCAGGATAATTTAGCAGGTTACAAAGCCGTTCTTCTTGGCGCTGCAAATGTTCCTAGAGGAATTCCAATGATGACAACCTCCGCAGGTACAGTACGACCAGCAAAGGTTGTAGTAATGGGTTCTGGTGTTGCAGGTTTACAAGCAATTGCGACAGCAAAAAGACTAGGCGCAGTAGTTTATGCATCTGATGTCCGTAAATCAGCTGCGGAACAGATTGAATCTGTAGGTGGTAGATTCATCGAAGTAGATGGAATGGATGATTTTGAAGATGAATCTGGATATGCTAAACCTCTCACTCCAGAATTTATACAGAAAGTAAATGACACGGTTTGTGAGGTTGCGAGTGATGCTGACATCATTGTAACAACAGCGCGTATTTTCGGAAGACCAGCACCAATTACCGTTCCAAGTTCAGCTATTACTAACTTCAAATCAGGTGCAGTAGTAGTAGATATGAATGCGGATGTAGGTGGAAATTGTGAAGAAACAATTCCTGGTGAAATACATCGTACTGAAAATGGCGTTATAGTTGTTGGAACATCAAATCTCCCCGGAACATTAGCAAACACTGCATCTATGCTATACTCGAATAATTTAACTACATTCATCACGAGTTTGGTCGACAAGGAACATGGATTCAAGATCTCTGACGATGATGATATATTAGTCGGGGCACCAGAAGGTAGTGATTTCTACGTAGCCGGTATGGGAGGAGTTTTATTGTGTAAGGATGGAAATTTACATCCAAAACAGACTAGATTAGGAGGTGTACTAGAATGACTCCAGAGTTATTAATTGGTTCGATTACATTATTTGTGCTTGCAATTTTCTTAGGATTTGAATTGATTACAAAGGTGCCTGCCATGCTACACACTCCGTTGATGAGTGGGGCAAATGCAATTTCTGGAATAAGCGTTGTTGGCGCTTTGATTGGCGCCAATGTAGCATTTGAAAATGGTGATACCGCTACATCAGGTATTCTTGCATTTGTTGCATTGACATTAGCCATGATAAACGTAGTTGGTGGTTTTGCCGTAACCAATCGAATGCTGAATATGATTGCTGGTAAAAAGAGAGGTGCTTGAATGCTGTCAGATTGGGTTTCAATTGGATATTTAATTTCAGCAGCATTATTCATCTTTGGATTGAAGAAACTAGGACATCCAAAAACTGCACCACGTGGAAACCAGTATGGTATGATGGGAATGCTAGTAGCAGTCCTAACAACAATAATCGATATGAATTCAGGTGGAAAAACTGTTATTGATTGGGAATTAATCATAGTAGGACTGGTCCTTGGCTCATTGATTGGCTACATCATGGCAGTTAAAGTTGAAATGACTGGAATGCCAGAAATGGTAGCCCTGTTCAATGGTTTTGGTGGAGCAGCGTCTGCATTAGTAGCACTATCAGAGGCTTGGAAGTGGATTGAAAGTAATACAGCTCCCAATCCAAGCCTTGAAACTACTGTTACAGTTGTTGCTGCAGGCTTGTCGGCTTTAGTAGGATGGATGACACTTACTGGTTCCCTTCTAGCGATGTACAAATTAAAAGGCGGTGTAGAGGTATTCGGCAAATGGATAAAGACTCCTACATGGGGCCCTTCATGGTTAAATCCAGTAAAGGGATTATTATTTGTTAGTGTGCTTGCCCTCATTTATCTATCAATCGAGGACCCAACTAACAAAGAGTACATTTGGGCCATTATAGGCATTTCATGTATCTTAGGCATCATATTGGTGCTTCCAATAGGCGGTGCAGATATGCCTGTTGTCGTAAGTTTGTTGAACTCTTTATCTGGGATTGCAGCAGCGTTTACCGGTTTCATTATCAATAACTCTGTGCTAATTGTTGCAGGGAGCCTCGTTGGCGCATCAGGTCTGATCTTGACAATGATAATGTGTAAAGCAATGAATAGACAACTCATAGATGTGCTTTTCAAATCCTTCGGCGGGGGTGAAAAAGAGCAACTGACAAGAACAAAAGTCGGAAGCGACCCAGAAGAAGTTGCAATGATGGCAGATGGCGCTCAAAAAATCATCATAGTTCCCGGATACGGAATGGCAGTAAGCCAGTGTCAACATCAGGTCAAGGAATTTGCAGACCTGATGTCAGATAAATTCGATACAGAGATAAAATACGCAATTCATCCTGTAGCAGGAAGAATGCCGGGGCACATGAATGTGCTACTTGCTGAGGCAAATGTTCCGTATGAACAGTTGATCGAGATGGATGAAATAAATCCTGAGTTCCCAGAGTGTGATATGGCAGTAGTAATTGGTGCAAATGACACTTGCAATCCGGCTGCTAGAAGTGGTGAAGGACCATTGGCAGGGATGCCAATCATTGATGCCGACCAAGCTAGAACTGTAGTTATAGTCAAGAGAAGCCTTTCTGTCGGCTACGCAGGCGTAGATAATGACCTGTTTTATGAAGATAAAACAATGATGTTATTCGGCGATGGTAAAGCAATGATGACTGAGCTAAATAACGCAATCAAGGATTTATGATTTTTATAATCACACACTGCATTATGTGACAATATTCAATAGGGAATTTCAGGTGGGGTCAACTGATGTCAAGGAGAATGTCGTTTTTCTTGGTGGTATCCCTATCGGTTTTGCTAGTGGGACCTGCCATAGGATGGTCAGAGGGTCCTCCTTGGATACACAATAATAACATCGTACCTGAAGAAGGATGTTCATGTCACGGCGCAGGAAATGCACCCTCAGCAGAAATTATTCTTTCAATATCAGGGGTGCCTCGTGTTTATGAGTTAGATACAGAGTATAATTTTACTATAACCTTGACACATAGTTCATACAATTCAGGAGGCTTCATGATTTGGGATTATGGCGCAGGTAATTTCACAAAAGTAGATGGCACAACATATGTGGATGATTCAAATGGGGCTCTCTCACAGAACGCAGTTGGGAATGGATGGGTCATTCCTTGGAGTTCGCCTACTGAGGACATAGGGGACGTTAATTTTGCATTGGCTGGTAACGTTGTTGACCTCAGTGGAAATGCAGATGCTGGTGACCACTGGACAACGTTAGCATTCTTGATTAGTGCACCTGGAACTTCAACAGCTGATAATGATGAGGACCTAAGGACAATTAGCGTAGGTGATTACGATTCACTATTTGGACAAAAGACAGCTGAAGAAATCGAAGCTGAAAGGCAGTCTGAACTGGCAAATGATTACTTCACCCAAGGTAACCTATACTTTTGGACAACACTTTCTTTGTTGATTGTAGCCGCTGTAATTCAGGGAGAATTCTATGAAAGGAGATTCGGAGGAGGACCTCCCCACCTAGACATGAGTCTAGCTGTTCCTCAAGGTATTCGAAGAGGTGTAATGGCTATCGGGTTGGCAATTTTCCTTGGCTGGGGCATAGATACTCATCTGCCTTGGGGATACAACATGGTAATCGGATTGTGTATGCTATGGGCAATATTTGGAGTATACAGGACCATTGTACAAGCGAGAACAGAAGCCAAACCAATTGATCAGGTATGATAGCATGAATGACATGTACCTGTCAACTGATGACAGGGATAGTTTTCAATCACATTTCTCAGAATTATCAGGGCGTTTAACATCTATCATTATTTTAATAGTTATTCTTACCCTAGTTTGGTCATTCTCAATAGACCAAATATTGAACTTCACATTAAAAAAATTAGACCCATGTAATGATTCATGCATCAATATATTCTCTCCAGAAGAATGGGCAGGTACTAGATGGTTATCCGCTGGATTGTTAGCAATTTTTACATCTGGACCATTCATAATTATCCAATCATATGGATTTGCAAAACCCGGTCTGTTACCTAGTGAAAGGAGAGCTTTTTTGGCTTGGCTGATTTCATTTTGGTTCATTTCAATTATTACATTGTTATTCACATTGACAATTTTAATTCCTGAGTTTTATCAATACGGACATTCATTCAATGCAGAAACTGGTCTAGTTGGCAAATATGATGCTGCAGAAATGCTGAAAATATCTATAGCCATTACATGGGCCACGATATTAATTCTTGCGTCAACTACAATAGTAATTATTGCCGGAAAGTTACAATTGTTGTGGAGTGGTAATTCAGAATGGTGGAGGTTAAGGATACACGGGATGATGCTCATGTTGATATGGATTATACTTCCAAATTCATTACCTGGTCTATTTATTGGACTAACCCTTCTAGCATCGGGAATGGTTGAAATTATTGGTTACAAGCAATTTCGTAAACCAATGCCAATTGGCTACGGAATGAAGGATATGTTGGACAAAGAAGGAAAATTGCATCGCGTACTTTATGCCGATTGCAGTTGTTTTGGGACTTCTCCAAAGATAGAACCTTTGCCAGGCATGGGTGTTCTCGAAATGAATGCAGTTTGTCGTAGCGTTGACGAACAAAATTTACTATTAGATGCAATAAAACGATTTAATGTTAATCGGGTGATATTTTCAGGATGCAAAATAGATTCATTCGCTCCTCAATTCATCGATACAGTAAGATTTTTAGGATGTTCAATCAAATCACTCGACTTATCTCACCTTGATGCAATTCGCACTGACGGTTCACTGATTGATTGTAAGTTAGCAATGGCATCTTTAACAGACCCATGGAGCTATAATCAAGTTGAAATTAGATTGAAGGAGATACTATTAGAGTATAATATCGAGAAAATATATTATGGAAGCGAAATCCAATTTGGTATGAATTTGATGACAAATGAAGGATTCATCAAAACAAGCGACGATGAAATAATCAAATCAATAAGCAAAGTTGTTGATGACTTGACCTATGTTAGCAATTGATTCATACATCAGCATTGAGTGAGAAGTACTAATGCGACCAATACTCGGTTGGCCGATAGCGCTGTTTTTTGCAGCCATTGCTGTCGGCGCTTATTTCAACGGAGATGCAATCAACGAGTGGGTTGAAAATAATTCCATTGTAATACCGAATGAAGAGGTTGGTGTATTAGTTGGCGCTCAAGAAAATGAAAAGTGGTTCGTGGTCTTAATAGACTTCCCTGACCAAAATGAGTTCAGCAATTGTGACCAAGACAGAGCTTCTACGTTGATTGATCAATCTGCGCTAAATTATTTTCATCAAGGTGTACATCCAAATGGTACTTTAGAAATTGAATATCATAACCGTATAGTACAAACAAAACACAAAATGGAAGAATATGGGCATGATGAAGGTGGTGAAAATGATGTTGGAAAAAATGGTGTTAATCCACATACACTCGCTGAAGAAATCGTTAACGAAATATCTGACGAGGTCGATTGGGAAGTTTATGATTTGAACGAAGATGGTTGGGTTGACCGTTTCTTGATTTTACATTGTGCTAAACCACAAGAAGACGGTAGTGGTTCTTCGTCGAGAATTTGGTCACATTTTTCATCGATTGAAAATGTGGTGGAAATTTCAGATAATTTACAAATTGCATATTACACAATCGCTAGTCAATATAATTCAAACAATTTCGGAACAATCATCCACGAAATGTATCACCAATTTGGAGCAGCGGACCTTTATCCAGTTCATGCGCCTACAGTAACACAAACATGGAAAGGTATTGGAAATTGGGATATTATGGCAAGTGGTAATTGGAATGGAAATGGTGTTTGGCCTGCATTACCAACGACGGTAACTTCTGAATTGATGGGCGTACAACGATACGAACTTGTTGAACTAGAATGGTTACCAGGGACATCTTGTAATGGGCCCGTTGTTTCTCTAACTGGAATTGGAGAAGGTGGAAATTCTCTTAAAATACCCATTGGCGAAGACGAATTTATTTGGATCGAATATCGTAGTGATTATGGATACGATTCCAGATTACCAGGAAACGGTATATTGGTCTTGCAACAAGATTTGAATGCAGGTTCTGTTGAAGATAATACGGTCAATTCACATCCGGAAAGACCTTGGCTTGTTGTTTTGGAAGCGGATGGCAATCAAGATATGGTAGCTGGTTCGAACGAAGGAGAACAGTCAGATTTATTCTGGGATGGAGATAAATTTGGATATGATGGTATACAAATAAGAAATAGGGATGGAATATTAGTTGACTGGCTAGCAGAAGTGTCCGTAAATGATACCAATGTAACTATCACATTTTCATCCGATGATTGTGGACACCAATCAAACTTTGACTTCCCTGATTACACTTCTGTTTTAACCCCTGAAAGTTCAATTACTTTTGATGGTGAATGTGACGATCAGGAATTTCATTTATCAAGCTCTGATGGAAGGGAAATAGATGTTATTGACAATCAAATACAGTTCCAAACTGATGGCACTATTGGAGTAATAGGATTGATTACAGGAACTATTTCTTGTTCAAGTGGGACACCGATTGATATCCGGCATGAATTTGAGATTTTAGGAAACATACCAATTGAATCAAAATTCACTGATGATATTCCTTTTGATTCGAATACGATCATTAAAATTCCAATAGATACGATTGGAGGAGGTCAACAAACTTGGATCGTGGGGATTGAGGGTGCTTTGTCTCGTGTAGCGACTACAAGTCAGTCACAAACAATTGGACCGAAATCATACATAGAAGTTTCAATTGAACACAACGAACTATTGACAAATGGTATGCTAATTAGAGGTCAGTTGATTTTGGCTACCGAATCGGGCCAAAAGTATGCCATAGATATCGAACTTACTGCGACGAATGAACAACCTTCAGCAATAAATTCTTTCACAGAACCAGCTTTTTTGGTTCCTGTAGCATTATTATTGATTTCCATATGGGTAGTACTGGGTATAGAATCATCTACCAGGGAGGTGCCTTCTGAATTGAATGAATCTCCATTTACCGTCATTGAAAGCGATGACCCACCTTTTGTTGACCCCTTCGGCGAGCCTTACAGATAGACAAACACCTTCCCAATTTTTGGAGACATCGTGGAGCATTTGCATTAACCAAGGTGCATGGTCATCTTCGATTGGTGTTGAATATACCCTCCATCGACAGCCGTATTTGAAGCCAGGACGCACCATTAATCCACGATTATTTAATTCATCAAATAAATTTGATACTTCACTCTGTTCATTGTTTATCCAGTCCAGTTCTTCTTTTCTGTAAAATTTTCTCGAAAGATGTTCTATCCCCAAATTAGGATGATTATCTTTTGTGGAAGGAGTCAAATTGCCCATCGGATTTACTATTGAAACACGATACATTGTAACATCCATTTCTTCATCCACAATTGCAATTTCTGCATTTAAATCGGAATCTATGCTATCAATCCAAGTTATTATGTCTTGGATTTGAAACTCATCTCTTGATTGATACCATTTTACTTTTGAGGAAGGACGACTATTAGAGGGATGATTTTCCCTTGTCCATAAATTCCAACAATCTGTGGATTGCACTAATTTTTCTCCAGAACTTCGTATGGTGTCGTATGCAACTACCTGATAAACGAAATTCGTATCTTTTTCCAGTTTCTCATCTAACCAGCCTTCTGGAAGTGGTATGTGCCTGTGCCAGTGGCAAAACAACAACTCCTCATCATTGACTTTTATTCCTCCTGTAGTTGGTACACCTATCGCTGATTTTTGGTATAATCTGCTAGCAACAGGTTCGATAATTAACCAACCATCTTCATACCTTGTGGGAATTTGATTTTTTTTAGTTGGAGAGTTTTCCGAAGATAAGCCAATTGGTCTCGAATTTCTTGACCTTGGTTTACTCTTTCTACCCCCTGACATGATTGGCCGTAGGCGACCACTCTTATGTGCCTCCCCCTCTTACATACTAACAGTGAGACAATGGTAGACGGGTATCTAGGTACAATGACAACAGAGGAAAGGACTCTGTTGCATTTATTCGATAACCCACTTCCAGAAGGTCATTGGGAAGCTCCACCCTCCATAACACAGGCAGGTATTTCTGCAGCTGTACACGTGCAAAGAAAGCACGTTCCTAGAACCTTGAAGAGACTTGAAAATAACGAGGAATTGATTTCTAATCAGAGACATGTGCCGGGGGCTAAACAAAGAAGAATGGTTTACGGATTGACATCAAAAGGCATGGATAGGGCCTCAAAAATACGAGACAGGGTTCTATCTCTTTCTGTATTCAAAGATGGAGAAAGAATTACGTTAGGAACACTGAGGAAAGGTGGACAATTCACCTTAGAACTGTTATCTCATTTAGATGAAGGTTTGGTATTTCATGAAAATCCGGTAATATCCCCAATTTCGAACCCAGATGGAACCGCATCACTAGACGCCCAGGCAGGTGAAAATCTTGTACGAAGATTGTTTGCTAGAGCATGGGAAGATGGGAAGATTACGAGAGACGAGCAATATCTGTTAAATGAGGTCGTAGATTTTATTGGAATCCATCCTCAAAGAGTCATAAGAATATCTGAAGAAGCAAGAAAAACCCAAAATGCCCCACCACCGGAAGAAGTTTATCTTGACATGTTACGTCAAGCATTGATAGACGGTGAAATAGTCGATGATGAAATCGCTTTACTCAAAACTATGAGAGATTCTTTTGGAATTGATGATGATACGCATCGAAAATTGCTCGAGGAAGCAAAACGCCAACCAATATTAGATGAGGCAACCTCAACCTATAGATCAACATTAATCACCGCTTTGGAAGATGGAATGATTACAAATGACGAAGCAGCAATGTTAGAGACATTGCGTTCAAGTCTAGGAATATCAGATTCAACTCACGCAACTTTACTTGCTGAATTACTAGATAGTGCAAATTGAGGTGATAATATGGGTATGAATGATGAACAACATGAAGCGCATGATCGATTAGTTAGTTTACAGAATAATGTCAAAAATCTAGCAGGGAATGTGGTCCTAGTTGGAGATATTATGTTGGATAGGTACATACATGGGTATGCAAATGATTTGAATTCAAGAGCACCCGTTCCCGTACTTAAAGAGACTAACAGATACGACGACGTAGGTGCCGCCGCACACGTTGCAAGAGGACTTGGAAACATCGGATTAGATGCGACATTATTCGGTGTTGTTGGAGGGGATTTATCTGGAAAAACTATCATTTCCGCATTGGAGTCAGAACAAGTTGATTGCTCAGGAATTGAGTCGATAGATGAGAGAATCACAACGGTAAAGACTCGACTCATAGCTGGTCGAGAATATTTAATTTCAAATCAGCAACTTCTATTGAGATGGGACATAGAAGATGACACTCAAATCGATGCTGAGGTTTTGAGGTCATTAACAGATAAAGCGGTAAAGGAGATTCCTAATTCTGACGTTCTAATAATTTCCGATTATGGTCAAGGTGTCATTACAGACGAAAACGCACTGCGATTAATTAACTCAGCAAAATTGGCCAATGTTCCAGTTATATGCGATCCTAAGTTAACTGGACTGCACAGAACATTTGGAGCAGATTGGGTGATTTTCCAAACGAGAGGATTGGATTTAATGGCAAAACGTCTAGCTTGTAATAATTCTTCTGAAGCCGCTAAATTACTAATCAAAGAAAATGAATGGAGAAACTTAATGGTTGTTCAAGGTGAAAATGGTGTAACTGTTTACACAAATGAGGAAGATGTAATTTCAGTTCCTTGTACGCTAGCAGACCCTAGAGGAGTTATAGGAATCATTGATGCAGCTGCAGTAGCAGTTGCGGCTGGCGTAAATCTCGGTATTTCAGTCAAAGACATTGCGCATTTAGCAAACGCTGCATGTGAATGTATAATGAGCGGAACTCAAAATTTCACATTAACATCGAAAGATTTGGCGCATCGCCTTGGTGAGATTGCTTGGAGTCTGCAAATTTCACAGAGGTGAATTTTTGAGTTACTGGCAAAGACCGACTACTGCGGACATAGGCATAAGAGCGTTTGGATTAAATCAAAACGACTTGTTAAGGGAATTGACATTGGGAATGCAATCGATATTGATTGCGGAAGACCAAGATGTAAATTCAATAACTAGGACTACAAAACAATGGGAAGTAAATCACGTTGGTGATGTGGAGATTTTAGTTTTAAAATGGCTTGATGAAGTACTGTACAATTTAGAAATACATGACGAGTTTTTAGTCGATTGTCAGCCTATAATCAAAGATGGGATTATTCAGGCACAGGTATCTACAATTCCAAAATCTAGCGTGTTATTGGAACTAGAAATCAAAGCTGTAACATCTCACGAATTTGTCTTTAGGAAGATTTTGAAAGGTGAAATTATTTCTTCCGAATGGTTCGAAATTCCAACATTTGAAGGGCCAGGCTGGTACTCAGATGTTGTTTTTGACATCTAACTTATATTCTGATCTTTCAGTGGTTAGGGATATTCCTAACGCCAATCCTACGGGTGCAATCATCATACACAACAATAACACAGGCATTGACAATTGAATTGGTTTGTTCTTCTCTACCATTCGAAGCCAAATGTACCTGCCAGAAAATGTATCCATTACTAGGAAGTGTAGCCAAGCCAAAATTATCATTTCATCTGTTGAAAATAAATTGATTACAATTTCAGGAGTGGGCATCTCACTTCCCAACGAAAGAAACACATCGAGTAGATTAGGAGCGAGTAGAATCGAATAAGAAACTGCAAGAGGAATTACACTATATCTCAAATCTCCAACAAATTTGTAGGTAAATTCATGCCTAGGAAGGAACCACATTAATCCCCAAATCGGTATAATTAATGACGAAGAAAACCAAAAAGTGGCTAACAAAATTGTGTCCATGTCTTACGACATAATTCAGAATTTACAAACTTTTGTTTAGTGGGAGTGCCAAAAGTGGACTTTCGTACCTATGAACCAAATCCACAAGCTTTCTCCATCCCGTTACCCCACGGCACCCATGGCCCCAGGTAGGGCTGCTCCGTTCCCGGCCTGACCTGTTCCCCCGGTTATCCAGTTCCCGACTCCTTCCGGTTTCGGTTCATGACACCCGGGTCACGTGGGGGCGAGACATCAACGTCCGCCTGTGGGAATCCACAAGCCGGCTAAGCCGCCTTTTGGCTTTCGGACCGCCATATGCGATTTGCGGAAGAGGGCACGCAAACTCCCCTCCTATCCCAGCATGCCGTAATACCTTACCATTTTGAACCCACCGAATGAAAATAAATCATTCCGCTTCTTCGTATTTAGAAGGACAACTAGTTTTTATTACCTCAGCTTCGAATATCCACGTATTATTTGAATAAACAAGAACCCCTTCAGCATATACAGTTCGGTTGTTGTCTAATCCATTGGAAACACTTGCCTTGCTATAATCTACTAACAATTCAGAATCTTCACCATGAATAATGAATGTTAGCCCGGTTTCATTAATACTGTAATCCAAAATTTCTCCCCGAATTGCGATTTCTTTGCCCTCTAAATTATCTGGTGATTTCATCACTTCATCAATGGTCCTAGTGGCTTCGGGTGTTTGAAGTAAGAGTGTTGAGCCCAAGGCTATTGTTAATACAGCACCAATTAAAAGCAATCTAGTTCTGTGTGTCAACATTGTATTACCTCCTATCATGGCCTATTAGTTCTGAAAACTCATATATTCCGTTTGATTTCATCCTATTTTCTAAGCCATTTACTATACCTTTTACAACACCTGGCCCCTCAAATACTAAAGAGGAATAAAGTTGAATGAGATGTGCTCCATTTGAAATTTTTTCATAAGCATCATCACAATTAGAGATTCCACCGACTCCAATTATAGGCCAATTCCCATCGGTATGGTCTGCAATCAAACGTATAACCTCAGTAGATCTATTTTTTAGAGGCCTACCAGAAAGCCCACCTGTTTCATCCATTATTGAACCATCCTCTGGCCGAGAAACAGTAGTATTGGTTGCTACTATTCCAGCACAACCCAAACCTCGTGCTGTGTCGACTATCGATTTAATCTGCATGTCTCCTAAGTCAGGTGATATCTTTACTAAAACTGGTTTATCCTCACAATGCTTTTGCACTTCAATGATGATTCTGGCCAAATCTTCATCCTTTTGCAATTCTCGTAGATTTGGAGTATTAGGAGAAGACACGTTGATGACAAAACCATCTACATATGGCAAACAACTCTCAACTGTTTTTGCATAATCAAGATGTGCATCTTCCAGCTTGGTGTCTTTTGATTTTCCAACATTTAAGAAAAGTGGTACATTAGGGGAGTAGGTCTGTTTGAGGTGCGTTGCCATTTCTTTACTTCCGATATTATTGAATCCCATGCGATTGATCAAAGATTGAGTTTTACCATCCCTGAACATGCGTGGTTTGGGATTTCCGGGTTGTTTGAATTCAGTTATGCCACCAATTTCAATAAATCCAAACCCTATATTTTCCCAACCCTTCATGGCCTCTGCTCTCTTGTCCATACCTGCTGCCAATCCAAGTGGATTTGGGAAATTTAATCCAAATTTTGAAACTGGAATATTTTTAGGTTTGTATAGAATTCTTAACAACATTCTACCTATGAATGACCAAGAGACAAACCTTAGCGCCAAAAGAGATCTACTGTGTGCTTTCTCACTATCTTGTAGCGCAATTAGAGGGCGGGCAAAAATCTTGTACCCGACTCCCATGTTTTGTTGTCTACAAGCCGTATTCTTCAAATCTTGCCTCTGCTTGGGCTAATTAGTGCTAATCAATGACTCGAGATGGCCATCTCTAAGAGAAGCGGCAAGAAGATTTCTCAGGGAAGAAAACTGCCCACTATCGGTTCCAATAGAACATGAAGATGATGCGTGGGATTTAGTTCAGTTAATTTCAGACTATATTCCAGAGAAATTGACATTACCGAATGTCATAATTGGAAAACTCGGTGGAGGAGAATATTTCCAAATGGGAGACAAAGAGCCACCGGAACACGTATGCTGGGTTCCCAATGCCACTTGGATTGATTTCAAAACTCAAGTTGTAGAACTTTTGGAGGCTGGATATCCAGGTTGTGTAGGATGTGGTGGACCCGGTTCTGAGGGTGTCTGGAACGAGGCTCTCCGCAGACTGGAAATAGCCAAAAAATAAGACTGGTTTTTTTTACAGTTACATAGTAACTGTCGAAAATCCACACAAAACGAGACTTCAAGTATCGCCGATTTTCCCCCCTTGAATCATGCCAGTGGTAATCATCGCCGAAAAGCCAAGTGTTGCCGCTGATATTGCGACCACCCTAAACGTGAATAAAAAATTAGAAACTCATTGGGAATCTGAGGACATAATTGTAACATGGGCTGTCGGCCATCTGCTAGAATTAAAGACACCTGAGGAATATGATGAATCTTTCAAAAATTGGCACAAAAGTTTAGATAAATTGCCATTTATTCCTTCAGACTTTCAATTGAAGCCAATAGGCGGGAGAGGTTCAAACAAAAAGCAACTCAATGCAATTAAAAAATTAATTACAAACAAAGAATGTACAGAAGTTGTAAATGCTTGTGATGCAGCAAGAGAAGGTGAGCTGATATACAGACGAATAGTCCAATTTTCAAACATAAAAGCAACATCATCTCGTATGTGGTTACAATCTATGACAAAAGATGCTATCAAAACTGCTTGGGATAACAGAAAAGATGCATCAGACTACAATGATCTCCGTGATGCTGCCGAATCTCGCGCTGAAGCAGATTGGATAATCGGAATGAACGGTTCAAGAGTTGCATCAACCCTCTTACGTGTTGGTAGAAGAGACAAGAAATCACTATCTTTGGGAAGAGTACAAACTGCGACGCTTGGAATGATAGTCGACCATGAGTTGAAAATTCTATCACACAATCCTGAACCATTCTGGAGTTTGGAAGTTAAATTTGAATCGCCTGAAGCCCAATGGACAGCTAGATGGGAAAGAAAAGGCCACAAAGATGACGCGGAGCGTCCGGAATACAAATCACACAGAATAACAGAATTATCAGAAAAAGAGGAAATTGAAAAATTACTAGAAAGTAATGACGGTTTTACGGTGAACCAAACAGATAGGACGAGCACAGAGAAGCCTCCTTTAAATTTTGACCTGACAAGCTTACAGAGAGAAGCGAATAATTTGTGGTCGTGGTCTGCAAGAAGAACCCTTTCTGTAGCACAGGAATTGTACGACACACACAAACTTACGACCTACCCTAGAACCGATTCAAGACATTTGCCTGAAGATATGATGGAGACAATATCTAAAACAATTAGGCAGTTAGGGGCCCAAGAAGATTTTGAGCCACATTCAAATTATCTCGTTCAAAATGGATTGCAAAATACCAAGAGGAATTTTGACAATTCAAAGGTTTCAGACCACTTTGCGATAATACCAACTGGCAAATTGCCCGATAGTAGTTTAAATACAGACGCTTCTAAATTGTACGACTTAATTTCTAGACAATTTTTAGCATCATTCCATCCTGAAGCACTATGGACGGTTCAGAAAAGAATTGTAGAAAAATCCGGTCACCAATTCATAAAGGAGGCTCGAAATATCAAAAAAGAAGGATGGAGAGCTGTAAGGCCAAAGAATCAGAGCTATCCTGACGATTGGGGAGTGCTGGCAAATAATCCAGCCAATGCATCATTGCTCGAAAGTGAATTCAAAGAAGAAAAAACCAAACCAATTGGTAGGTTGAAAGAAGCAGGATTGCTTCGTCTCATGGAAAATGCAGGTAAAGAAATCGATGATGACGAGTTATCCGCAGCTATGAAAGACAAGGGATTAGGGACTCCTGCCACACGAGCAGAGACAATTGAAAAATTAATATCGAGAGAATTTATATCTCGAGGGAAGGGGGGCTCAATCAGAGCAAATCCACATGGAATAAGGCTAATTGACATGTTGAGAAGAATTCCTGTCGAATGGATTACATCTGCTGAACTTACAGGTGAAATGGAATCAAAACTGACTGGTGTTCAAAGAGGAACAGTTACCCGTTCAGAATACATGAATACAATTTCAGACCTCGCATCTGAACTCGTAAATTCCATAAAAAACCATGACCGAAATCTATTCTACATCAATGAAAATTCAGTAGGTACGTGTCCAGAATGCTCAGGTAATATGAATGAAACTGTGATGTCATACATTTGCGAAAATAACGCTGGAAGAGATTCAGGTTGTAGTTTTGTGGTTTGGAAGGACTCTAGTGGAAGATGGTTCGATAGAGAAACCGTATCGAGATTACTAAACGAAAAAGAAATTAAAAATCTGCATGGCTTTTTCTCAATGTCGGGTGAATCATATGAAACTGATGTATCGATAAATGCATCAGGCCTATCAATTGGTGGAGGATCATCATCATCTGTGAGTGATGACGATGAAATATTGTGCGCTTGTCCGATATGCTCTCAAGGCAACATCAGGATTGGTGAATCATTTTACTCATGTGATGGTGAAGATTGTAAGTTCCGTGGCATTGGCAAGATAATTTGTAAAAGAGATATTTCAAAAGAAACAGCCCTCAAGATTTTGACAGAAGGTAAATCTGAATTAATTGAAGATTTTATTTCAAAAAGGAACAGACCGTTTTCGGCATACTTGGTTCTTGGTAAAACTAGAACAGAATTTGAATTCCCACCTAGAGAGTTGTCAGCTGATGTAAAAAGGTTTGATGTTGTTGAAGGAGTTGTTGCAGTGTGTCCCAAACACAATATTGGAGTAATTGAGACTCCAACTCATTTCCAATCAGAGACAAACTCTGAAGGTTGTAAAATTTCAATCTTAAGAGAAATGAGTAAACGAGAAATTACCCGGGAAGAAGCTAAGGAATTAGTGGAAAGCAAAAAAATTGGACCATTCGAAGATTTTACTTCAAAGAAATCAGGCAAACCATTTACAGCAATCTTGTATGTGAAAGGTAACGAATCAATAGGATATCGATTCGCTAAGAAATAATCTTACACAACCTTCACATTTATGATGGTCTACGGGGTTATAGATGTACCAAGTTGTTATTGTCGGTGCAGGCCCCGTGGGAGGCCGATTAGCAACTGAGTTATCAAAACGGGGAATCAGCACTTTAATGCTGGAAGAGCATGCTGAAATAGGAAGGCCATTTCAATGCGCAGGTCTTGTAAACCCACCTGCAATGAACGCTGTTAATTTAGAAGAAACAATCTTACAAAACATCAACGGAGCACTTATTCATTCCCCATCTGGCATTCAAGTTCCAGTAGGAAATGAAAAAACCATCAGAACACATGTTGTTTGTAGGAAAAAATTCGACCAAGGTGTAGTTAGACAAGCTATGGAAGCAGGATCCCACCTATGGCTTAAATCTCGACCAATTGATGCAGAGGTTCTCGATGACGAGGTCATTTTGACCGTCGAGAGGGAAGGCAATACGGTGGAATTGTCTTGTAAATTATTGATTGGTGCGGATGGAGCGCATTCATGGACAAGACGAAAATTCAAAATGGGTCGGCCTAAAGAAATGATGATTGGATTTCAAACAGATGTAAAGGGGCTAAAAGGAAAATCAAATTGGCTTGAAATGTATACTGGGTCAGATATTGCACCAGGCTTTTTCTCTTGGGTCATACCAACTGGAGCAGACACTCACAGGATTGGTATTTGGTCAAAGGCTGATTTGCTGGGTGGAAGAAGCGTTGAGCAATGTTATGAATCATTGATAAACCATGATTTATGGAAAGATAGATTCTACGGCGTAAAAGAGGTCGCGAGGTACTGTGGACCAGTCCCCTGTGGCCTAATTAAAAAACCATTCAAACACAGAGTCATGGTAATCGGCGATGCTGCTGGAATGGCAAAGCCAACAACCGGTGGGGGAATTGGCCCTGGATTTAGGCAAGTCGAAGCGATTATAGAAAAGCTAACTAAATGCATTACTGAAGATAAGTTGTCGCAAAATCACTTAGCAAAGGTGTGTAAACCGTATAAATCCTTATCAAAAGACCTTGACAGAGCAAGAGCACTACGTGATTTGTTGGTCACTATACCCGATGACGAAGAGCTTGATACTCACTTCAGGATGTTTAACAGACCAGAAATTCTAGAATTGATCAATGAAATCGGCGACATTGAACATCCAGTACCTCTTGGTTTGGCACTTTTGAGAAAGGTTCCTGAATTTCGAAAGTTAGCGTTGAAGGCCGGAGTCAAAATTTTATTTGCTTGAGGGATTGCATGGTACGGATTACACATAGAATTCGCTATCCACCATTTGAATCTTCAAAAATAAACCCGGATGCAATCCCAATTGCTGAAAATACCTTTGAAATAGAGGGCCCAGTCGTACCCGCTTTCAAACTAGGAACTGAAGATTCATGGTTGGTTGAGAGAATCATTGACGGAAAATTTGAGTTTGATTCTAAATATCATGGAGAATTACCTGCTGCTATCGAAAAACAGAGAAAGGGATGGTATATATTGCCAAATCCAATTCACGCCAAGGCTAGAAAATTCATCAATTTATCAGTAATAATTCTGATGACTGCCCTGTTCTACCTCTTCACCGCACCAATCCAGTCATCAATGGGCATTCCCACATTTGGCACTGGTAAAATTCGACTGGGATTGTTGGATTACCCAGCATTAGCAGTCATAGTAGTTCCACTTCTGATAATCCCAATAGTTCTTAGAATTGTGGCGAATCTGAGCGATTTAACCAAACAAAAAGAATTCCTTTCAAATGCACCAGCTAGTCCTAAGTTTGAATTTGAAGAAATGAATAATGTTTCAAAATTGATTGGAAAGGTTAGCTTTGACGAATTACCATTAGGTTGCAATGAAATGAAAGTATCATGGAGAGTTGGAGTTTTGCCTCCTGCGAGGCATCGTATATTCTCTGCACTCAAATTAGACCCAAATGGCCAACCACCTCCGGGATTAACTACACCACTACCTCACCACTGGGAAAAAGGGCTTGATGATGGAACAGGGATGGGTGAAGATGCACCCATGGAGAGGCATGATGTCCCAGGAGGTATGTTTCTGAGACCGATGAGGATAATGAGTTATGGAGGTTCGGCAACCATTACTAACACAAACGGTAGTTTTGAACTAGAAGCACCTGAAGGTGATTGGCCTGGAACGGTTTATGGGGACTTAGTGAGAATTCACTGGGAATGCATAATTACATTTGAGAGAGATGTTGGTGGACAACTACTTTGGGTACAACCATTAATTATCGAACACACCAATTCGACTGTGAGCAATGAAAATTTAACGATACAAGACGGTCGCACTGAATCAGATATTTTTTAGAAGGTTTCATTTGCTTGGTGCATAGTGTCGTACTATGAAGGGGCAGAGATATCAAGCGATTTTTCTAACCGTCGTAATGCTACTCTCTGGTTGTTTATCATCAGAACCAGATAAAATTGTTCAAGATGATGTTGAGAAATCTGATGATCTTTCAGTCAATTTTACCCTAGATGAATACCCATTAAATGCAGAAATTGGAGAATTTGTAATAATCACAGGTAACGTAATGATTTCTCCTACGGAAACTGATTTTTCAATTCTTTACGATATTGTTTCACCAACTGGAATTAGGAATTTTGAATCGTCAATTCTTATAGATGAATCCGATATTAAAATTATTTTTTCACCCGATGAACCAGGAGAATGGTTAGTAATTACTAAATTATATGTCGAAGGTTATGAAGAACCACTAATTCAGCAAACTGGTTTCACAACAAATATACCCGACGAAGGGGATTCAATATTGCTCACAGATGCAATAATTGAACTCGATGGTCCACAGGAATTTACACTTGCAGGAACCGTCACACACACTAATTTGGAATCTTGCGAAATTACTGAAAATTCGATATCATATTACCCGAATGAAATCGGACATTTTGAGATAAATAAAGCAATGATTACTGAAAATTCAGAGTTGACAATAAGTGTTGTATGTGGCGTTTGGACGAAATCATACGACAGTAAAACTGTGCAAATAATTATTCTAAACACAGATGATATTGATGGCGACGGGATACAAAACGATGTCGACAGGTGTCCAGAGGGACTTGGAGAGGACGATGGATGGTATTCTACTGAAATTACAGATTACGATAGAGACGGGTGTGAAGACCAATCAGAAGATATCGACGATGATGGAGACATGTTACCTGATTTTGATGATGATTGTTTATCTGAATTAGGATGGATTAGTAATTCAACTTCAGATTACGACACTGATGGTTGTTCTGATAATTTACAAGATAACGACGATGACAATGATGGAATTATTGACGATAATGATCTATGTCCAAAAGGTGAGCTAAACTGGGAATCAAAAGCGTATTCAGATTACGACGGCGATGGTTGCAGAGATTTAACTGAGGATTTAGACGATGATAATGACAACATCGCAGACATCACAGATGACTGTTGGAGAGGACAGTTGAATTGGACATCCAACATACAGGTTGATTATGATGGAGACGGATGTTTCGATTCCACAGAAGACTTAGATGATGATTCTGATGGAGTAAACGATGTAAATGAGACTGGAGTAACATTAGACCTGTGCCCACGCTCACCACTAAATGCGACAGACATTGATGAAAATGGTTGCGACGCAACTGAAAGAGATTCAGATTCTGACGGAATTTCAGACTTTTATGACCAGTGCCCAGGGACACCAATTGGTAACGACGTAAACAATCTTGGTTGTGCAGATTTAGATGGTGACGGTGTTTATTCAAATGTAGATAACTGTACAAACACTGAAGAAAAATGGAGTGTGAATAACGAAGGTTGCGCAGTCTATCAATTAGCAGTTTCATGGAAAGAGACTGGACATGGGAATGGAAGGATGGATACAGTCTCACACTTCTCAGTACCCACACTTGATGGGACCTGGTCATTTAGAAATGAGTGGAATGGAAGGGACGTCTACATTTTTCTTTTCAAATATACTGACTCATCAGGAAATAGCAATAACGCTGACTGGTCAAAGAACCCAGGCTCAATGATTAGACAACTACCAGATAATGCGCATTTATTCTATGGCTCATTCGATAATACATATCATAATGATGTTTTGGGACGTAAAAATGCTGTCCTAAATGCATTAAATCCCGATGAGGAGATTAAGTGGGCTAATCGAATACATTACATAGACCAAGACATGTCAACCGCCAGTGGTGGATTGGGCGACCTAATCAATAATTGGGGCTCACTATACTATGGAATTGATAGATTCCAGAGAGCAAGGGAAATTGGTTCGATTTATGCATGGACCAGCCAAACAAATGACATTACCCACTGGGCATACGAAGCGCGAATGTATAATTATGAATTCAATGTTGAGATAAGAGAAACCGATCCGAATATCGAAGTAGTAACCATTGTAGACGAAGTTTGGCATAGTGGGGGGTGGAGTTCAGGTTATACCTCTACATACAGTGATGTAAACATAACACTTCCAGAAAATATCTCTAATTATGATACTCTCGAAGTCTACCACGAACATGCTTGTGAGGACAGAAGAAACAGATACCAGAAATCAGATGGTACATACGGAGGTTGTCATGAATGGGACTATCTGGCGTACATGAAGATCTGCAATCGGGATAACTCATCAAAATGTGGGACTGAATTCATGAGATGGATTACAACATACGGAAGAGAAGGAAGATGGCTAACTGACATCACACCTTACCTATTTATGCTCGAAGATGATGATGTTAGGACATTCAAATATCAAGGTGCAAATAAGGGCACTATGACTGTAAAATTATTATTCTCTAATTGGAATAAGGGAGAGCGAAGTTTCACCGGTGAGCAAATATTTACTGGTGGTGAATTCAATGGAGAATACAATAATGAATCTCGGTACAAACGCCAACACAATTTTTCAACAGAAGATGATTTTTACAGAGTAAAAATCGTTGCAACGATTACTGGCCACGGCTTCAACCAAGACCAAGCTAACTGTGCGGAATTCTGCGACCATGAACATCATTACTACCTTAACAACTACCAAACATATGAGTGGCACCCTATTGTTCATGATAATCAAGGGTGTGAAAAGGAAGTTGACAGAGGTGTTGTAGCCAATCAATTTGGATCTTGGCCTTTTGGAAGAGCAGGATGGTGTGCAGGGCAAGATGTTAAACAATGGACATATGATATAACCAACTGGGTCGACAATTCTACCGAAAATAATCTACACTACAAAGGACTATTCAATGGCCAAGAGTATGTACCACAAAACACAAATGGTGGCTCTAGAAATATCCGTGCTAACATCTGGTTGGTTTGGTATGCTCAGAATTGAGTAGGTGGAGGAGAAGCCATTTCGTTCAATTCCAAGTCAGACTTTGGTGTTGGAAGCAATTCATATCTCGAGTTTCTTCTGACTGGATTAAATCCTGCCTTAATTATAGTATCTTGTAACTCTTTTTCAGATGCCCGCATTTTTTCAGTACCTGATGCTGATACAACGTTCTCCTCCATCATTGTAGACCCTGCATCATCGGCACCACCAAGAAGTGCCATTTGCGCAATGTTTAGGCCCATAGTTGGCCATGACGCTTGAATATGTTCTATATTATCAAAAAATAAGCGACTGATTGCAACATGACGTAGGTATTCAGTTGGGCCAGCCCCTAATTCCATTCTGTTGGCCCCTCTATTTCTCTTTCCATATGAATTATTTTCAAGTTGGACAGGCCATGCAATAAATGATGTGAAGCCCATTGAATAATTATCCAGACTAAAATCCTGTAAATCTCTTATATGTTTCATATGTTCAATTCTGTCTTCAATATTTTCGCCAAACCCAAATACATTTGTTGCACTTGTGATTAACCCCAAGGATTGAGCTTCACGCATTATATTTAGCCAGTTGTCAGGGTGGCCTTTTTTTGGCGAGACATCTGTTCTTACAGATTCTACCAAGATTTCTGCCCCACCACCTGGTAACCCATGCATGCCTGAATCTTTCAATCTGGTCAAAACTTCTAATGTAGATAGACCAGTAACCTCTGAAATACCTTCGATCTCAATTGGTGAGAAGCAATCTAAATCGATATTTGGGTGGCGTTGACGTAATTCCTTGAGTAAATTTGTGTAATATTCTATTCTAAGTTCGGGATTAACACCACCTTGCATCAATATCCTTACCCCTTCTATTTCTTCCAGTTCAGAAACTCTCTGACTAATCTCATCGATTGATTGAGTATATGTTTCTGCATGGCCCGGAGGACGATAAAATGAACAAAATTGACAGTTAATAGTACAAATATTGGTGTAGTTGATGTTTCTATCAATCAAATACGTTACGTTTCTATTTCCATTCATCGACAATCTTCGCTTGTGGGCAGCTTGACGAAGTTCATGGAATGGAGCGTTTTGATATAGCTCAATGGCTTCTTCAACAGAAATCCTTCTTTGCTCATGGTCTAACTCAGCCAAAATTTGACTCCAGTTCATAGTTCCCACTCATGCTGTGCCAACTATAGCTTCAATATCAGTGATTGTTTTTGGGCAATCCACGGAAAGGACATCTGGGCCATCTTTTGTTATCAAAACATCATCCTCTATTCGTATACCAATATTTGCATACCTTTCAGGACAATCAACATCTGGTCTCCATGCTCCGAAATATAGTCCAGGTTCTACTGTTATCACCATACCTTCTTCGAAAACCCTCGGCTCATCATTAGGCCTGTAGATACCAACATCATGCACATCCAATCCCAACCAATGTCCAGTACCATGCATGTACCACTTGTTAAGTTCGCCCTCTGGACCAACTGCCTCATCTATACTTTGTGTGATTACTCCAATGTCAATTAAGCCTTGAGCAAGGACACGTCGTGCTTCTTTGTGCGGTGCATCATATGGATTACCTACTCTACATTTGTCAATGGCTGCGAGTTGTGAGTCTAGGACTATTTGATAGATCTCTGCTTGCGGGTCTGAAAATTTACCACTAACTGGCCATGAACGCGTAATGTCTGATGCATATCCTTTGTACTCACAGCCAGCATCGATCAAAATCACTTCACCTTCATTACAAACATCGTTATTGACATTGTAATGCAGAATTGTGGCATTTTCTCCACTTCCAATTATGCAAGGATAGGAAATACCTTCTGTATTACAATACTTGAATAGTCCTTCTATAATTCCTTCAAGTTGCCATTCTCCAATCCCTGGTTTTGTATTGGCCATCGCTTGAATATGAGCTTGGCTGGCAACCTTTGCGGAGTGACGCATCAATGAAATTTCGGATTTGGATTTCCTCAACCTAAGTTCGTTTATGTATGGAGATGGGTCAACAATACTCATAGGACCAGTTCCAAATTTTTGTCTTTCACGAGAATTTCTCTTAACTTCATTTTCCACAATACTATCCACTGTTTTGTCAACTCCGAGTTTTACAAACACTCTCGAAGATTTTACGAGCATTTCAGATAATTTATCATCTAAATCATGAATTGAATATGCCTCATCTACAGGCCAATTATCAACTGCGCCCTCGACACCCGGCCTCCTGCCTTCCCAAATTTCCTTTAACACATCCTTTGGTTGAACAA